>NZ_BAAAJE010000031.1:0-44228 GCF_039526625.1 Nocardioides aquiterrae
GGCCGCGTGGCTCGCCGACGCCGGCGCGGTCGCCGCCCGCACCCGCGCCGCCGAGGACCGGCTCGCCGAGCTGGCGTCGCGGGCGCCGGCCGTGGCCGGCCCGACGGAGCCCGCGCCGCTGGGCGGTGCGGCCGTGGCGGTGGACGGTGTCGACGCCGCCTGGGGCGACCGGGTGGTGCTGCGCGACCTCGAGCTCGACCTCGCGCCGGGCGACCGGGTCGCGGTGGTCGGGCCGACCGGGTCCGGCAAGAGCACGCTGGCCGCCCTGCTGCTGCGCTTCGTCGACCCTGCGCGCGGCGCCGTACGGCTCGGTGGCCGGACGCTGCCGGAGCTGGCCCTCGACGACGTACGCCGGACCGTGGGCCTGGTCGACGACGACCCGCACGTCTTCGCGACCACGTTGGCCGAGAACGTGCGGCTCGCGCGGCCGGGCGCCACCGACGCGGACGTCGACGGGGCGCTGCGCCAGGCCCGTCTCGGCGACTGGGTGGACGCGCTGCCCGACGGCCTCGACAGCTGGCTCGGCGACGGGCACGCGCAGGTCTCCGGTGGCGAGCGGGCGCGGATCGCGATCGCCCGGTCGCTGCTCGCGGACCAGCCGGTGCTGGTGCTCGACGAGCCCGCCGCCCACCTGGACGGCGCGACGGCCGAGGACCTCGCGGCCGAGGTGCTCGACGGCGCCGACGGCCGCACGGTCGTCTGGATCACCCACGCCGAGGCGGGGCTGGACCGCGTCGACCGGGTGGTGTCCCTTCAGCGGGCTCCTAGCGCCGGTACGCCCGCACGGTGAGGTAGACGCCGACGCCGATGAGCACGAGCAGCCCGACGACGATCGCGAGGACGGGCAGGAGCAGCGACGGGCCCGGGAACAGGAAGTCCGACTCCAGCGGAGAGGCCATGGCGCCACGGTACCTGCGGATCAGCCCGTCGGTTCGGTAAGAATGGCCCCATGATCCGCGTCTTCCTGCTCGACGACCACGAGGTGGTGCGCCAGGGGCTCCGCGCCCTGCTGGAGAGCACCGGCGACATCGAGGTGGTCGGCGAGTCCGGCTCGGCCGTCGAGGCCACCAGCCGCATCCCCGCCCTGCACCCGGACGTCGCCGTGCTCGACGCCCGCCTCCCGGACGGCTCCGGCATCGAGGTGTGCCGTTCGGTCCGGGCCGTCGACCCGACGATCGGGGCGCTGATCCTCACGTCGTACGACGACGACGAGGCGCTGTTCGCCGCGATCATGGCCGGCGCCGCGGGCTACGTGCTCAAGGAGATCCGCGGCAACGACCTGGTCGAGGCGATCCGGCAGGTCGCCGCCGGCAACTCGCTCATCGACCCGACGCTCACGGCCAAGGTGCTCGAGCGGGTGCGCAACCCACCGGCCACCGCGCCGGAGCTGGCCCAGCTCACCGAGCAGGAGATCAAGCTGCTCGGCTACATCGCCGAGGGGATGACGAACCGGCAGATCGGCGAGCAGATGTTCCTCGCCGAGAAGACCGTGAAGAACTACGTCTCCAGCATCCTCGCCAAGCTCGGGCTGGAGCGGCGCACCCAGGCGGCGGTGCTCGCCAGCAAGCTGCTGCGTTAGTGCCCTCGGTCCGAGCTCGCTCGGGCCGAGATCCTGGCACAAAGGTCGAGTAGCCGCGCGACCGACGAAGGAGGTCGCGACCGGCGTATCGAGACCCGCGCTAGCGGAGCGGGACCCGCCACACGAACGACGTCCCGCGCGGACTGCGCGGCGTCAGCTCCAGTGACCCGCCGAGGGACCGCGCGCGGCGGCGGGCGTTGCGCAGCCCGCTCTCGGCGACGTCCGGGGCGATCCCGACGCCGTTGTCGAGGACCGTCAGCCGCACCTCGCGGTCGTCGACCTCGACGGTGACCTCGCCGTGGTCGGCGGCCGCGTGCCGGGCCAGGTTGGACAGCGCCTCGCGCAGCACCGGCAGCAGCTGCTCGCGGGCCTCGGGCGGGACGGCGGTGTCGACCGGGCCGACGGTGTGCACGACCGGGTCGAACTTCAGCAGCGGGGCGTACTCCCGGGCCAGCTTGCGCAGGTCGGACCGCAGCGACGGGCCGCGCCCGACGTGCTGGAGCTCGAAGATCGTGCTGCGGATGTCCTTGATGGTCACGTCCAGCGCCTCGACGGCCTCCTCGATCCGCGCCACGACCTCCGGGGCGTGCGCCATCGTGCTCGCGCCCTGGAGCTGCAGCCCGGTGGCGAACAGGCGCTGGATCACGACGTCGTGCAGGTCGCGGGCGATCCGCTCCCGGTCGGAGGTGACCGCGAGCTCGGCGCGGTCCTCGATCGCCTGCGCGCGGTCCAGGGCGAGCCCGGCCTGGTCGGCGAAGGAGGCGAGCAGCACGCGCTCGTCGTACGGCAGCGGCGACGCGTCCGGCTCGAAGAGGACGACCAGCAGCGCGGCGCTGACCAGATGCGTGCTCAGCGGCACCACGGTCGCGGCGAAGTCGCCGAGGACGACGTCGACGGGCTGGGAGTCGGCGCGCGGCCACGGCTGGTCCTCCATCACCGCCAACGCCCGGCCCACCGCGTCGGGGTCGGCCGCCTCGACGGTGTGGACCGGGTTGCCCTCCTCGAGGTGCAGGACCGCGGTCGCGGTCGCGCCGGTGGCGGTGCGCGCCACCCGGGTGACCTCGGCGAGGCCGCGCTCCAGGTCGATCGGCGGCTGCAGCGCCTCCGAGAGCAGGGCGGACGCCTCGAGCCACTGCCGCCGGCGCTCGCTGAGCCCGTACGCGCGGGCGTTGTCGATCACGAAGCCGGCGGTGCTGGCCAGCGCCTCGACGAGCTCCTGGTCCTCCAGCGTGAAGGACTCGCCGCCGGCCTTCTCGGTGAGGTAGAGGTTGCCGAAGACGGTGCCGCGGATCCGCACGGGCACCCCGAGGAACGACGACATCGGCGGGTGGTTCGGCGGGAACCCGGTCGAGTGCGGGTGCCGGGTCAGGTCGTCGAGGCGGATCGCCTGCGGGTGGTGGATGAGCAGGCCGAGGATGCCGCGACCGTGCGGCGGGTCACCGATCCGGGCCCGCGCGTCGTCGTCGATGCCGGTGGTGACGAACTCGACCAGGAACTGGTCGTTGCCGATCACCCCGAGCGCGCCGTACTGCGCACCGGTGAGCTGGGTGGCCGCCTCGACGATCCGGGTGAGCACCGCCCGGAGGTCGAGGTCGGACGAGATCGCGGTGACCGCATCGAGGAGGGAGCGGGTGGAGGCGGGCAGCACGGCGCCAGTGTCACATGCTGCGGTGCACCGGCAGGGCCGCCGCGAGGTCCCAGCCGGACCCGATCTTGCGGCCCGAGAGCTCGGTCCAGCGCACCCGCAGGTGCAGGCTCCGGGCGCCCGCCGCCCAGGGCCGCGGCTCCCACGTCTCGCGGATGTGGTCGAGCTCCGCCGGCTTCACGACGACCTCCGCGCGTCCGCGCGCGACCACGCTCCAGCCGCGCTGCCGCTCGTGGTCGAACTGGTCGACCTCGAAGGCCAGCATCGTGTCCCGGCCGTAGGTCCCGAGCACGCTGTACGGCGAGGTGCGGATGATGATCGCGTCGTCGACGACGGAGTGGTTCACCGGCACGATGTAGGGGCCGTTGGGCGAGCACAGGGCGACCCGGCCGCCGACGCCGGAACGCAACAGCCGCTCGCACTCCTCGCGCGTCAGGTCGATCGCCTCGTTCATGCACCCCATGGTCCGGGTGGCGTGGTCCGGAGGGCAGGGCCGATGGTCCCGAACGTCGGGCAGTTCGGCGGTACTCCCGGCCCCGGACCCGGGAGCACCGTAAGGGCATGGAGACCACACTGATTCCTGCGGGCACGGTCCTCGTCGGCCTGGACGGCTCGGCGTCCTCCGAGCGCGCCCTGGACTGGGCGATCGACCACGCGGTGCGCGAGCACCGGCAGCTGACCCTGGTGCACGGCCTCGAGCCGATGCACGAGCACAGCGAGGCACGCGAGATCCTCCGGCACGCCCGCGAGCACTGCCACGGCGTCGCGCCCGGGCTGGCCGTCCACGAGGCGCTCTGGACGGCGGACCCGCGCGCGGTGCTGCACCAGCTCGGCACGGGGGCGGCGACCGTGGTCGTCGGCTCGCACGGGCGGGGACCGGTGCGCAGCCTCCTGCTCGGCTCGGTGGGGCTCTCGGTGACCCGGCACGCACCGTGCCCGGTCGTGGTGGTGCGCCCGTACCACCCCGGCGTCGTCCGCAACGGCGTGCTGGTGCACGCCGGCGAGCGCTCCCGCCCGGTGGTGGAGTACGCCTACCGGCAGGCCGCCCTGCGCGACCTCCCGCTGACGATCCTGCGCAGCCCCGACGACGCGCTCGGCGTCGCCGAGGCGGTCGCGGGGCTGAGCGAGAAGTTCCCCGAGGTGCGGACCCGCACGGTCTCCGGCGACGTCGCCCACGAGTCGGCGCGCATGGACCTGGTCGTCGTCGGGTCCGACGACGCCGGCGTCGTCGGTCACGCGCAGTGCCCCGTGGCGGTCGTGCCGCTCGGCGTGGCAGCGTCCCCGGCATGACCGGGGTCCCGCCGAGGAGCATCGTCGTCGGCGTCGACGGGTCGCAGACGTCGGACCGGGCGGTCGACTGGGCCGCCGAGCAGGCGCGGCTCGAGGGCCGCGACCTGACCCTGGTGCACGCCACCGGTGCCGTCGGGGCGGCCGCGCTGCTCTGGCTCGACCAGGCGGGCGTCGACAGCGACCTGGCGATGGACGGCGCACGCCGGTGCGCCGAGCAGTTGCTCGCCGCGGCCGCCGAGCGCGTCGCTCAGGTCGCGCCGGACGTCGAGGTCCGCGGCGTGGTGGCCGACCTCGACGCGCGCGACGCCCTCCTCGAGCTCGCGGAGGACGCGGCCCTGGTCGTGGTCGGCTCGCGCGGCCGCGGTCCGGTGCGGAGCCTGCTGCTCGGGTCGGTCGCCCACGCGCTCAGCCGCCAGCCGGTCTGCCCGGTCGTGGTCCTGCGCCCGCTCGCCGAGTCCGTCGTACGGCGCGGGATCGTGGTGGGCGTGGACGCGTCCGGCACCTCGACCGCGGCGCTCGACTTCGCCTACCGGCTCGCGTCCCTGCGCCAGCAGCCGCTGCGCGTCGTGCACGTGATCTGGGACGCCGCGCAGAGCAGTGGCGAGGTCGGCCCGGACGAGGAGGGGTACGACGCGGAGCGCCGGGTGCTCGCGGAGACGCTGGCCGGGATGGGTGAGCGGTACCCCGACGTCGCGGCGGTGCCGGTCCTCACCCGGGGCCTCGTCGACCGGGTGCTGGTGCGGCTGGCCGAGGACGCCGGGCTCGTCGTGGTCGGCGTGCACCGGCGCGGCGCCCTCGCCGGCCTGGTGCGCGGGCGGACCGCCGCGATCGTCACCGAGCAGTCGTCGGGCACCGTCGCGGTGGTCCCCGAGCCCTAGCCCCGGAGAGCGAGGGCCGCGAACCGCTCGCCCATCCGGACGTGCGTGGCGGCGACCGGGTGCAGCCCGTCCGGCAGCGGCAGCTCGTCGTGGTCGGCCGCGCCGTACAGCTCCCGGCCGTCGAGGTAGGACAGGTGCGGGTCGTCGGCGCTGCGGTCGGCGACGATCCGCGCGAGCTCCTCGCGGATCACGGTGAGCGTCAGCTTGCCGGCGGCCACCTCGGCCGGGTCGCCGACGGCCACGAACCGGATCCGGCCGTGCGCCATCTCCGCGAAGTCGGGGGCGGCCGGTCCCGGGGTGTCCTCGTGCATGGGGCAGTAGATCGGCGAGACCACCACGATCGGCGTGGTCGGGTGGCCGTCGCGGATCGTGTCGAGGAACCCGTGCACGGCCGGGCCGAACGCCCGTCGGCGCATCAGGTCGTGGTTCGCGACGTTGATGCCGAGCTTGAGGCTGATCAGGTCGGCCGGGGTGTCCCGGATCGCGCGGGCGGTGAACGGGTCCACGAGCGCGCTCCCGGCGAAGCCCAGGTTGACCAGGTCCACGCCGGCGGCGCGTGCGGCGTACGCCGGCCAGGTGGTGGTCGGGCTGGCGGCGACCGAGCCGTGGCTGATCGAGCTGCCGTGGTGCAGCCAGGTGCGCCCGGCCGCGGGCGCCGGTGCCACCGGTGCGTCGGTGCGGAGCGCGACCAGCTCGGCCTGCTCGTCGTACGGGAGCCAGACCTCGACGGTCTTCTCGACCGCCGGCAGCCCCTCGAAGCGGAGCGTCGAGACCGGTCCCGGCTGCAGCTCGCCGGCCCCGGTCATCAGGTCGACCAGCATCGTGTTGCCGCCGTCGGCGCTGGCCTGGGCCACGAGCTCGCCGTCGACGAGGACGTCGTAGATGCCGTCGGGCCGCCGGGGCGCCCCGGCGTAGTCGCGGCGGGTCACGAGGACGTCGAGCTCGACGACCGTCGCGCGGGTGCGCAGCGCCAGGCGCACCCCGGACGGCTGCGCCTCGGCCATCCACAGCTGGGGGTCGGCGCACTGGGCGCGGGCCCGTGCCGGCAGCCGGTGGGGGAGCAGCCCGTGCTCGGTCGTCTCCAGCTCGAGCGCGCCGCGGACCAGGGCGGCGATGTCCGGGACGGCGGTCAGCGTCATGTCACGACCCTAGGAGCGCCGGGGTCATCGGCCGGCCCGACGTACACCCAGCGCCCGCCGCGCCGCTCGAACACGCTGCGCTCCCGCATCTCCCCGGGCCGCCCGTCGCGCTCGTACGCCGCCACGAACTCCACCCAGTCCTCGCCGGCGGCGACGACCGTCAGCCCGGTCCAGGTCAGCGCGGGGTCCGGGGCCAGGTCGTCGGGCCGGGTCCGCGGGTGCCAGGTGCGGAAGACGTGGTCGAGGTCGCCCACGGCGTACGCGGCGTACCGCGACCGCATCAACTCCTCGGCCGTCTCCGCCTGCGCCGCCCCGCGGTGCAACCGGCCGCAGCAGGCGTCGTACGTCCCGCCCGACCCGCACGGGCAGGGTTGCTGGAGAGCCACGGGCGACAGCCTAGGCGGGCGCGGGGCGCGGACTTCTCGGGCAACCCCTGACGTTCTGGGCCGAAACTTCGCCCGAGAACGTCAGGTTTCCCCGGGGGGCCGGGGAAACCGCCGCCCGGCCCCCCGAACCGGAGACCGGACCCGCTTCTTGCGTGCCCGGCGTAGCGTGAACGCCGTGACTGCACCCTCCCCCCAGCCGCAGATCAGCACGGTCGGAGAGCTGCGCGCCTCCGGCCACGTCCACAAGCACCTGCGCGAGGAGCTCCGCGACAACCTCCTCGCCGCGCTGCGCGAGGGCCGCGACCCGTGGCCGGGGCTGCACGGCTTCGAGGACACCGTCATCCCGCAGCTGGAGCGGGCGCTGATCGCGGGCCACGACGTGGTGCTCCTCGGCGAGCGCGGCCAGGGCAAGACCCGGCTGCTGCGCACGCTGGTCGGCCTGCTCGACGAGTGGAGCCCGGTGATCTCCGGCTCCGAGCTCGGCGAGCACCCCTACGAGCCGATCACCCACACCTCCCAGGCGGCCGCCGCCCAGTACGGCGACGACCTGCGGGTCTCCTGGCGGCACCGCAGCGAGCGGTACGCCGAGAAGCTGGCCACCCCGGACACCAGCGTCGCCGACCTGATCGGTGACGTCGACCCGATGAAGGTCGCCGAGGGCCGGTCGCTGGGGGACCCGGAGACGATCCACTTCGGGCTGATCCCGCGCAGCCACCGCGGCATCGTCGCGATCAACGAGCTGCCCGACCTCGCCGAGCGGATCCAGGTCGCGATGCTCAACGTGATGGAGGAGCGCGACATCCAGATCCGCGGCTACGTGCTGCGGCTCCCGCTCGACGTGCTGGTCGTGGCCAGCGCCAACCCGGAGGACTACACCAACCGCGGCCGGATCATCACGCCGCTCAAGGACCGGTTCGGCGCGGAGATCCGCACCCACTACCCGACCGAGCTCGACGACGAGGTCGCGGTGATCCGGCAGGAGGCGCACCTGGTCGCCGACGTGCCCGACCACCTGGTCGAGATCCTGGCCCGCTTCACTCGCCAGCTCCGCGAGTCGTCCGCGGTCGACCAGCGCTCCGGCGTCTCGGCGCGGTTCGCGATCGCCGGCGCCGAGACGATCGCCGCGGCCGCGCTGCACCGCGCGACCACCCAGGGCGAGGACGTGGCGGTGGCCCGGCCGGTCGACCTCGAGACCGCGGTCGACGTGCTCGGCGGCAAGGTCGAGTTCGAGAGCGGCGAGGAGGGCCGCGAGACCGAGATCCTCACCCACCTGCTCCGCACCGCCACGGCCGAGACCGTCCGCGGTCACTTCCGCGGCCTCGACTTCGCGCTGCTCGTCGAGGCGATCGAGAACGGCGCGATGGTGACGACCGGCGAGCAGGTCACCGCCCGGGACTTCCTCACCGGGCTTCCGGTGCTGGGCGAGTCCGAGCTGTACGACGACATCTGCGACCGGCTGAACGCCACCAACGACGGGCAGCGCGCCGGCGCGATCGAGCTCGCCCTCGAGGGCCTCTACCTGGCCCGGAAGATCGGGAAGGACACCGACGGCTCGGAGACCGTCTATGGCTGAGCTCCACGTCGACGTCCGGGTCGCGGCCGGCTCCCGAGCCGCCGACCTCACCCCCACCTACGTCGTGCCGCACCAGTGGACCGACGGCGGGATCGCGGTCGAGGGCGGCGGCTCCGGCGCCCACCTGCTGCTCACCGCCGTCGCCTCCTGCGTGCTCAACGACGTCTACAGGGAGGCGGACGTCCCGGTCGACGGCGTCCTCGTCGAGGCCGGCGGCGACTTCGACGGCGAGACCTGGGCCACCACCCACATCGCGTACGACGTCTCGGTCGACTCGCCCGAGGCGCCCGACGTCGTGGCGCGCGTGATCGAGCAGGTCGATGCCGTCGCCGAGATCCCGCGGGTCGTCCGCGGCGAGGTCACGGTGAGCCGGCGATGATCCGCCCGGGCAGCACCGCGGACGCCGGCGCCTTGGCCGAGCTCGGTCGCGTGGTCGTGCCGGCCACCTACGCGCACATCTCGGAGGCGGAGGTCACCCGCACCCTCGCGACCTGGTGGTCGGAGGAGGCGCTCGCGGACTCGCTGGCGCGGCTCCCGCACTGGGTGGCCGAGGACGACGACGGACGCCTGGTCGGTGTGAGCAACCTCGGCAGCCACGACGGCCGGCAGGTCATGTGGAAGCTCTACGTGCACCCGGACCAGCAGGGGACCGGCCTGGGCCGGGCCCTGCTCGAGCGGGTGGTCGAGGCCAACGGCGACCAGCCGCTCTGGCTCTCCTACGTCGACGGCAACGAGCGGGCCGCCGGGTTCTACGCCGCCCACGGGTTCGTGGAGCAGCACCGCGAGCCGGCCCCGCCGTACCCCGACCAGGTCTGGATGCGGAGGGACCGATGAAGGACCGCACCCGCTTCAAGCGGTACGACGGCGGCGACCCGCTCGCCCCGCCGGTGGACATCGCCGAGGCGCTCGACGCGATCGGCGAGGACGTGATGGCGGGCTACTCGCCCGAGCGCGCGATGCGCGAGTTCCTGCGTCGCGGCGGCCGGGACCAGGCCGGGCTCGACGACCTGGCCCGCCGGGTGGCGGAGCGCCGCCGCGACCTGCTCCAGCGGCACAACCTGGACGGCACGCTGCAGGAGGTGCGCGAGCTCCTCGACCACGCGCTGCTCGAGGAGCGCAAGCAGCTGGCGCGCGACGCGATGATGGACGACGGCGACCGGGCGTTCCGCGAGATGCAGCTGGACAACCTCCCGCCCAACACGGCCGCGGCCGTGAGCGAGCTGTCGTCGTACGACTGGCAGAGCCGCGAGGCCCGCGAGGACTACGAGAAGATCAAGGACCTGCTCGGCCGCGAGCTGCTCGACCAGCGGTTCGCCGGCATGAAGCAGGCGCTGGAGAACGCCACCGAAGCGGACCGGGCCGCCGTCAACGAGATGCTCGGCGACCTCAACGAGCTGCTGGAGAAGCACCAGCGCGGCGAGGACACCGACGAGGACTTCGCGGACTTCATGCAGAAGCACGGGGACTTCTTCCCCGAGAACCCGTCGAACATCGACGAGCTGCTCGACTCGCTGGCGCAGCGGGCCGCAGCCGCCCAGCGGATGCTGAACTCGATGTCGCCGGAGCAGCGGCAGGAGCTGATGGAGCTCTCCCAGCAGGCCTTCGGGTCGCCGCAGCTGATGGAGCAGCTGGCCCGGATGGACGCCAACCTGCAGGCGCTGCGGCCCGGCGAGGACTGGGGCGGGTCCGAGCAGATGTCCGGCGAGGAGGGCCTCGGCCTCGGCGACGGCACCGGGGTCTTCCAGGACCTCGCCGACCTCGACACCCTCGCCGAGCAGCTCTCGCAGTCGTACGGCGGCGCGCGCATGGACGACGTCGACCTCGACGCGCTCGCGCGCCAGCTGGGCGACGAGGCGGCCGTGGACGCCCGCACCCTGCAGCGGCTGGAGCAGGCACTGCGCGACTCCGGCTACATGAAGCGCGGCACGGACGGTCAGTACCGGCTCTCGCCGAAGGCGATGCGCCAGCTCGGCAAGGCGCTGCTGCGCGACGTCGCGCAGCGGATGTCGGGCCGGCAGGGCCAGCGCGAGCTCCAGCGCGCGGGCGCCGCCGGCGACCTCTCGGGCGCGACCCGGGAGTGGGCGTTCGGCGACACCGAGCCGTGGCACGTCCCGCGCACGATGCTCAACGGCGTGCTGCGCCGCGCCGGCGACCCCACCGGCCCGCGGCTCTCCATCGACGACGTCGAGGTGCAGGAGACCGAGGCCCGCACGCAGGCGGCCGTCGCGCTGCTGGTCGACACGTCGTTCTCGATGGCGATGGACGGCCGCTGGGTGCCGATGAAGCGCACCGCGCTCGCGCTGCACACGCTGATCCGGTCCCGCTTCCGCGGCGACCACCTGCAGCTGATCGGCTTCGGCCGGCACGCCGAGGTGATGGAGATCGAGCAGCTCACCGCGCTCGACGCGATGTGGGACAAGGGCACGAACCTCCACCACGCGCTGCTGCTCGCCAACCGGCACTTCCGCAAGCACCCCAACGCCCAGCCGGTGCTGCTGATCGTCACCGACGGCGAGCCGACCTCCCACCTCGAGCCGGACGGCGAGGTGTACTTCTCCTACCCGCCGCACCCGCTGACCGTCGCGTACGCCGTGCGCGAGCTCGACAACGCCGGCCGGCTCGGCGCGCAGACGACCTTCTTCCGGCTCGGCGAGGATCCCGGCCTGGCCCGGTTCATCGACCAGATGGCCCGCCGCGTCGACGGCCGGGTGGTCGCGCCCGAGCTCGACGACCTCGGCGCCGCCGTCGTCGGCTCGTACCTCGGCTCCCGCGGACCGAGCGCCGGTGGCTACGGCGGCTACGGCGACTGGTTCGGCGGCCGGGGGTTCTGGGTCGGCGACTGACCGATGCCGGCCACCAGCCGGAGCAGCCGGGCCGCCTCGGCCGAGCGGGTGAGCTCGTCGACCGGTACGGGCAGGGGGATCCGCCAGTTGTCGCGGTCGACGGTGCCCGGCACGTTCGGGCGCCGCTCCTCGAGCACCGCGTCCTCGAGCGACAGCGCGATCAGCAGCGACGGCGCGCGCACCAGCTGCCGGTAGGCGGCTTCGACCGCCTCGGCCGGGACCGCGTCCGCCGCGAGGCCGTCGCGGGTCAGCTTGGCCAGCAGCTCCTGGCGTCCGCTGGCGACGTCCTCCTCCGGCATGCCGGTCGAGGCCAGCTGGTCCTCGGCGTCCGAGCCGTTCCACAGCCCGACCACGGTCGGCAGGTCGTGGGTGGTGACGGTGGCAAGCGCCGCCTCCGGCCAGTCGGCCGGGTCGTCCTCCTCGAACCAGAGCACCTGGTAGGACAGGATCCCGCGCTCGGCGAGCGCTTCCGGCACGCCGGGCTCGACGGTGCCGAGGTCCTCGCCGACGACGACGGCCCGGGCCCGGTGCGACTCGAGCGCCACGATGTCGAGCAGGTCGTCGCTGGGGTAGCGGACGTAGGCGCCGTCGGTGGCCTCGCCCTCCGCCGGGATCCACCAGAGACGGAACAGCCCCATCACGTGGTCGATGCGCAGGCCGCCGGCCCCGGCGATCGTGCCACGGACCGACTGCACGAACGGCTCGTAGTCGGCGGCGCGCAGCCGCCAGGGCACCAGCGGCGGCGAACCCCAGTCCTGGCCGAGGGTGTTGAGGGCGTCCGGCGGGGCGCCGACGGTCACGCCCGCTGCGAGCACGTCCTGCCACACCCAGGCATCCGCGCCGCCGCCGGAGACGCCGATGGGGAGGTCCTGGATCACGGTGAGCCCGTCGGACGCGCGCTCGAGCTGGACGTCGAGCTGCCACTGCAGCCAGGCGTGGAAGCCGACCCGCTCCGCGTGCCGCTCCCGGAACGCCGCGACGGCGCCGGCCCCGGGGTCGGACAGCTCGGTGGGCCAGGTGCGCCAGTCGGGCCCGTGCTCCTCGGCCAGCGCGCACCAGGTGGCGAACTCCTCCAGCGCGCCGCCCCGCTGCGCGCGCCAGGTCGCGAGCTCCGGGTCGTCGGCGCTGCGGCGGTACGCCGCGAGCAGCACCGGCCGCTTGAGCTCCCAGGCGGCGTCGCGGTCGACGAGCGGGGCGGTGACCAGCCGGGCGAGCGCCTCGGCCGGCAGATCGGCCTCGTCGTACCCGGGCACTTCGTCGACCCGGAGGTAGACCGGATTGCGGAACCGCCGGGTCGCCGGGAGGTACGGGCTCGGCTCCATCGGGGTCGTCGGCGCCACCGCGTGCAGCGGGTTCACGAGCAGGAACCCGCCGCCGTGCTCCTCGGTCCACTCCCGCAGCGTGCGCAGGTCGCCGAGGTCGCCGATGCCCCAGCTCGCGGACGAGCGCGCGGCGTACAGTTGCACGGTCCAGCCCCAGGTCTGCCGGTCGGGCAACCAGCAGCGGCCGGGCGACACGATCAGCCGCCGCTCGGTGCCGTCCTCGGTGCGGGCCCGGTGGTAGCCGAGCGGGAAGTCGTCGGGCAACGCGCCCTCGACCTCTCGCTCGCTGCCGTCCTCGCAGGTCACCCGCAGCCGTCCGAGGCCGGGGTCGCGGCCGGGACGGGTCACGACCGGACCGGTGCGGTCGAGGTCCGCGGGCGGTGTGCCGATCACCGCCCGCAGCCGCTCGATCGTCGCCGGCGCGACCCGCTGCGGCTGGTCGTCGCTGTCCAGCCAGTGCTCCTGGATGCCCCACGCGTCGGGGCCGTCGGCTGCCATGGCGCCCCAGTGCCCAGTGTCGCGGGCATGGAACCGCCGGGCCGGTCACGGTCAGCGCTGCGTCGACGCACCCGACGGCGGGCTGATGCTGATGGCCGCGCACGGCCGCGACCTGGCGCGGGACTGGCGCAGCGTCCGAGTCAGTCGGGGTAGCCGGCCATCGGGCTGCGGCGCCAGTGGGCACAGGGGCGGGTGTTGGTGCGGCGCACCCCCGCGCACGGCGGCATCCGCTCGGGGCGCTCGAGCTCGTCGGTGTGGAGGTCGCGCACCAGCACCTCGCGCACCGGCGTGTAGGCCTTCTGGACGACGAGGCAGTCGCAGCGCACCGCCTGCGCGCGGAACCGCTTCTCGAGCGCGGTGGCCGTGGGCGAGCGCAGGTCGCGGAAGCGGGTCGCCCAGAGCAGCGAGGAGTCGCAGCCGAACTCGGCCACCATCCGGTCCACGAAGCAGGCGAGGCACTCGCCGACCTGGGGCTCCCGCTCCACGACCGCCCGCAGGTAGTGCTCGACCTCGTCGGCTCCCGTCGTGCTGCTCATGGGTCCTGTCTAGCCGCGGCCACCGACAGTGGGGTCGTGTGCCTGAGAACGCGCCATGGCGCGTTCTCAGGCACACGACCCGATCGTCAGGCGGGGTGCAGGATCCCCGCGAGGTCCTCGACGCCGTCGACCAGCCGGGTGCCGGGCCGGGCCCAGGCGGCGTTGGCGTCGACGGCGTGGACCGGGACGCCGGCGGGCAGCACGCCCGAGGCGACCAGCTCGTCGGCGAGCCGCCGGGCGCCGGGCAGGTCGAAGCCGCACGGCGCCACCACGACGACGTCCGGTGCGGCCTCGTGGACGGACTCCCACAGCACCCGCTCGGACTTCGCGCCGGACTTGCCCAGCAGGCACTCGCCGCCGGCGGCCTCGATCATCTCGGGCACCCAATGGCCCGGAGCGTACGGCGGGTCGGTCCACTCCAGCAGCATCACCCGGGGCCGGGGGCGGCCGGCGACGCGGGCGCGGACGGCGTCGAGCCGGGACCGCAGCGACGCGACCAGCGCTGCCGCCTCGGGGGCGTGGCCGGTGGCCGCGCCGAGCGTCTCGATCGAGGCGAAGACCTCGTCCATCGTGTGCGGGTCGATGGTGAGCACCTCGGCCCGGCAGCCGAGGTAGGAGAGCGCGTCGTCGACGACCGAGACGTCGACCGCGCAGACCGCGCAGAGGTCCTGGGTGACGACCAGGTCGGCGTCGAGCTCGACGAGCGCGTCGGCGGCGAGGTGGTAGAGGTCCTCGCCGCGGGACATCGCGCCCACGACGTACGCGTCGATCTCCGCGGGGGTCAGCCCGTGCGGCATCGCCGACGTGGAGACGATCCGTCGCTCGCGCGCCTCGGGCGGGAAGTCGCACTCGAAGGTGACGCCGACGACGTCGTCGCCGGCGCCGATCGCGAACAGGATCTCCGTGGTGGAGGGGAGCAGGGAGACGATCCGCACCCCTCCACCCTAGGGTCCGGGATCAGACGCTCTTCAGCGCCAGCTCGGTGAGGTCGATCGACTTCGGGATCGACGGCGCGGTCTCGTCCATCGACATCGCCGTCGCGTAGACGACGAACTGGCCCTTGCGGACGAACAGCGTGTTGAAGACCGACGAGCTGGTCTGGCCGCCGCTGCGGCAGGTGGACCGGAACTGGTAGCCCCAGCGCTCATCGCCGAGCGCGAACTTGATCTTCGTCATCTTGCTGTCGCAGTGGCTGCCGCCACCGCCGCCGCCACCACCGGTGCCGCCGCCACCGCAGTCCTTGGCGGACTTGTCGGAGCCGTGCAGGTACGTGATCGCGGCCTTGGCGTTCGGGAACCGCATCGCGGTCACCGACACCATCGGGTGCTCGCCGTCGATCACGTACACGTCGGGGTCGCCGGACGTGTAGTCCGGGGAGTACGACGCGGAGCGGGCGCCGGCGCCCTTGATGGCCTTGCCGGGCTTGCAGTTCTTGCCGGGCCCGTAGACCTTGCTGGTGCTCTCGCTCGCGGTGCCACCGTCGAGGTGGTCGTAGATCTTCGCGACGGCGTCGACGGACGGGACGTCCGGGTACGCCGCCGCGGTGGCGGACGACGCGGCGGCCGGGACGGTGAGGGCGGGGACGGCGAGCGCGATCAGCGCCCGGGTCAGCCAACGGCGGTGCATGGTGTTCTCTCTCTCGGTTCGTTGCGGTGTCGTGCGTTCGGTGGGAGGACTGAACCGCCGCCCACTTGAGGTCCGCTGGGAGCCGGCTTGGAGAATGGCGCGCGATGGACGACCCGACCACGACCGTGCTCGCCCTGCTCGGTCTCGCAGCGCTCGCGGCAGGCTTCGTCGACGCCGTCGTCGGCGGCGGCGGGCTGATCCAGCTCCCCGCCCTGCTCCTGGGCATGCCGAGCGCCGCGCCGGTGCAGGTCCTGGCCACCAACAAGGTGGCCTCGATCTGCGGCACGACCGTCAGCTCGGCGACGTACTACCGCCGGATCCGGCCCGACCCGCGCACCTTCCTGCCGCTCATGGCGCTGGCGTTCGTCGGCTCCGCGTGCGGGGCCGCGGTCGCCAGCCGGATCCCGCGCGAGGCGTTCGAGCCGATCGTGCTCGTCGCGCTGGTCCTCGTGGGCGGGTACGTCGTGCTCAAGCCGGAGCTCGGCGAGCGCACGGCGCTGCGGTTCCAGGGCCACCGGCACCTGCTCGCCGCGATGGCCACCGGCCTCGCGATCGGCTTCTACGACGGGGCGCTCGGCCCCGGCACCGGCAGCTTCTTCGTGTTCACGCTCGTCGGGCTGATGGGCTACAGCTTCCTCGAGGCGTCCGCGAAGGCCCGGCTCGCGAACTGGGCCACCAACCTCGCGGCGATCCTCGTCTTCGCCCCGCAGGGCGCGATCGTCTGGCAGGTCGCGATCGTGATGGGCATCTGCAACGTCGTCGGCGGGTACGTCGGCGCCCGCACCGCCGTCGACCGCGGCACCAGGTTCGTCCGCGTCTTCTTCATCGTCGTCGTCTCCGCGTTCATCGTGCGGATCGGCGGCGAGGTCCTCGGCCTCTGGTCATGAGCAGCTACCTGACGATCGCCCGCGGCGCCGAGGCCGCGATCGAGGTCAAGCGCTCGCGGTTCCTCTGCACGCTCGAACGGGTCGAGGACGAGGCCGCCGCCCGCGCCGTCGTCGAGCGTCTGCGTCGGCAGCACTGGGACGCGCGGCACCACTGCTCGGCGTTCCGGATCCACCCCGACGTCGAGCGGTCCTCGGACGACGGCGAGCCGGCCGGTACGGCGGGGGCGCCGATGCTCGAGGTGCTCCGCGGCGCCGGCGTGGCCGACGTCGTCGCGGTCGTCACCCGCTGGTTCGGCGGCACCCTGCTCGGCGCCGGCGGCCTGGTCCGCGCGTACGGCGACGTGGTCCGCGCCGCGCTCGAGCCCGCGGGGACGCTGCGGCGGAGCCTGGTCCGCGAGCACCTGCTGGAGCTCGAGCACGCCGACGCCGGCCGGGTCGAGAGCGAGCTGCGGTCCCGCGGGATCGCGGTGCTCGACACGGCCTACGCGGGGCACGTCACCCTGCGCCTCGGCGTACCTCCCGACCAGGAGGAGCGGCTCGCCGCGCTGGTCGCCGAGCTGACCTCGGGCGCGGGCGAAACCCGGGTGGCGGGCGAGCGCTGGGTCGATAGCCTCGGGACATGAACTCACCCCACGAAGCCGCTCGCTGCGCTCGCGCCTCCGCGGGGACCCCGACATGAGCATCCCGGTGGAGGTCGCGGACCTCGCGCAGCGGCTGGCGGAGTTCGACCGCGGCTACCTGCTGACGTCGCGCGACGGCCTGGTCAAGGCGGTGTCGGTGCGCGCGGTGCCGGAGGACGGCACGCTCCTCGTCGCGGCGCCCGGCCGCGGCTCGGTCGCGAACGTCGGCGCCAACCCGAGCGTGACGCTGCTGTTCCCGCCGCTCGCCGCTGCCGGCATGACGCTCCTCGTCGACGGCACCGCAGCCGCCGAGGGCAACGACGTCCGCGTGACGCCCACCAGCGCCGTCCTCCACAAGCCGGTCGCATGAGCACCTCGCCGTTCTGGGTCAGCGCCTTCCTCGACTTCGCGCCGGGGGACTTCGAGCGCGGCGTGGAGTTCTGGCAGGGCGTCACCGGCTACACGCTGTCCGCTCGGCGCGGCGCGGACGGCGAGTTCGCGACGCTCGTGCCACCCGAGGGCGACGACTACCTGCGCGTGCAGGCGCTCGCCGACGGCGCCGCGCGGATCCACCTCGACCTGCACGTCGAGAACCCGACCGTCGCCGCCGAGGCCGCCGTCGAGCTCGGCGCCCAGGTGCTGGTGCGGCACGAGCTCGGGTACGTCGTGCTGCGCTCGCCGGGCGGCTTCGTCTTCTGCTTCGTGCACGCGCACCGCGCCCGGCGGCCACCGCCCGCGACCTGGCCCGACGGCACCGCCTCGCAGGTCGACCAGGTCTGCCTGGACATCCCGCCCTCGGCGTACGACGCGGAGGTGCCGTTCTGGCAGGCGCTCACCGGCTGGGACCTCGACCCGGACGTGTCCGAGGAGTTCGCGCGGCTGGCGCCGCCGGACGAGCAGCCGCTGCGCTGGCTGCTCCAGCGCCTCGACGACGACGAGCCCGCCGTCCGCGCGCACCTGGACCTCAGCTGCACCGACCGCGCCGCCGAGACCGCCCGGCACGTGGCGCTGGGCGCGACCGCCGGGCCGGCGTACGACGACTGGACCGTGCTCACCGACCCGGTCGGCACGGCGTACTGCATCACCCGGAGGAACCCCAGATGACTCGTGTCGACCCGCCGGTCCAGGGCGACGAGCGGACGCTGCTGCTGGCCTTCCTGGACTACCACCGCGAGACCCTGCGGCAGAAGGCCGGCGGCCTCGACGCGGACCAGCTCGCCACCGCGCTGCCGCCGTCCGGCATGACGCTCGGCGGCATGGTCAAGCACCTCGCGCTGGTCGAGAACAGCTGGCTCCGCGAGGTGTTCCTCGGCGAGCCGATGAGCGAGCCGTGGCGCTCGGTCGACTGGGACGCCGACTGGGACTGGGACTGGCACAGCGCGCGGGACGACAGCCCGGAGGAGATCTGGGCGCTGTACGACGCGATGGTCGCCGAGGCCGATGCGATCATCGCCGGCGCCGGGCTGGACGACCTGTCCGTGAAGCCGTCGCGGCGCACCGGCGAGACGTTCAGCCTGCGCTACATCCTGCTGCACCTGGTCGAGGAGTACGCCCGGCACAACGGTCACGCAGACCTGATCCGCGAGTCGATCGACGGGGCCACCGGGGAGTGAACACCCGCGGAGGCGGCCGACCGGCCCACGCACAGTCGTGCTGCCCGGAGAGCGTCTCAGCGCTCCCTGGGCAGCACGACCTGGTCCTACTCGGTCAGTCGTCGAGGAACGGGTAGTCCGTGTAGCCCTCGGCGCCGCCGCCGTAGAAGGTGTCGGAGTCCGGCTCGTTGAGCTCGGCGCCAGTCTGCCACCGCGTGGGCAGGTCGGGGTTGGCCAGGAAGAGCCGACCGACGGCGACCGCGTCCGCGAGGTCCTTGTCGAGGATCTCCTGCGCCGACTCGCGGGTGGTGACCTCGCCGAAGCCGTCGTTGGCGATGAGCACGCCGCCGAAGGAGCGGCGCAGGTCCTGGACCAGGTCCTGCTTCGGGTCGGCGAGGACGCTCAGGTAGGCCAGGCCGAGCGGCGCGAGGCCCTCGACCAGGAGCCCGTAGGTCGCGGCGACGTCGGCCGGGTCCTCCTCGGTGGCGCCCTGGATGTTGTGGGCGGGCGAGATGCGGATGCCGACCCGGTCGGCGCCGATCGCGTCGGCCACCGCACGGGTGACCTCGAGGGCGAAGCGGACCCGGTTCTCGGGCGAGCCGCCGTACTCGTCGGTGCGGTGGTTGGAGCCGGGCGCCAGGAACTGGTGGATGAGGTAGCCGTTGGCGGCGTGCACCTCGACGCCGTCGAGTCCGGCCTCGACCGCGTTGCGGGCGGCCTGCACGTAGCCCTCGACGATCGCGGGGATCTCCTCGAGGGTGATCTCGCGCGGGGTCGGGTACGGCTTCATCCCGTCGGCGGTGAACATCGCGTCCGGGGCCGCCACCGGGCTCGGCGCGATGATCTCCTGGCCGCCGGTGTTGTCGGGGTGGGAGATGCGACCGACGTGCATCAGCTGCGCGACGATCCGGCCGCCGTTCGCGTGCACGCCGTCGGCCACCCGGCGCCACCCGGCGAGCTGCTCCTCGGAGTGGAAGCCGGGGGTGTTGAGGTAGCCCTGGCCCTCGGGGGTGGGCTGGCTGCCCTCGGTGATGATCAGGCCGGCCGAGGCGCGCTGGGAGTAGTACTCCACCGCGAGGTCGCCGGGCACGGTGCCCTCGGCACGGTTGCGGGTCAGCGGCGCCATCACGAGCCGGTTCGGCAGCGTCCACGCGCCGACGATCAGGGGTTCGAAGAGATCAGCCATACCGGGTACAGCGCCGACGCCACCCGGGTCTGTTCCGGGCCGCAGCGGTGAGGAGTCTCACGGTTTGCCGTCGGCGGAGCCCCTAGCCCGGCTGGTGCAGGCAGAGGATGTTGCCGTCCGGGTCGAGGAACCACGCCGCCTTCACCGCGCCGTCGTCGAAGACGTGGTCGACGGTGGTGAACCCGGGCAGGTCGTAGTCCTCGAACGTCACGCCGCGGCCCTTCAGGGCGGCGATCTCGGCGGCGATGTCGCCCACCTCGAAGCTCATCGCGGTGTTGGGCGACGGCGTGGCGTCGGGCAGCAGCCGGAGCACCAGGCGGTGGCCGGAGGCGAGGCGGAACGTCGTCTCGCCGGTGGCGTCGTTCGTGCCGGTGTGGGGCAGCCCGAGCCTGCCTTCGTAGAACTCCTGGGCGCGCGAGGCGTCGGCGGTCGGCAGCATCACCGTGACCGCGCTGTCGGACAGTGCCATGCGCCCAGGGTGCTCCCGCCCCAGCCGGCCCGGCAATGGCCCGATCGGGCCTCAGCTCTGCGCCGCGAACCCCGGCAGCGACTCGGTGAGGATCTGGCGGAACGGCGCCTCGCACTCCAGCTGGCAGAGCACGCCGACGCCGGCCAGCCAGGTGCGGTGGATGAGGAGGTACGACGGCGGCAGGTTCAGCTTGAGCCCGACCGTGTACGCCGGGTTGCGGGGGTCGTTGATGCGGGCGAACTGGGTGCGCATCCACGCGCGGCTGAAGCGGAACCGCTCGACCTTGGTGGGCTCCACGAAGGGCGCGAGGTAGTCGAGCAGTTGGTGCGGGTCGACGCTGATCCGCTCCTTGATGAACCCCTCGCGGCGCAGGCCGTCGACGAGGTCGTCGACGTCCTCGTCGGCGGCGACCCGGAGCAGCCGCCCCATGGCCTCGGGCAGGTTGCGTTCGGGAAGGCGGGCGACCGCGCCGAAGTCGAGGACGCCGAGGCGGCCGGGCTCGCCGTCCGGGCCGGGGATGATGCGGTAGTTGCCGGGGTGCGGGTCCGCGTGCAGCATCCCGGTGCGGGCCGGCCCGGAGAACAGGAAGCGGACGAACAGCTCGCCGTAGTGGTCCCGCTCCTCCTGGGTGCCGCCGGCGATGATGCTCGCCATCGAGGCGGGGCTCTCCAGCCACTCGGTCACGAGCACGGTGTCACCGACCGCGACCACGTCGGGCACCACGATGTCGGGGTCGTCCCGGAACGCCGCGGCGAAGGTGCGCTGCGCCTCGGCCTCGAGCTGGTAGTCGAGCTCGTCGGCGGCCCGCTCCTGGAGCTCGGCGACCAGGGGCTTGAGGTCCATGCCCGGCATGAGCGGCGCCGCGGTGCGCGCGAGCCGGGCCAGCTGGCGCAGGTCGGAGCGCAGCGCGTCGCCGGCCTCCGGGTACTGCACCTTGACCGCGACCTCGCGGCCATCGAACCAGCGGCCGCGGTGCACCTGGCCGATCGACGCGGCGGCGGTCGGGCCGCCGTCCAGCCACACCAGCCGGTCCTTCCAGTCCGGGCCCAGGTCGCGGGCGAGGATCTCGCGCACGGTCTGGGTCGGCATCGGGGGAGCGGCGTCCTGGAGCTTGGTGAGGTGCTCCCGGTAGGGGCCGGCCATGTCCTCGGGGAACGCCGACTCCAGCACGGACAGCATCTGCCCGACCTTCATCGCCCCGCCCTTGAGCTCGCCGAGGGTGCGGAACAGCTGCTCCGCCGTCCGCTGCTGGATCTCGGTCATCACCGCGTCGGCGGGCTTGCCGCCGATCCGCTTGCCGAGCCCGATCGCGCTGCGCCCGGCGTACCCCAGAGGCAGCGCGGCCAGCTTGGCCGTCCGCGCCGCGGCCTTGCGGGGCAGGGCCTTCCGGGGCTCGTCGGTCACCCGACCATTGTGACCGAGCGCCCCAGCCCGAGGTCAGGCGGCCGGAGTCTCCGTGGGAGTCTCGGTCGGCACGTCGGTCGGAGTGTCGGTCGGCACGTCCGTCGGCTCGTCCGTCGGCTCGTCCGTCGGCTCGTCCGTCGGTTCGTCGGTGGGCTGCTGCGCGCCCTGGCACTCGTCGAGGCGCTCCTGGGCCTTCGCCAAGCGCTGGAGCTGCGCCTTCCTGGCCTTCTTCGCGAAGGCCTCCGCCGCCTTAGCGCGGGCGACCGCCTTGCGGGCCGCGGCCTTCTCGCTGCCGGTGGCCTCGGCGAGCGCCTCCTCGGCCTCGTCGGTCGCCTGCTGCTTGCGCTCGAAGACGGCGGTGAGGCGGGCCAGGGCGTCCTCCGCCTTGGCGACCTGCGCCTCCTGGCGAGCGCAGGACGCGGCCGGTCCGTGAGGCTGGCCCTGGGCGGTTGCGACCGCGGTCAGGCCGGCGACGAGCACGAGGCCCGCGGCGGACGCGGAGAGCGCCCGCGTGATGGTGTTCATGTGGTGGTGGTCCCTTCCGGTGCGATGCCCGACACGGGAGGGAGATCGGCGGGCGGGCCTGCCGACTTGAGGCCTCGGCGCCTCGGCTTCGTCGAGGTCCTCGACCACGACGCCGCGCCGACAGCGACCGACGGGTTCGGGCCGCCCGCCCGGTCATGATGTCGCCCACACCTACCTCGAGGAGCCCTCGTGAAGCTGTTGCTGACCTCCGGCGGCGTCACCAACCCCACCATCGGCGACGCACTCGTCGAGATGCTCGGCAAGCCGATCGCCGACGCGTCCGCCCTCTGCGTCCCGACGGCGCAGTGGGGCCACCCGATGTGCGGGCCGGTCGGCGCTCGGGGGTTCGTCAGCGGCCTGCTGCCGTGGGGCGGCATGACCGCGCTGGAGTGGGCGTCGATCGGCCTGCTCGAGCTGACCGCCCTGCCGACGATCGGCCGGGACCGCTGGGTGCCGTGGGTCCGCGAGGCGGACGTGCTGCTGGTGGACGGCGGCGACGCGACGTACCTGTGCCACTGGATGCGGGAGTCCGGCCTGGCCGACCTCCTCCCGTCGCTCGAGGACACGGTGTGGGTCGGGGTGAGCGCCGGCAGCATGGTGATGACGCCGCGGATCGGGGCCGAGTTCGTCGAGTGGCCGGGCGCGGCCGACGACCGCACGCTCGGCGTCGTCGAGTTCTCGATCTTCCCGCACCTGGACGTGTTCCCCGACAACACGATGGCGGCGGCCGAGCGCTGGGCCGCGGCCATCGGCGGGCCGGCGTACGCCGTCGACGACCAGACCGCGATCCGGGTCGTCGACGGCGTCACCGACGTCGTCTCCGAGGGGCAGTGGCGGCTGCTCTCCTGAGCGTCAGCCCATGAGCGTGCCCCGCTTGAACGGGCGGGTCTCCTGCGGCCAGCCGCAGGCCTCCGCGATCCGGCCCGCCCACGTCCGCGCGGTCTGCAGGTCGGGGACGTCCACGATCGTCAGCCCGCCGAGCCACTCCTTGGTCTCGGCGAACGGGCCGTCGGTCAGCAGCGTCTCGCCGCTCGTGGCGTCGGCGCTGAAGGCCAGCTCCAGCTCCTCCTCGAGCCCGCCGGCGAACACCAGCTGGCCGGCCGCCCGGATCTCGTCCACGACCGCCCGGGAGAGCGGGCCCCGCTCGCAGTACCACTCCTCCGGGTGGTCGCCGACCCACTGCTGGTTGAAGTAGATGAGGTACTGGGTCATGCCTGCTCCTGACGTGTTCCGGTGGCGGGCCGGTGCCCGCCCTGACCACTCCACGAACGGACAGTGCCCGATACGACAGCCCCGGACCGGGACCGCCGCGCCCGTACGGGCGGATCCGGGCCATCCCCCAGATACGGGACGCCCAGGGGTCGGGCACGCGCCTAGCCTCGTGCGCGTGGACAAGGCCAGGCCGTGATCCTCGTGACCGGTGCTACCGGCAACGTGGCGTACCCGCTGCTGGAGAACCTCGACGACGCGGCCGCGCCCGCCGCGGCCCTGGTCCGGACGGAGGCGGGTGCCGTGGACCTGCCGCCCGGCGTGGACCACGTCGTCGGCTCCCTGGACGACCCGCCCCCGCCGGACGTGCTGGGGCAGTTCGACCAGGTCTTCCTGCTCAGCCCGGACATCGAGGGGCAGGCGGAGCTGGAGATCATCTTCATCGACGCCCTGGTCGCGGCGGGCCATCGGCCACGCATCGTGAAGATGGCGTACGACGGGTTCCAGGACCCCGACTGCGCCGTGCGGTACATGCAGAACCATCGCCTGATCGCCACGCACCTGGACCGCACCGGTCTGCCGGTCGTCTACCTGGCGCCCACCTTGTTCATGGACGAGCTGCTGGGATCCGCCGACGCCATCCGGGACGAGGGGCTGCTGCCCGTTCCGGCGGGTGCGGCCCGGGTCGCCATCGTGGCCGCCCGCGACGTCGCCGACGTCGCGGCCGCGGTCCTCACCGGTGCGGCGGAGGTCGACGACGGCGACCTGCTGGTTCTCACCGGTCCGGAGGCGCTGAGCTTCGCCGACGTCGCCGCCCGGATCTCGACCGTGTTCGCGCGGACCGTGGACTACGACCCCGTCACGCCGGACGACGCCCGCTCGACCCTGCGCGAGGGAGGCCTCTCGTCGTGGCAGGTGAGCGGGCGCCTGGAGCTGTACGAGTGGATCAGCAACGACGCCATGGACGGGGTCACCGACGACGTCCGGAAGTCGACCGGCCGTGAGCCGCGGCCGCTGGAGGACTGGCTCGGCGAGGCGCGGGCCGCCTTCCTCCGGCCCGCGGGCACCTCGCCGCCGCGATTCTGACCGCCGGGCATCCGGTGCACCCATCGCTCGACCGGACCCTCCGATGAGCGCGGTGCTCGTCCTCAGAGGGGGTCGGTGAAGGTGATCGGCTTGCCCGCCGCTCGGGCGTACGCGATCTCCCTTCGCGTCGACTCGCCGACGTACCCTCCTGGGTTGACGATCAGGACGCGGTCGGCCAGGTCGATCTTGCGCAGGTGGAGGGCGTCCAGGACGGCCTTCTGATCAGCGGTGGGCGACTCGTCCGCTTCGCTGGGGGCGACGACGATGACTCCGGTGAGGGTCAGTTCGCGGTTCGCCTCGTGCATCTCGCTCATGAACCTCGCCGACCCACAGATGCAGACGATCTCAGGACGATCGGTCACGACCCGACCCTAGCGACGCAGCCGGCTGCCGCGAGTCGAGATGCCAACGCTCAGCCGGGATGTCCGGAAGCACGACGAAGGCTCTGTTGCATCAAGGCCCCGCCTCGAACCGGTAGCCCATGCCCGGCTCGGTTCGGAAGTACCGAGGCCTGGACGGGTCGGGCTCCAGCTTGCGGCGGAGCTGGGCGATGTAGAGCCGGAGGTT
Source organism: Nocardioides aquiterrae (assembly GCF_039526625.1). Taxonomy (NCBI): domain Bacteria; kingdom Bacillati; phylum Actinomycetota; class Actinomycetes; order Propionibacteriales; family Nocardioidaceae; genus Nocardioides; species Nocardioides aquiterrae. The sequence goes on from NZ_BAAAJE010000031.1 coordinate 24,861, forward strand.
GCCCTGGGCGGTCTCGTACCCGGGGCCCCAGACGTCGGTGAGCAGCTGACGCTGGCTGAGGAGCCTTCCGGGATGGCGGACGAGCACCTCCAGGAGGTGCCATTCGGTCGGCGTGAGCCGGACCTCTTGTCCGGCGCGGGTCACCCGGGTCGCTGCCAGGTCGACGACGACATCTCCGAACTCGACGGTCGCGGACGACTCGGCCGTGGTGTTGCGTCGGAGCATGGCGCGCAGTCGTGCCGTCAGCTCGTCCATCCCGAACGGCTTGGTGACGTAGTCGTCGGCACCTGCGTCCAGGGCGTCGACCTTGTCGGCGCTGTCGCTCCGTCCGGAGAGGACGAGGATCGGGACGGAGGTCCAGGTCCGGAGCCCGGTGATGACGTCGACGCCGTCGAGGTCGGGCAGGCCGAGGTCGAGGACGACGACGTCGGGTGGCTGGGCGGCGGCCTGCTGGAGGGCTCCGGCGCCGTCGCCGGCGGTGACCACCTCGTAGCCACGCGCGCGCAGGTTGATCGCCAGGGCCCGGACGATCGGTGGCTCGTCGTCGACGACGAGGACCCGGCTCACGACGGCACCCGGGTCTGCGGAGCGGGCGTGGCCGGCACCGACACCACGAGTGTCAGCCCGCCACCGGGTGTGTCCTCGAGGGTCAGCGTCCCGGCCATCGCCTCCACCAGTCCGCGCGAGAGCGCGAGCCCGAGTCCGAGACCGGAGCCGGAGTCGTCGAGTCGTTGGAACGGCACGAAGACCCGGTCGCGGCTCGCGCCCGGCAGGCCGGGCCCGGTGTCGACGACTCGCATCTCGACACGGCCGTCGACGGCGGACGCCGTGAGCAGCGGTGGGTCGGTGGCGTACCGCTGGGCGTTGGCGACCACGTTGACGACGACCCGCTCGAGCAGGCCCGGGTCGACGACCACGTCCGGCAGCTCGTCGGGGAGGTCCAGGACGACGGCGCGGGGTTCGACGCCGGGGTCGTCGAGGGCTCGGGCGATGACGTCGCCGAGCGCGACCGGGCGGGTCCGGACGGGCAGGGCGCCGGCCTGCAGCCGACTGAGGTCCAGGAGGTTCTCGACCAACGAGGACAGTCGGTCGAGGGCCTGGTCGGCGGATGCGAGGAGCTCGCGGCGGTCCTTCTCGGCCAGGACCACGTCGCTGCTGCGCAACCCGGAGACCGCGGCCTTCGCCACCGCCAAGGGGGTGCGCAGGTCGTGACCGACGGCGGCCAGGAGCGCGGTGCGGAGCCGGTTCGCGGCTTCGAGCTCGGCGGCCTCGCGGACCGCCGCGGCCCGTCGCGCGGCCAGGTCCACGACCCAGCTGACCATCAGGGCGACGATGCCGAACACAGCCACGGCGACGACATCGCTGGGCTCGTGGATGCGCAGCGTGTGGTACGGCTGGGTGAAGAGGAAGTTCAAGGTCAGCGCGCCGAGCGCGCCGGCCACCAGCGCAGGCCCGAGGCCGCCCACGATGGCCGTGGTCACGACCAGCAGCAGGAACAGCATGGCGTCGCTGGCCAGGTCCAACCGGCCGCGCAGCGGCTCGAGGACGGCCGCGAGAACGACGACCCCGACCACCGCCATCGCGTAGCCCAGGGCGCGGCGACGGACGCTCAGGTTGCCGGGAACCATCGGTGCTGCTCCTGCGCTGTCGACGGCGGCGGGGACGGCGCTCATTCTGCTCCTGCCCGCCCCCGGCTGGTGAGCACGGCGAGGAGCACGAAGGCTCCGAGCCGGGCCAGGTCGGACGGGGCGAAGGTGAGGACGCCGAGCGCGTGCACGGCGAAGCCGGTGGCGAACGCCCAGCCCGCGAGCCCGAGACCGAGCGCGTGCGACCGGTCGAGCGTGGTCGCGAGCAGCCCGGTCACGAGGAGCAGCGCGGCGACGCCGTACCCGCCGGACAGCGGCGCGGAGACCACCCCGGCGGTGAGCAGGAAGAGCGCGCCGCACGCGATGCCGAAGCGGACGCCGACCTGGTCGGTCATGACGTGCTGGGCCATGTCTCCAGCCAACCGCGCCGCACCCGCCCGGCGCCGGGTCCTGACAGGACCCTGACACCGGCCCCCGTTAGGGGGCTGTTAGGCCCGGGCCGATCCGCGCCCGCCGCCGGTTGGATGGGAGGAGTGAGCGTCGAACTCCAGTCGCGTGAGACGGCCCCGGGGCGGTTCCGGGAGTGGTTCTTCCACCGTCCCGAGGACACCGCACGGCACGCCGGCCCGCACGCCGCCCAGCACCAGGGCGAGCGGCCGCACCCGTGGTGGAAGGTGATGTGCCTGACCGGCGTCGACTACTTCTCGACCCTGGGTTACCAGCCCGGCATCGCGTTCCTGGCCGCCGGTCTGCTGAGCCCGATCGCGACGGTGGTGCTGGTCCTCCTCACGCTGTTCGGGGCGCTGCCCGTCTATCGCCGCGTGGCCGCGGAGAGTCCCCACGGGCAGGGGTCGATCGCCATGCTCGAGCGACTGCTGCCGTTCTGGCGCGGCAAGCTCTTCGTGCTCGTGCTCCTCGGGTTCGCCCTGACCGACTTCATCATCACGATCACCCTGTCGGCGGCCGACGCCAGCGCCCACGTCGTCGAGAACCCGCACGTCCCCGACGTCCTGCACGGGCAGCAGCTGTGGATCACGATGGGGCTCGTCGGGCTGCTCGGAGTGGTCTTCCTCAAGGGCTTCACCGAGGCGATCGGCGTCGCCGTCGCCCTCGTCGTGGCCTACCTGGGCCTGAACGTCGTGGTCATCGCCGTCGCGGCCGCTCATGTCGCACAGGACGCGCACCGGATCACCGACTGGACGACGGCCCTCACCGCGGAGCACGGCAACGTCGCACTGATGGTCGCGGTATCGCTGACCCTCTTCCCCAAGCTCGCCCTGGGCATGTCCGGGTTCGAGACCGGCGTGGCGGTGATGAGCCACGTCGAGGGCGACCCCGACGACGACGCGCGACGCCCCGCCGGCCGGATCCGCAACACCAAGCGGCTCCTCACCACGGCCGCCTGCGTGATGAGCGTCTATCTCATCGGCTCCAGCTTGGTCACCACGCTCCTCATTCCCCAGGAACAGTTCGAGCCCGGTGGCTCCGCGAACGGCCGCGCCCTGGCCTACCTGGCGCACCTCTACCTCGGCAACGGATTCGGCACCGTCTACGACACCTCCACCATCTTGATCCTCTGGTTCGCCGGCGCGTCCGCCATGGCGGGGATGCTGAACCTGATCCCGCGGTACCTGCCGCGCTACGGGATGTCACCGGAGTGGGCCGGGGCGGTGCGCCCGCTGGTCCTGGTACTCACCGGCACGGCATTCCTCATCACCTGGATCTTCGATGCCGACGTCGACGCGCAAGGTGGCGCGTACGCCACCGGCGTTCTGGTCCTGATGACGTCCGCCGCCGTCGCCGTGACGCTCGCGGCCCGGCGGGCGGGGCAGCGGAAGCTGACCGTGGCCTACGCCGCGATCGGGGCCGTCCTCACCTACACGACCCTGGACAACGTCCGCGAGCGTCCGGACGGCGTCAAGATCGGCGCCTGCTTCATCGCCGCCATCATCGCCGTGTCGCTGGTGTCGCGCGCCCTGCGAGCCTTCGAGCTCCGCGCCACCGAGATCACGTACGACCCGCGCGCGGAGTCCTTCCTGCGCGACTGTGCCCGCCGATCCATCCGCTTGGTGGCCAACGAGCCCGACGCCCGCGACGTGGCCGAGTACCGAGACAAGGTCCGCCAGATCGTCGAGGACCACGACCTGCCCAACGCCGGCGACATCATCCTCGTCGAGGTCGAGATCGGCGACTACTCCGACTTCGAGAGCCGGATCGAGGTCCACGGCGAGGTCATGCAGGACACGTACCGCGTGCTCACGGCGACCGGCTCGTCGGTGCCCAACACCCTCGCATCGCTCCTGCTCGACATCCGAGACCGCACCGGCGTGCGCCCGCACATCTACTTCGAGTGGACCGAGGGCAACCCGGCCGTCCACCTCCTGAGGTTCCTGCTGTTCGGCGTCGGCGAGGTCGCCCCCGTCACGCGGGAGGTCGTCCGCCGGGCCGAGCCCGACCGTACCCGTCGCCCCCACGTCCACGCCGGGTGAGCAACCGAACCCAGCTGTCCGCTGAGCAGGCGACCGTCGACCGTCGGGCCCCGGAAGCGGCGACGGGCCCTGCGTCGGCGACGCAGGGCCCATCGGTGCAGGTCAGGCGGTCTCGGGGAACCTCACGCCGGTGTTCGCGTGGCAGCGGTAGCCGAAGGGGTTCTTCGCCAGGTACTGCTGGTGGTGGTCCTCGGCGTAGTAGTACGGCGTGTCGCTCGCCGGCCGGATCTCGGTGGTGATGTCGCCGAGCCGGCGCCGCTTCAGTTCGTCGCCGTAGACCTTCGTCAGCTCGCGGGCGACCCGCTCCTGCTCGGGCGTCGTGAAGTAGATCGCCGAGCGGTACTGGGTGCCGACGTCGTTGCCCTGCCGGTAGCCCTGGGTCGGGTCGTGGACCTCGAAGAACGTCTTGACGAGGTCGGCGTACGCGACCTGCTTCGGGTCGAACACGATCCGCACCGCCTCGGTGTGGTTCGTGGCGCCGCTGCAGACCTCCTCGTACGTCGGGTTCGGCGTGGTGCCGCCGGCGTACCCGACCGAGGTCGACCAGACGCCCGGCACCTGCCAGTAGATCTCCTCGGCACCCCAGAAGCAGCCCAGGCCGAACAGCGCGACCTCGTAGCCCTCCGGCACCTCGTCGGTCACGAGCGGCGTGCCGAGCACGAGGTGCTTCTCGGCGAGCGCGAACTGCGGCTCGGTGCGGCCGGGCAGGGTCTGCTCCGGGGCGACCATCTGGGCCTTGCGGGTGAGGAACACGGGCTCTCCTTCGGTCGGAGTGATCAGGCACAGTGTGTAACAACGGTCGTGCCCGTGGCGTTCCCGCTCAGGTCTGGGCGTCGGCGTCCTCGACGTACAGCTCGAGGTGCCCGCACACCGTGCAGCGGTACGCGCCGACCGCGTGCCGCTGCTTGCCCGTCCGCTTGGCGCCGCCGAAGATGCCGCGCTGGAGGGGTCCCGCGATCCAGCGGACGTACCCCAGCGACCCCTCGCCCCGGTCCTCGAAGAACCCGGGCTCGACCGCGACGGAGCGGCAGGCGGTGCACGAGCGGTCGGCCATACCAGGGGCGTTCCCCAGACTTGTCCGCCGAAACCCGACCGACACGCCGCTGTGCCCCGGCGTGTCGGTCGGGTTTCACCGGCTGACCGGTGAAACCCGCCCCCCGCTAGCCTCGACGACATGAGCGAGCAGCAGCACCGCCACAAGTCCGGCTTCGAGACGCGTGCGATCCACGCGGGGTACGAGCCGGACGCGGCGACGGGGGCGGTCATCCCGCCGATCTACGCGACCAGCACCTACAAGCAGGACGGCGTGGGCGGGCTGCGCGGCGGCTACGAGTACAGCCGGAGCGCCAACCCGACCCGCACCGCGCTGGAGGGCAACATCGCGGCGCTGGAGGAGGGGGAGCGGGGCTTCGCGTTCGCGTCCGGGCTGGCCGCCGAGGACACGCTGGTGCGCAGCACCTGCCGGCCCGGCGACCACGTGGTGATCCCCGACGACGCGTACGGCGGCACGTTCCGGCTGTTCGACAAGGTGGAGCAGGCCTGGGGCCTGGAGCACAGCCCGGCGCCGGTCTCGGACGTGGAGGCGGTGGCGGCCGCGATCCGTCCCGGGCAGACCAAGCTGGTCTGGGTCGAGACGCCCACCAACCCGCTGCTGAACATCGGCGACATCGCCGCCCTGGCCACGGTGGCCCACGACGCGGGCGCCCTGCTGGTCGTCGACAACACCTTCGCCTCGCCGTACCTCCAGCAGCCGCTGGCCCTCGGCGCGGACGTGGTCGTGCACAGCACCACCAAGTACTGCGGTGGCCACTCCGACGTCGTCGGCGGCGCCCTCGTCGTGCGCGACCTCGACCTCGCCGAGCAGGTCGCCTTCCACCAGAACGCGATCGGCGCGGTCGCGGGGCCGTTCGACTCGTGGCTGACGCTGCGCGGCCTGAAGACGCTCGCGGTCCGCATGGACCGGCACTGCGACAACGCCGAGCGGGTCGTCGACTTCCTCACCAGCCACCCAAAGGTCGGCGACGTGATCTACCCGGGGCTGGAGACCCACCCCGGCCACGAGATCGCACAGCGGCAGATGAAGCGGTTCGGCGGCATGGTGTCGTTCCGCGTCACCGGCGGCGAGTCCCACGCGCTGCAGGTCTGCGAACGGACCGAGGTGTTCACGCTCGGGGAGTCCCTCGGCGGCGTCGAGTCGCTCATCGAGCACCCGGGCCGGATGACCCACGCGAGCGTCGCCGGCACCGACCTCGAGGTGCCGGCCGACCTGGTCCGCCTCAGCGTGGGCATCGAGACCGCCGACGACCTGGTCGCCGACCTCGAGCGCGCGCTTGACTGACCGCGCGGGAGCGGCGGTGTGCGTGGACTTCGGCTCCACGTTCACCAAGGCGGTCCTGGTCGACCTCGCGGAGGGCTGCATCGTGGCCTCCGCCTCGCACCGCACCACGATCGAGAGCGACGTCCTCGACGGGTACGACGCGTGCCTCGCCGCCCTCGTCGCGCAGAACCCCCGGGCGGCGACCGCCGAGGTGCTGGCCTGCTCCAGCGCCGGTGGGGGGCTGCGGATCGCCGTGGTCGGCAACGAGGAGCTCGTGACCGCCGAGGCCGGCCGCCGGGTGGCGCTGTCCAGCGGCGGCAAGGTCGTGCGCGTCGTCGCGATGGCCGACGGCGGTCTCGCCGACCTGAACGACCCGGACGTCGTCCTCCTGACCGGCGGCACCGACGGCGGCAACCGCGAGGTGCTCCTCGAGGCCGCGGAGCAGCTCGCCCACGCCTGGACCGGACCGGTGGTGGTGGCCGGCAACGTCGAGGCGCAGGCCGACGTGGCCGCGATCCTGGCGGACAACCCGCACGTGCTCGCCGACAACGTCGTGCCACGGATCGGCGTGCTCGCCCCCGAGTCGGCGCGGGCGGCGATCCGCGAGATGTTCCTCGCGCACGTGATCGGCGGCAAGCACCTGAGCACGCGGGCCGATTTCACCGCGATGGTCCGCGGCGCCACCCCCGACGTGGTGCTCACCGGCGTCGAGCTGCTGGCCCGCGGCGCCGGCGACGTCGTCGTGGTGGACGTCGGCGGCGCGACGACCGACGTGCACTCCGTCGTCGACCTCGACCCCGACTCGGTGGGCCGCGAGGTGGTCGCCACCACCCGGGTCACCCGGACGGTGGAGGGCGACCTCGGCATGCGCTGGTCCGCGGTCACCACGGTCGCCGACCTGCCCGAGCTCGCCGGCGCCGCGCAGCGGCGGCACGACGACCCGGGCTTCCTCCCCGACACCGACGAGGAGCGGGACGCCGACGAGGCGATCGCCCGCGCCGCCGTCGGTACGGCGCTGCGCCGGCACGCCGGCCGCGCCAAGGTCGTGGTCGGCCCGGACGGCCGGGTGGTCGAGCGCACCGGGAAGGACCTGCGCGAGGTCGACCTGCTGGTCGGCTCCGGGGGCGTGCTGCGCAACGGCCGCCCCGGCGTCGCCGACCGGGTGCTCGCCGGCAGCACCGGCGAGGTCGCCGGCGGCTGGCAGCTGCCGCGCAGCCCGCGGGTGGTCGTGGACGCCGACTACGTGCTGGCGGCGGCCGGGCTGCTCGCCGACGAGCACCCCGAGGCGGCCTACCGCCTGGCGATGACGCTCGCCGCCCCCACCGCCGGATAGCCTGTCGCGGTGAGCAACGACGCTGACGACCCCGCCGAGCGCACCCCGGGGAACCGGCGCCGGCTCCCGATCATCCACCTGCGCCAGCGGTCCGGCGGGGACGACGCCGCCGAGGGCATCGCGGCGCGGCTCGCGCAGCAGTGGGCCACGCGGCGCGACGAGCGCGGACCGGCGCCGGTGCCGATCGTGATCGACCGCACCAGCTCCGCGGAGCGGCACGTCCCGTGGGGCGTCGACCTCGCGGCGTCCTGGGCGTGGCGGTTCCTCGTCATCGCCGCGGCGGCGTACCTCATCCTGTGGCTGGTCGCGTTCTTCGCCGTGGTCGCGATCCCGGTCGCGATCGCGCTGCTGATCTCCGCACTGGTGATCCCGCTCGTCGACGGGCTGCACCGGCTCGGCCTGCCGCGGGGGCTCTCGGCGCTGCTGGTCGTGGTCGTCGTGCTCGCGTTCATCGGGGCACTGCTCACGTTCGCCGGCCAGCAGGTCGCGACCGGTGCGCAGGACCTCGCCGACCAGGCGTCCGCCGGCCTCGGGGAGATCAAGGACTGGCTCAAGACCGGGCCGCTGCACGCCAGCGACTCCCAGATCAACGACTACATCCAGCGCGCCCAGGACGGCCTGAAGAACACCGGCAAGCACGTCGACCTCGGCAACCTCACCGAGGTCGGCACCGCCCTGGGGCACGTCCTCGCCGGGTTCTTCATCGTGCTGTTCTCGACCTACTTCTTCCTCGCCGACGGCGAGCGGATCTGGGCGTGGGCGGTCCGGCTCGCCCCGCGCGGCGCCCGCCCGCACGTGGACAGCTCGGGCCGGGTCGCGTGGATCTCGCTCACCCAGTTCGTCCGGGCGACCGTGATCGTCGCGGCGGTCGACGCGATCGGCATCATGATCGGCGCCGCGGTCCTCGGGGTGCCGTTCGTGCTCGCGATCGGCGTGCTGGTCTTCCTCGGCGCGTTCGTGCCGATGGTCGGCGCGACCATCGCCGGCACCGTCGCGATCCTGGTGGCGCTGGTCGCCCAGGGGCCGTTCACCGCGCTGCTGATGCTGGCGGTCGTGATCGGTGTCCAGCAGCTCGAAGGCCACGTCCTCCAGCCGTTCCTCATGGGCCGCTGGGTGTCGCTGCACCCGCTCGGCGTGATCATCGCGATCGGGTGCGGCGTGATCGTCGCCGGGATCGCCGGCGCGCTGGTCGCCGTCCCCCTCGCCGCGGCGCTGAACGCCGTCGTGCAGCACCTCGCCGCCAACACGGACCCGGGCGACGACCCGGTCGAGCAGCTGGAGGAGGACTATGAGGAGACGGGGGCGACCGTGGACGCCCCCGAGGAGGGCACCGATGAGTGAGGTACCGACCGTCGGGCTGGACGACATCCGCGCCGCCCGCGAGCTGCTGCGCGGCGTCGCGATCGAGACGCCGATGGAGGAGTCGCGGTGGCTGTCCCAGCTGGCCGGCGGCCCGGTCTCCCTCAAGTGCGAGAACCTCCAGCGCACCGGCTCCTTCAAGGCGCGCGGCGCCTACGTCCGCATCTCCCGGCTGTCACCGGAGGAGCGGGCGCACGGCGTCGTCGCCGCGTCCGCCGGCAACCACGCCCAGGGCGTCGCGCTGGCGGCCCAGATGCTCGGCATCAAGGCCACCATCTTCATGCCCGAGGGCGCGCCGATCCCCAAGGAGAAGGCGACCCGGGGGTACGGCGCCGACGTGACCTTCCACGGCCGGTACCTCGAGGACGCGCTGGCCGCGGCCCGGGACTTCGCCGAGCGCACCGGCGCGGTGCTGATCCACCCGTTCGACCACCCCGACATCGTCGCCGGCCAGGGCACCTGCGGACTCGAGATCCTCGAGCAGGCCCCCGAGGTGAAGACCGTGCTCGTCTCGCTCGGCGGCGGTGGGCTGCTCGGCGGCATCGCGATCGCGGTGAAGTCGCTGCGCCCCGACGTCCGCGTGGTGGGCGTGCAGGCGGCGGAGGCGGCGGCGTACCCGGCCTCCCTCGCCGCGGGCCACCCGGTCGCCCTCGAGACGATGAACACGATGGCCGACGGCATCGCCGTGGGGCTGCCCGGCGCCGTCCCGTTCGCCGCCGTCCGCGACCACGTCGACGAGATCGTGACGGTCTCCGAGGAGTTGCTCTCCCGGGCGGTGCTGGCGGTGCTCGAGCGCGCCAAGATGGTCGTCGAGCCCGCGGGCGCGGCCGCCGTCGCCGCGATCCTCGAGCGGCCGGACGCGTTCGAGACGCCGGCGGTCGCCGTGCTCTCCGGCGGCAACATCGACCCGCTGCTGCTCGGCAAGGTGATCCAGCACGGCATGGCCGCGGCCGGGCGCTACCTCAACCTGCGGGTGTGCATCCCGGACCTCCCGGGCGGGCTCGCCCAGCTGCTCGTCGACATCTCCGCGGTCGGCGCGAACGTGCTCGAGGTGGTGCACGAGCGGATCTCCCCGTCGCTGCACCTGCACGAGGTCGAGGTGCACCTGCAGCTGGAGACGCGCGGCGAGCCGCACACCCAGCAGGTGCTCGCCCGGCTGCGCGAGCGCGGCTACCGGGTCTACGAATAGCTGTCCCGCCGCCGCGGCGAAACGCATGTAACGCGGTGTTGGGAGCACTAGGAGCCCGCTGCAACGGGATCACAGTGCTCCTAACACCGCGTTACAGCCGGTGCGGGCGCGGCGCAGGGGTCAGCCGGTGAAGGGCACCGCGTCGAGGATCACGACCTGGAGCTCCTTGCCGTTCGGCGCCAGGTAGGTGACGGTGTCGCCCTTGCTGCGGCCGTTGATGGCGGAGCCGAGCGGCGACTCGGGGGAGTAGACCGTCAGGCCGTCGGGCTCGATCTCGCGGGCGCCGAGCAGGAAGGTCTCGGCCTCGTCGTCGGCGTCGCCGACGAACTTGTAGGTCACCTTCATGCCGGGCTCGACGACGCCGTCGTCGGCCGGGGTCTCGCCGACCTCGGCGCGGCGGAGCATGTCCTCGAGCTGGCGGATCCGGCCCTCGAGCTTGCCCTGCTCCTCGCGGGCGGCGTGGTAGCCGCCGTTCTCCTTGAGGTCGCCCTCGTCCCGGGCAGCGGCGATCCGGGCGATGACCTCCTGGCGCGCGGGGCCCTTGAGGTGCTCCAGCTCCGCCTGGAGCTTGTCGTAGGCGTCCTGGGTGAGCCAGATCGTGCCCTGCTCGGTCGACTGCGTCATCGGGTACTCCTGTGTTGCTTCGAGGTACGACGGAAGCGGCTCCGCCGATCGTCGGGTGGTGCCCCGCCCGGCGTGTGACGAAACGGCCGTGCGACGAGTGCGCGGGGCCGGTCCACCACGACAGCCCTGCGGGACAGTCAGAACTTCGAGTCTAACAACAGAGCGGTCAGCGGGGGCGATTCTGGCCGGGGGCGGTGCAGCCGATCAGCTCGACCGACGTCGCCTCCCGCTCGGTGCGCACCGTCTGCTCGGTGCGCCCGCTCTCCCCGGGGGTGAACACCAGCTCGCCCACGACCGTGTGGTCGCCGGCGTACGCCCGCAGCGTGCAGGTCGCCTCGACGCCGTCGTCGGCGAGCTTCACCTGCACGTCGGCGGTGGCGGTGTGCTCGTCCTGCACCCGGAAGCCGATCAGGCTCGAGGTCACCCGGGGCGTGGACTGCGACCAGATCGTCCAGCCCAGCCAGCCGAGGAACGCGGCGACCACGATGACCACGACCGCCAGCAGCGCCCACCGCCGGCCGGCGGACGGCGCGCCGTACCGGTCGGTCAGGTCGGTGGGAGCGCTCACGCGTGAAATCGTCCCATCTAGGATTGCCGGGTGACGCAGCACCCCTCCCGCGCCGGACTCCGGCTGATGCACGTGCACGCCCACCCCGACGACGAGTCCAGCAAGGGTGCGGCGAGCACGGCCATGTACGTCGCGCAGGGCGTCGACGTGCACGTGGCGACCTGCACCGGCGGCGAGCGCGGCTCCATCCTGAACCCGAAGATGGACCGCCCCGACGTGCTCGAGAACATCACCGAGATCCGGCGCCAGGAGATGGAGCGGGCCCGCGACATCCTCGGCATCCGGCAGGACTGGCTGGGCTGGGTCGACTCCGGCTGGCCGGAGGGCGACCCGAAGCCGCCGCTGCCCGAGGGCTGCTTCGCGCTGGTCCCGCTCGAGGAGGCGGCCGCGCCGCTGGTGAAGCTGATCCGCTCGTTCCGCCCGCACGTGATGACGACGTACGACGAGCGCGGGGGCTACCCACACCCGGACCACATCAAGTGCCACGAGATCAGCGTGTTCGCGTTCGAGGCCGCCGCCGACCCGGCGTGGCGCCCCGAGCTCGGCGAGGCCTGGCAGGTGCTCAAGCTCTACTACCACCACTCCTTCAACCGGCCGCGGATTCAGGCGATCCACGACGCGATGCTCGAGCACGGGCTCGAGTCGCCGTGGGCCGAGCGGCTCAAGGAGTGGAAGGAGGAGCCGGAGTGGGACGCCCGGATCACCACCCGGGTGCCGTGCGCGGAGTACTTCGGCGTGCGCGACCAGGCGCTGCTCGCGCACGCCACCCAGATCGACCCGGACGGGTTCTGGTTCGCGGTCCCGCGGGAGATCCAGGAGAAGGTCTGGCCGACCGAGGACTTCGAGCTCGTCGAGAGCAAGGTCACCAGCCCCACCCCGGAGGACGACCTCTTCGCGGGCATCACCGACCCCCTCTGAGAGACTGCTCCCATGCAGTTCCTCCCGCTCGTGATCTCCTTCGTCGACGACGTGCCGAAGGACGAGGACGTCAAGGCCGGGTGGCTCGCGTTCGCGATCTTCATCGGCCTGATCCTGGCGGTGGCGTTCCTCGGGTTCAGCCTGGTCAAGCAGCTCCGCAAGGCCGAGGCCGCGGAGGAGGCCGGGCTCTACGACCCGTCCGACCGGAAGAAGCCCGGCGACCAGCAGCCGCCGAGCGCTCCTACCGCCTGACCAGCCGGACCAGGCAGTCCCAGGCGGTCAGGTCGCCGACCCGGCGCGCGACCCGCTCCGCGCGGACGACGTCGAACGCCAACCCCTCGAGGTCGCCGAGCACGTCATCGGCCGTCATCAGCACGGCCGGGTCCTGCGGCCCGCCGGTGCCCTCGGCGAGGTTCGAGGAGTCGTGGGCGACGACGAGCAGCGTGCCGCCCTCGACCAGCGACGCGTACGCCGCCCGCAGGGCCGCCCGGCGCTCCGGCGCCGCCAGCTGGAGGTAGGCCACCACCACGAGGTCGTACGCCGCGGGCTCGTCCCACCGGGTCGCGTCGGCGCACACCCAGCGGACGCCGGTGTCGCCGGCCAGCTGACGCCCCTTGTCCAGGGCGATCTGCGAGAAGTCCGCGGCGGTCACGGTCCAGCCCCGTCGGGCCAGCCAGATCGCGTTGCGGCCCTCGCCGGCGGCCAGGTCGAGGGCCCGGCCCGGCTCGGCGTCGGCCAGCTCCGCGGCCACGAACACGTTCGGCTCCGCCGACCACACCAGGTCGTTCGCGGCGTACCTCTCGTCCCAGGCCTGCGCGTCCACGGGCCGAGTCAACCACGCGTTCCGGGCCGATGCAGCCGCACCAGCTCGAACCGCTCGTCGCCTCCGGCGACGTCCCGCTCGAGCACCTGGCCGTAGCCGCGGACGTAGAGCTTGGTCGACAGCACGTGCGGCTCCAGCCGGGACCACTCGAAGGTGCGGACCGCGTGCCGCGAGGTCACGCCCGGCGTCCGCACGTGGGCCCCGCGCTGCACGACCCACGCCTGGTCCTCGGCGTCGCCGCGGCGGTACTCCTGGCGGTACGCCGCGGCGGGGTGCGGGTGCGCCGGCATGATGATGCCGGGGACCGCCCCGTCCCGGCCGGCCTCCCAGGAGCCCTCGCGGTCGATGACGCTGCCGTCGCGGCGGTACGTCGCGGTCCGCTCGCCGAGGTACCAGACCCGGCCGGCGTGGTCGGCGGCGTACCAGTCGTGGGTCCGCTCGGCGACGCTGCCGTCGGCGCGGCGGATCACGTCGAGCACGACGGTGGCCCGGATCCCGCCGACCATCCGGTGCCGGTGGGTGACGGTCGTGCGTTGGGTGTAGCGGTGGCCGTCCTCGGTGCCCCGGATCCGCCATCCGGTGCCGGGGCGGAGGGGGAACCACGGGTTGGCGTGCGGGTCGCGGAAGCTCGCCGGGTCGGGGCCGGCGCCGCCGCCGCTCGCGGCCGCGGGCACGGCCGCGAGCAGGCCCGCGACGAGCGTGGTGGCGAGGAGTGCCTGTCCGGTTCGGTGCGTGCTCATGGGTCGAGCCTGCGCCGGGCCCGCTGAACCTGCCCTGAACGCGGCCGCCGCCGCGCGGGACTGCGGTCAGGCGCGGGGGAGCCGGACGGCGAAGCTCGCGCCCGCTGCGGGCGTCCCGACGACGATCTCGCCGCCGAGCGACCGGGCGACCCGCTGCGCGATGCCCAGCCCCAGGCCGGTGCCGCCGCTGCCGGACGCGCCGACGTCGAAGACGCGCTCGCGCATCCGGGCGTCGATGCCGGGCCCGTCGTCGTCGATGCTGATCTCGACGGCGTGCGGGAGGTCCGTGGCGCGGATCCGGATGGTCGAACCCGCGTGGGCGATCGCGTTGTCGAGCACGGGCGCGACGGCACGCAGCACCAGGGTGCGCGGTCCGGCGATCCGGGCGCTCGAGCCGCCGATGTCCTCGACGAGGTCGAGCCCGGCCGGCACCGACTGCCGGAGCGCGTCGACGACGTCCCTGGCCCGGCAGGTCGCCGAGGCGGCGGCCGCGGACGGGTCGCGGGCGACGTCGACGAGGGTGGTGATCACCTCGGCCATGGCCCGGGCGGCCCGGGAGATCTCGACCAGGTCGGCGCGGGTCGCGTCGTCGGCGCCGCCGCGCAGGAGCGCGAGGTCGGCCGAGCCCTGGACGGCGGTCAGCGGCGTGCGGAGCTCGTGGGCGAGCTCGGAGGTGAGCCGCTGCTCGGACCGGATCGCCATCGCGACCCGGTCGAGCAGCCGGTCGAGCGTCTCGCCGAGCTGGCCGAGCTCGTCGTGCGCCGGGCCGAGGTCGAAGCGGTGGGCGAGGTCGTGCTCGCTCCACTCCGCGGCTCGCTCGGCCATCTGGGTGACCGGGGCGAGCGCCTGCGTGGTGACCCGGCGGGCGATGACCGCGGCGAGGCCGACGACCAGCAGCCCGATGGCGATCGTGGCGGCCAGGGCGTCGGCCTCGGCGCGCTCGTAGGGCGACGTGTCCTGGCTGACGACGACGACGCCGCGCTGGCCGTGCGCGGTCGTGAACGGCTCGGCGAGGAGCCGGATCCGCTCGCCCACCTCGACGGTGGTCGGCGCGGGGGCGGTCGCCAGGTCGTCCGCCGCGTCGCGGGCCTCCTGCTCGATGGAGCCCGCGACCGGATGGCCGTGGTCGTCGTACACGCGGACGCCGGGCTCGATCGCGTCCGCCGGCACGTCGAGCCCGGTGCCACCCGGCGTGGACCGGGCGTCGGCCACGGCGATGACGGCGTCGGCGCGCTCCGCGAGCACGCGGTCGATGTCGCGCTGGGCGGTGTAGGAGAGGAGCATCTGGATGCCGATACCGACGCCGACCATCACCGCCGCCATCAGGGCGACCGTCGAGGCGACGATCCGGCCTCGGAAGGAGGACGGTCGCAGGCGACGGAGCGGGAGCCGGGTCACCGCAGCGTGAGCCCGACGCCTCGGACGGTGTGGAGGCGGACCGGCGAGCCGACCTCGTCGAGCTTGACCCGGAGCCGGCGTACGTAGGAGTCGATGGTGTTCTCGCTGACCGCGGCCCCGTCCGGCCAGGCCGCGGCGACGAGCGCGCGGCGCCGGACGACCTCGCCGGGACGGGAGGTGACGGCGGCGAGCATCCGGAACTCGGTCGGGGTCAGCAGGACCTGGCGGTCCCCGCAGACCAGGGCGTGCCGGGCCGGGTCGAGCACCAGGTCGCCGGGTGAGTCGGCGGTGACGACCCGGCCGCGCCTGGCCAGCGCCTCGATGCGGGCGACCAGCTCCTTCACGTCGAACGGCTTGGGCAGGTAGTCGTCGGCTCCGGCGCTGAACCCCGCGAGCCGGTCGTGCACCGCGCCGAGGGCGGTCAGGAAGAGGACGGGGGCCGGCTGGCCGGCCGACCGCAGGGCCATGCAGACGTCGCGTCCGTCGGCGTCGGGCAGCCCGATGTCGAGGATGATCGCGGCCAGCGAGTCGTCCGCGGCGAACAGCGCCAGCGCCTCGCGACCGTCGTGCGCCGCGACGCCGACGTGGCCGGCGTGGTCCAGCGCCGCCAGCACCACCCGCCGGATCGCCGGGTCGTCCTCACACACTCCGATGCGCGCCATCGTGTCCTCCCGTCGTCTCGAGGATGCCCGACGAACCTGCAAGGAACATGAACGGCGTCCGGCGGCCGCGGCGCGGCGGCGGATCGGTTGTTACCGTGCCGGATGACGCTGCACGAACGGGTGCGGTCGGGGTACCGGCGGTGAGCCCGTTCCAGCAACCCGAGAGGTGATCCCGATATCCCGTGCCCTCCGCGCCGCGGTCGTCGGCGTCGTCGCGGCCCTCCTGGTCGCCGCGCTCGCCGGCTCCGGATCGGCAGCCCTGCCGGGCGCCGACGCGTCGGCCGTCGCGCGGGCCGGCCGCCCGCACGTGACGAAGCTGCTGGTCTTCATGGTCGAGAACCACTCGCTGCAGCAGATGCGGAGCGAGATGCCGTGGCTGAACCGGCTCGCGGGCCGCTACGGCTACGCCCGCCGGTACCACGGGCTGACCCATCCGTCGCTGCCGAACTACCTCGGCATCGCCGGCGGGGACACGTTCGGCGTCACCGACGACGATCCGCCGTCCGCGCACCCGATCCGGGCGGCGAGCGTCTTCGGGAGCGCGATCCGGGCGGGCCGGACCGCGACGACGTACGCCGAGGGGATGACCTCGCGGTGCCAGCTGGACAACGGCGGCCGGTACCTCGTCCGGCACAACCCGTGGACCTACTTCCGGTCCGAGCGCCGGCTGTGCCGTCGGCACGACGTCCCGCTCAGCAGGCTGCGGGGCGACGTCGGCTCGGGGAGCCTGCCCCGGGTCGGGCTGGTGGTGCCCGACGCCTGCCACGACGGCCACGACTGCTCCCTCGCGACCGCGGACATCTGGCTGCGCCGCCAGGTGGGGCGGGTGCTCCGCGGGCCCGACTTCGCGTCCGGTCACCTGGCGGTCGTCGTGACCGCGGACGAGGACGACGGCGACCACGGGAACCGCGTCCTCACGGTGGTCGCCCACCCCCGCGTGCACCACGTGGTGGTCCGGCGCAGCCTGACGCACTACTCGCTGTCGCGCGCCTACGCCGAGGTCGCGGGGACCGCGCCGCTGCGGCACGCCGCGACGTCGCGCTCCCTGCTCCGGGCGTTCGGCCTGCGCTGAGGCCCGGGCGCCGGTCGCCTGCCCCCGGCGTACCGTCAGGTCACGTTCAGCGGACGCTCAGCGCGGGACTGCGAGGGTGACGGCGTGCGGATTCTGGTGGTCGAGGACGACAAGCAGCTCGCGGCCGCCCTGCGCCGCGGGCTCGAGTCCGAGGGGTACGCCGTCGACGTCGCCCTGACCGGGACCGACGGCGAGTGGTTCGCGGCGGAGAACGCCTACGACGCCATGGTCGTGGACGTGATGCTGCCCGGCCTCGCCGGCGACGTCCTGTGCGCCCGGCGCCGCGACGGCGGCGACTGGACGCCGATCCTGATGCTGACCGCCCGCAGCGGTCCCGAGCAGGAGGCGCGCGCCCTCGACGCCGGCGCCGACGACTTCCTGGCCAAGCCGTTCTCGTTCATGGTGCTCACCGCCCGGCTGCGGGCCCTGCTGCGCCGGGGGAGCCGGGAGCGGCCGACCGTCCTGGAGGTCGGGGACCTCCGGCTCGATCCCGCCGGCCACCGGGTCTGGCGCGGGGACACGGCCGTCGCCCTGACGCCGCGGCAGTTCTCGCTCCTGGAGTTCCTGATGCGGCACCCCGACCAGGTCCAGTCCAAGGCGACGATCCTCGAGCACGTCTGGGACTTCGCCTACGACGGGCACCCGAACATCGTCGAGGTGTACGTGCGCCAGCTGCGGCAGCGCATCGACGAGCCGTTCGGCCGGGCGTCGCTGCAGACCGTGCGGCTGGTCGGCTACCGGGTCGTCGACGACCGGGGGGAGCCGGGGGCATGAGGCGGCCGAGCCTGCGCACCCGCGCGACGCTGCTGGGCACCCTCACCGCCGCGGTGCTGCTGACGGTCGGCTCGGTGCTGCTCGTCTCGACCCTGGAGAACCGGCTCACGGACGGGTCCGACCGGCTCTCCCGGTCGCGCGTGGAGGACCTGCTCGCGCTGGCGCGCACCGGTGACCTGCCGGCGACGCTGCGCAACGTCGACGACAACGGGGTCGCCCAGGTCGTCGCCGGCGACACGGTCGTCGCCGCCTCCCCGAACATCGCCGGCGACCCGCCGATCGCGGACCTCCGGGCGGGGGCGCGTCCCGCGACGAGCACGTTCGACGCGCCCGACGACCGCGAGAACGAGACCTACCGCGTCTGGTACGCCGCCGGGCCGAGCCCGGACGGGCCGGTCACCGTGTACGTGGGGAACAGCCTCGAGGCCGTGTCCGAGGCGTCGGCCGCGCTGCGGCACGCGCTGTGGGTCGGCGTCCCGGTGGTGGTGCTCCTGCTCGGCGGGGTGCTGTGGCTCCTGCTCGGGCGGACCATCGGCCGCCTCGACCGGATCCGCGCGGAGGTCGACCGGATCTCGGAGCAGAACCTGCACCGCCGGGTGGCCGGCGACGGTGTCGACGACGAGGTGGGGCGGCTGGCGGCCACGATGAACGCCATGCTCGAGCGGCTCGACGTCGCCGCCCGGCGGCAGCGCGACTTCGTCGCCGACGTCTCCCACGACCTGCAGAGCCCGCTGGCCGCGCAGCGGGTGGCGCTGGAGGTGGCGCTCGCCGCTCCCGCCACCGTCCACGCGGAGGTCCTGCGGGCCGACGTGCTGGGCGCGACCGCCACCCTCGAGCGGCTGGTCGCCGACCTCGTGGTCCTCGCGTCGACGGACGCCGCCACCCGGACCGTGCCGTCGCTGATCGACCTCGACGGTCTGGTGCTCGAGGAGGCCGCGCGGGCACGGACGGTCGCCGCCGTGGAGATCGACACCTCCGCGGTCTCCGCCGCCCCGGCGTACGCCAACGCCGACGACGTGCGCCGCGCGGTGCGCAACCTGCTCGACAACGCCGTCGCCCACGCCCGGTCGAGGGTCTCGCTCGCCGTCGGCCCGAGCGGCGCGTGGGCGGAGCTGCTGGTCAGCGACGACGGCCCCGGGGTGCCGGACGAGCACCGGGAGCGGATCTTCGACCGGTTCTACCGAGCCGAGCCGGACCGGTCGCGGCCGGGCAGCGGCCTCGGGCTCTCGATCGCCCGGGCGCTGACCGAGCGCAACGGCGGCCGGGTCGACCTGGTGCCGGCCGACCACGGCGCGACCCTGCGCCTGGTGCTGCCGCCGGGACCGGGCTGACCGGAGGGGGTCAGAAGCCCCGCGAGCCCCCGCCTCCGGAGCCCCCGCGCCCGCCGCCACCGCCGCCGAAGCCGCGCGAGCCACCGCCGCCACCGAAGCCACGGCCCCCGCCACCACCGAAGCCGCCGCCCCCACCGAAGCCGCCGCTCCCGCCGCCACCGAAGAACGACGAGCCGCCCCCCGAC
>NZ_BAAAJE010000032.1:0-26581 GCF_039526625.1 Nocardioides aquiterrae
CACTCAGCCCTCGGTGGCCTGCCACCCATCACCCGGTTGGACAACCTGGGTGGGCATCACACCTAGCCCGCGAACGCGACCACGGAGTCGAGGTCGTAGGTGCCCGCGTCGGTGCCGATGCCCTGGGCGACCTGGGCCGCGGTGGCGCACCCGAGCCGGGCGGCGCCGGCCGGGTCCCGGCCCAGCGACAGCCCGCGCAGGAAGCCGGCCGAGAACGCGTCGCCGCAGCCGGTGGTGTCGACCGCCTCGACCGGGTACGCCGGGACCCCGACCACGTCGTCCGCGGTGACCACCAGGGCGCCCTTGCTCCCCTGGGTCACCGCCACGCAGCCGGCACCGGCGTCGACCAGCGCGCGAGCGCCGTCCGCGAGCGAGGACGCACCGGTGAAGCCCAGCACCTGCTCGTCGTTCGGCAGCAGGTAGTCGGTGTGCGGCAGCGCGGCCGCGACCCACGCCAGCAGGTCGGGGTCGCCCGGCGCGAGGATGTCGACGGAGGTGACCGCCCCGAGGGACCGCGCGTGCGCCAGCAGCTCGCCCGCGGCCTCGCCGCCCAGGAACTCCGGGCCGCCGAGGTGCAGGTGCGTGATCCCGTCGAGGGCCGCGCGGTCGAGGTCGTCGAGGGTGAAGGCGCCGTTCGCGCCGATGCAGTGCCAGGCGGGCCGGTCGCCGTTCGGGCGCACCGGGATCACCGAGGCCGAGGTCTGGTGGTCGGCCTTGCGCACCAGGCCGGAGACGTCGACGCCCTCGCGCTCGAGCAGCGCGAGCAGGGTGTCGGCGACCGGGTCCACGCCGACCGCACCGAAGGACAGCACCTCGGCGCCGAGCCGGCGGAGCACCACGGCGGTGCCGCCCGCCGTACCCGCCGGCGACATCCGGATCGTCTCGACGAGCTGGCCGTCCGAGCCGTCCGGGATCGACTCGATGCCGATGACGTGCGTGTCGAGGACGTGCACGCCGACGGTGGCGATCTTCATGTCAGTCACGGGCGTTCTCCTGCGTCGTTCCGTAGTTCCGCGTCAGCGCCTGGGTGATCACGTCGGCCTGCTGCTCCTGGCTGAGCACCCGCGGGGTGCCGAGCGCGCTGGCACGGTGGTGGAGGGCGGCCAGCCACTCGAGCAGCAGCGCGTTCTCGACGGCCTTCGCGAGGGAGGCGCCGACCGCGACCGACCCGTGGTTGGCCATCAGCGCCGCCTGCCGGCCCTTCAGCGCGCCGAGGACGCCGGCCGCGAGCTCGGGGGTGCCGAAGGTGGCGTACGGCGCGACCGGGATCTCGCCGCCGAGCAGCAGCTGCTGGTAGTGCAGGACGGGCAGCTCGACCAGGACGCACGCGGCCGCCGTGGCGTACGGCGCGTGCGTGTGCACGACCGCGGCCGCGTCGGTGCCGGCGTACACACCGAGGTGGAGGTCCAGCTCGGACGTCGGGACCAGGTCGCCCTCGAGCACCGCACCGTCCGGTGACACGACGGTGACGTCTGCGGCCGTGCACTCGCCGAGCACGACGCCGGTGCCGGTCACCGCGATCCGGTCGGCGTCGCGCGCCGACACGTTGCCCGCCGTACCGATCAGGAGGCCCTCGGCCGCCAGCCGGCGGGCCGCGTCCGCGACCTCGGCGCGCAGGCTCACAGCCGGATGCCTTCCAGCCCCTCGGGCGTGGCGTACCGCTCGAGGTAGGCGGTCATCATCGTCATGCCCTCCTCGACGAGCCGCTGGTCGCCCCCGTCGTCGGTCTCGTAGGCGAGCTGGAAGACGCGGTCGCCGACCTCGACCGCGAGCTCCGCGACCTCGAGCGTGAGCTCGTTGCGGGCCAGGCCCGCGTCGATCGCGTAGTCGAAGAGCGACTCGGCGATCCGGGCGTTGTGCTCGCGCCCGAACCGGTGGACGGCGGCGTTGGTCCGGCCGCGCAGGTAGATCTGCACGAACGCCGGCCGCCGTCGGTAGACCTTCACGAACGCGCCCATCGTGGTGCGCACGAGGGACCGCACCGAGAGGATCTCGATCGTCGCGAGGTCGTCGGCGACCTGCGTGTCCATCTCGTCCATGTCTCGTTGGGCAAGGGCGAGGAGGACGTCCTCCTTGTCGGCGAAGTACTGGTAGAGCGAGGCGACCGGCGCGCCGGCGGCCGCAGCGATGTCGCGGGTCGTCAGCGCCTCGACACCGCGCTCCACCACCAGCCGCGCCGCGGCGTCGAGGATGCCCTCGACGCGGCGCCGGCTGCGCTCCTGCCGCGGGACCCGCCGCGTCGCCCCGGCGGCCCCGGCATCGGGGGAGTGTGGTCGGGCTGCCGCGGGCATGCGGACGAGTGTAAGGTACGAAACCGAATCTGACACATGTTCATGTTCACGATCGCACAGGAGCCGCCATGACCCTCTCGCGACGCTCACTCCTCGGCGGCGCGGCCGCCACCGGCCTCGCCGTGGGGACCGGCGCCCTGCACGACGCGGTGGCCGCCGGCTCGCGGCAGGGCTCGCTGCCGCGCCGGACCGACGTGGTCGTGGTCGGCGGCGGCATCTCCGGCCTGGTCGCCGCGCGCGAGCTGTCCCGGCAGGGGTACGACGTGGTGCTGCTCGAGGCCCGGGACCGGGTCGGCGGCCGGGTGCTCAACCACCACCTCTCCGGCCCCGGCACGCACGGCGCGACCATCGAGTCCGGCGGCGCGTTCATCGGGCCCACCCAGGACCACATCGCCAAGCTGGCGAAGGAGCTGAAGGTCCCGACGTTCCTGGAGTACAACCAGGGCAACAGCGTCTACGTGTCGTCGACGACCGGGCGCCAGGAGTACTCCGGCACCGTCCCGCCGGACCCCACGATCCTCCCCGACGCCGCCGTCCTGCTCCAGCGCATCGACAACATGGCCGCCGAGCTCGACGTCAGCGCCCCGTGGTCGCACCCGAGCGCCGCCGAGTGGGACGCGCAGACGCTCGGCGAGTGGATCCGCCGCAACGCGGTCAACGGCGACGGCGTGGAGAACCTCATCGAGTGCTGGACCCAGCCCGGCTTCGGCGCCGACCCCAACGAGCTGTCGTTCCTCTACGTCCTCTGGTACGTCGCCTGCTCGGGCAACGAGCAGAACAAGGGGACCTTCTCGCGCAACTCCGACACCGCGAACGGCGCGCAGGAGCGCCGGTTCGTCGGCGGCTCGCAGCTGATCCCGCTCCGCCTCGCGAGGCGGCTGGGCGATGTCGTCACCCTGCGCGCGCCGGTGCGGAGGATCGAGCAGCGGGACGGCCACGTCGTGGTGCACAGCGCCCGCGGCACGATCCGGGCGAAGCGCGCGATCGTGGCCGCTCCCCCGCCGCTGGTGCTCGACATCGACTGGGACCCGTTGCTGCCCGCTCGGCGGCACGAGCTGCTGCGCCACCTCGACATGGGCCAGCTGATGAAGTGCGACGCGGTGTACGAGAAGCCGTTCTGGCGCGAGGCCGGGCTCAACGGCTTCGGCATCAACGACTCCGGCGCCTGCCGCGCGGTCTTCGACAACTCGCCGAAGGAGGGCGAGCCCGGCGTGCTGCTGGCCTTCGTCGGCGGCGGCACGTGGCGCACGTACGGCGTGCAGTCCCGGGCCGACCGCCGGCGTGCCGTGCTGGAGGGCTTCGCCGCCATGTTCGGCGAGCAGGCCCTGCACCCCATCGACTACGTCGAGCACGACTGGACCAAGGAGCGCTGGACCACCGGCGGGCCGGTCGCCAACTACGCGCCGGGCGCGATGCTGCAGTTCGGCTCGGCGATCCGGAAGCCGTTCGGCCGGGTGCACTGGGCCGGGACGGAGACCTCGACGTACTGGACCGGCTACATGGACGGCGCGGTCCGGGCCGGCGAGCGCGCCGCGATCGAGGTGGGAGAGCGGCTGTGAGGAAGGCGCTCGCCGCGCTCGCGGCGCTCCTGCTGGCGGCGACGGCCACGCCGGCCTCCGCCGCACCCCGGGAGAAGTGGGACACCCGGGTCTTCTCGCTGGTGCCCTCGCCGGGCTTCCCGGCGTACGTCCACGTGCACACCAACGGCCGCGTCTACGCCGGCACGTACACGAACCCCGGCAGCAGCAAGCCGTCCAAGGTGTTCGAGTGGACGAGGGACGGCACCCTCCTCCGCTCCTGGCGGGTGCCGGGGCAGCACCTCGACGAGGACCACGGCGTGCAGGTGGCGAACCAGACGAGGAGAGGGCGGCTGGTTCTCCTGGAGACGTCGACGAGGTCGGTCCTCACCCTCGACGTGCGGACCGGCAGGTTCCGCCGGGTCGCGACCTTCCCCGACGGCGCGGTCCCGAACTACGCGAGCTGGGGACCCGGCGGCGCCCTCTACGTCACCGACTACGGCCAGGGCGTCATCTGGCGGCTGCCGCCCGGCTCGCACACGCCGCAACGCTGGTTCGAGTCGCCGGCGCTCGAGGGTGCGACCGAGTTCGGCACCACCGGGATCCGCTACCGCCCCGGCCGCCGCGACTTCCTCATCACCCAGGGGACGGTCAGCGACGGGACCGACTCGCCCACGAACGGCGCGCTCTACCGGCTGCCGGTCGGCGCGGGCGGGAAGCCGGGCGCGATCGAGACGCTGTGGACGTCGCAACCGGGCGACCTGCCCGACGGCTTCGGCATCGGCCGGTCCGGTCACGTGTACGTCGCCCTCGCGGGGCTCGCCAACCAGCTCGTCGAGCTGACGGCGACCGGCGAGGAGGTCGGGCGGTTCCCCGACGTGCCGCTGGCCGGCGACAACGGCTCGCCGATCCCGTTCGATACCCCGTGCAGCGCGACCTTCCTCGGCAGGCGGGTGCTGGTCGCCAACCAGTCCGCCGTCCAGGGCGACGCGAGCCACCAGGCCATCCTCGACGTGTACGTCGGCGAGCCGGGCCGGGCGCCGTACCTGCCGCGGCGGGCGAGACTCTAGGGTCCGGGGTGTGGGCGCACTCGCGGGACTGGTCGACAAGGGGCTGATGGCGCCCGACTGGGCGGAGCAGCTGGCTCCGGTCGACGAGCGGATCGGCGCGATGGGGCGGTTCCTGCGCGAGGAGATCGCGGCCGGCCGCGGCTACCTGCCGCACGGCGACCAGGTGTTCCGGGCGTTCCAGCGGCCGCTCGCCGACGTCCGGGTGCTGGTCGTCGGGCAGGACCCCTATCCCACGCCGGGCCACCCGATCGGGCTGTCCTTCGCGGTCGACGCGCACGTGCGCCCGATCCCGCGGAGCCTCGCCAACATCTACCAGGAGTTGCGCTCCGACCTGGGCGTCGAGACACCCGACCACGGCGACCTGACCGCCTGGGCCGACCAGGGCGTGATGCTGCTGAACCGGGCCCTGACCGTGCGCCCGGGCACGCCGGCGTCCCACCGCGGCCGCGGCTGGGAGGAGGTCACCCAGTGCGCGATCGAGGCGCTGGTCCGCCGCGGCGGTCCGTGCGTCGCGATCCTGTGGGGCCGGGACGCCCAGGGGCTCGAGCCGATGCTGGCGCCGATCCCGTACGTCGAGTCCGCGCACCCCTCGCCGCTGTCGGCCAGCCGCGGCTTCTTCGGCTCCCGTCCCTTCAGCCGGGTGAACGCGCTGCTCGAGCAGCAGGGCGGGCGGCCGGTGGACTGGCGGCTGCCGGCGTCCTGACCGGCGGGACCTTTGCCCGTTCCGCGCCGGCGGACGCCGGTCCTAGCGTGAGGTGTGGCACCACTCCACCGCATCCGGATCGCGGTCCTCGCCCTCGCGGGCGTCACGGTGTTCGGCACCGTGGGCTACCTCCTGCTGGGGTTCACGCTGCTCGAGGCGAGCTACCAGACGGTGACCACGGTGGCGACCGTCGGCTACCGCGAGGTGCGGCCGCTGTCGCCGGTGGGCCAGGTGTTCACGATGGTGCTGATCGTCGTCGGCGTCGGCACCGTGCTCTACAACCTCGGCGTGATCCTCGAGGCGGTGACCGAGGGGCATCTGCGCCGGACCCTGGAGGAGCGCCGGATGAACAAGGAGATCGGTGCCCTGCGCGGGCACGTCATCGTCTGCGGCTACGGCCGCGTGGGGCGCTCGGCCGCGGACTTCCTGCGCTCCACCGGGGAGCAGGTCGTCGTGGCCGACAACGACCCGGAGCGCTTCGCCGACCTCGACCCCGCCGTCCCGCGGGTCCTCGGCGACGTCACCCGCGACGAGGTGCTGCTGGCGGCCGGGCTGGCGACCGCGCGCGCCGTCGTGGTCTGCCTGGAGTCGGACGCGGACACCGTCTACACGACGCTGTCGGCGCGGGCGCTGCGGCCGGACGTGGTGATCGTCGCCCGGGCCCGGACCACCGGCTCGAAGGCCAAGCTCGAGCTCGCCGGCGCCAACCGCGCGGTCAACCCGCAGCGCATCGGCGGGCGCCGGCTGGCCGCCTTCGCGCTCCAGCCGGATGTCGCGGAGTTCCTCGACGTGGTGATGCACGAGGACAGCCTGGACTGGCGGATCCAGCAGGTGCCGGTGGCGGCGGGCTCCGCGCTGGCCGGCCGGACCGTCGGCGAGTGCCGGGAGCGCACTGGCGTGCTCCCGCTCGCCGTACGCCGCTCGCCGGGCGCGGGCCTCGAGGCGAATCCGTCGGCCGACGCCGTGCTGCCCTCGGGAGCGGTGCTCATCGTGATGGGCACCCAGGCGGAGCTCGCGGCGCTCTGCGCACTGGTCACCGGCGCCGTCCTGGAATAAAGTTGAAGTCACAACTAGTTGAGGTGACCATGACCGACCGCATGCCCGCCCTCTACATCGGCCACGGCGCGCCGCCGCTGCTCGACGACCCGACCTGGTCGGGCCAGCTCGCCGCCTGGGCGCAGGACCTCCCGCGCCCGAAGGCGATCCTGATCGTCAGCGCGCACTGGGAGTCCGCGCCGGTGATGCTCTCCGCGAGCGGGGCGCCGCTCGTCTACGACTTCGGCGGCTTCGACGCGAAGTACTACCGGATGACCTACGAGACCCCGGACGCCACCGCGCTCGCGGCCCGGATCGCCGCGATGATGCCGGCGACCGAGCCCGTCCACCAGCATCCCAGCCGCGGCCTCGACCACGGCGCGTGGGTGCCGCTGCGGATCATGTACCCCGACGCCGACATCCCGGTGCTGCAGATGTCGCTGCCCACCCAGGACCCGACCCGGCTGCTGGCGCTCGGTGAGCGGCTGCGCCCGCTGCGCGACGAGGGCGTGCTGATCATCGGCTCGGGCTTCCTCACCCACGGCCTGCCGTTCCTCACCGAGTTCCGCATCGACGCGGCCGCCCCCGGCTGGTCGACCGACTTCGACGCCTGGGCCGGCGAGGCGCTCGCCCGCGGCGACGTCGACGCGCTCGCGCGCTACCGCAGCGAGGCGCCGGGCATGCCGTACGCGCACCCCACCGTCGAGCACTACACGCCGCTGTTCGTCACCCTCGGCGCGGCCACCGACCCGGAGGAGCCGGGTCTCCAGGTCATCGACGGCTTCTGGATGGGCCTCTCCAAGCGGTCGCTGCAGGTCGCCTGAGCAGCGGTGCGCGAGGAACGAGCGCACCGCGTGGGCGAGGGCAGATCGAGCAAGCCCCGCGCCTGAGCCCGCGAAGGCGCGACGGGCGCGTCGAAATCCGGTGAGCCGAGAAGCAGCCCCTACCGCGTGATCGCGTCGAGCTCGGCCAGGTCCTCGGCGGACGGCTGCCAGCGCAGGGCGGCGGCGTTCGCGCGCACCTGGTCGGCGGAGGTCGCGCCGGCGATGACCGAGCTGACGGCGGGCTGGGCGGCCAGGCCCGCGATCGCCACGTCGAGCGGCGCGAGGCCGCGGGCCTCGGCGTACTTCTCGAACGCCTCGATGCGGTCCCAGTCGGCGTTCGCCAGCCACTGCGCCCGTGACGGGTCGAGGGCGGCCCGCGAGCCCGCCGGCGCCGACTCGCCGCGCCGGTACTTGCCGGTGAGCAGGCCGTACTCGAGCGGGAAGAACGGCAGCAGCCCGAGCCCGAACTCCGTCGCCGCGGGCACCACCTCGGCCTCGACGGTCCGGTCGAGCAGCGAGTAGCGGTTCTGCACCGAGACGAAGCCCTCGAGCCCGGCCGTGCGCGCGGTCCACGCCGCGTCGGCGACCTGCCACCCGTCGAAGTTCGAGCACCCGAGGTAGCGGACCTTGCCCTCGCGGACCAGGTCGGTGAGCGCCGACAGCGTCTCCTCGATCGGCGTCACGCCGTCGGGCTGGTGCAGCTGGTAGAGGTCGATGTGGTTGGTCCGGAGCCGCCGCAGCGACGCCTCGACGGCGCGCCGGACGTACCGGCGCGACGCGCGGGCACCGAAGTCGTTGCCCAGCGCGCCCCGCATGTCCATGCCGAACTTGGTGGCGACGACGAACTCGTCGCGCTGCCCCTGCAGCGCCTCGCCGAGCAGCTCCTCGCTCGCGCCCGGCGGGTCGCCGTAGATGTCCGCGGTGTCCAGCAGCGTGACGCCGACGTCGTGCGCGGCCGCGAGGATGTCGCGCACCCCGCCGAGGTCGACGCGCCGACCGAACGCGTTGCAGCCGATCCCGACCGCGCTGACCATGAGCCCCGAGTCGCCCAGCGGGCGGTACGTCATGTCCACACGAACGACAGTACGACGGGCACGGCAGCCGGCCGGAGCCTGCTGCCGTGCCCGTCGGACAGCCGGTCAGCCCTGCGGGTAGCCGGTCCCCCCGAGGGACGAGCCGCCCGTGGCGTAGGCGGACGTCGTCGAGGCGCGGTCGGCCGCGTCCTCCGCGCGGGCCCGCCCGGTCTGCAGGTCCTGCTTGGCCTGCTCCTTGGCCCGGTGGCCGTTGGCGTAGGCGTCCTCGAGGAGCCGGCGCGCCACGTCGCGGCCACCGAGGCCGAAGGCGAGGGCCAGGCCGAGCGCGAGCGCACCCATGGTGGCCGCGAAGGCGATGCTGACGATCTCCTCGGCGATCTTGAGCTGGTTGAGGATCATGAACATCGCGATGACCATGACCAGCGCGGGCACGATCGACGCGACGATCTTGCCGGTGGGCGTGTCACCCATGAGCTTGGTGACGCCCGCGGCCACGGCGCCGGCGATGAGGGCCGCGACCACGAAGATGAGGATCGCGGCGATCACGTTCGGCAGGTAGGCCAGGACCTGGTTCATGAACGTCGTCACGGCCGGGATCTTCAGCGCGCCGATCGCGGCGAACAGGAAGAAGACGAAGACCAGCCAGAAGACGACCCGCGCGATGCCGTTGCTGGGGCTGGCGCCGGGCAGCACCCGCTCGACGTACTCGTTCGCGTCGGACTCGTGCAGCCGCTGGTCGAGCCCGACCTTCTGGAGCAGCTTGCGGACCACGCCGGCGACGACCTTCGCCACGATGAAGCCCACGAGCAGCAGCACCAGGCAGCCGATCAGGTTCGGGATGAAGCCGATCAGGTTGTCGAGCCCGTTCTGGAGACTCTGCTTGATTTCCACGGTTGCGCCTTCCTTCAGCAGCGGGTCGTCTCGACCGCGCCTCGGTTCGGATTCCCGCGCAGTACCCGCAGCCTTACGCTGTAAACCGCCGGGCGGCCTCTCGGGCCAACACCTTCCCGTTACCGTCTCGGGCGCGGTTCACACGGGGGCGGGGCCCCGGGCGCTCAGGGCACCTTCGGGCTGGCCATCTGGGCCACCCGGTCGACCAGCTGGTCGAGGGCATCCTCGAACTCGAGGGCGGAGTGGTCCTCCGACAGCGCGGACCGCAGCCGAGCGACCGTCGGGTACGCCGCGAGGCCGCCGGGTTCCTCGTCCTCCTCCAGCACGTCGAGCGGGCCGACGTCGGCCCCGTGGGTCGACACCTCGAGCAGCAGGTGGCCGAGCAGGAAACTGGTGAACGCCCGGTACGCGCCGACCGCGCTGTCGTCGTCGAAGCCCTCGGCGCGCAGCGCGTCCAGGAACAGCTCGACCCAGGTCAGGCTGCGTAGCGGCGGCCGCAGCCACGGCGCCTCGAGCGGCCGCGACGCGACCAGCGGGAAGACCTTCGGGTGGCTCAGCGCCACCCGGCGCACCCCGTGAGCCAGACGCACCAGGAAGTCCTGCCAGCCGTCGCGCGGCTCCTGGAGCACCTCGGGGTCGTCGTCGAGCTGGGCGGTGATCGACTCCACGACGGCGTCGAGCAGCTTCTCCCGGCCGGCGACGTACCGGTAGAGCGACATCGCCTCCACCCCGAGGGTCTCCCCGAGCCGGCGCATCGTCAGGCCGGCGAGGCCCTGCTCGTCGATGAACTCGACCGCGGCCGTCACGACCCGCTCGACACTCAACGGGGTCCGCGCGGACGGAGCCTCCCCGCCCTGGACCACCGCGGCGTCAGCGTCCGGGTAGTCCTGGTGCTCGTCCTGCTCGGCCACGGCGTCCCCTCCTCGGCTCGGTACCTCCACCGTACGAGGCGGAGCGGCCTCAGCGGATCCGGGTCCTCCGCATCATCCGCAGCCCGCCGAGCATCCCCTTGACGTACTTGTCGTAGTCCTGGCCCGGCCTGGCGCCCATCACCTGCTTCTTGAGCACGGCGAGGTTCTGCACGTCGGTGTACTTCAGCAGCCCCTGGTCGCCGTGCCGGGCGCCGACGCCGGACTGCTTGACGCCACCCGACGGCGTGCCCTTGGACGCGAAGGCGGTCGCGAGGATGTCGTTGACGTTCACGTTGCCGGACTCGATCCGCATGCCCACCTGGCAGGCGTTGCTCACGTCGCCGCCCCACACCGAGGCGTTGAGGCCGTAGTCGGTGTCGTTGGCGAGCGCGACGGCCTCGTCCACGGTCCGGTACCTGTGCAGCGCGACGACCGGGCCGAAGGTCTCGGTCACGCCGGCGAGCATGTCCTTCGTGACGCCCTCGAGGATCGTCGGCTCGAAGAACGCCGGGCCGAGGTCGGGTCGCGCCTTCCCACCGGTCAGCACGGTGGCGCCCTTCGCGACCGCGTCCTCGACGTGGGACTTCACGCGCTCCAGGTGGTCGGGCGAGACCAGCGAGCCCATGTCCGGGCCGAAGTCGTACGACGCACCGACGGTCAGCGCCTCGGTCGCGGCGACGAACCGGTCGCGGAACTCGTCGTACCGCGACTCCGGCAGGTACATCCGCTCGATGTGCATGCAGATCTGGCCGGTGTTGCCGAACGCCCCGAAGATCGCGCCCTGCACGACCTCGTCCAGGTTCGCGTCCTCGAGCACGATCATCGGGTTCTTGCCGCCGAGCTCGAGGCAGCAGCCGATCAGGTTGCGCCCGGCGCGCTCGCCGATCACCCGGCCGGTGGCCGTCGAGCCCGTGAACATCACGTAGTTCGCGTTGTCGATCAGCGTCGGCCCGACGTCCGGGCCCTCGCCGCAGACGACCTGGAAGAGCCCCCTCGGCAGCCCGGCCTCCTCGAGCATCTGCACGCCGTACAGCGGCGACAGCGCGGTCTTGTTGTCCGGCTTGAGCACGATCGCGTTGCCGGCCATCAGTGCGGAGATCGAGTCGGAGATGCCGGTCGCGAACGGGAAGTTCCAGGGCGCGATGATCCCGACCACGCCCTTGGGCTGGCGGATCTCGGTCGAGGTCGACAGCAGCGGCACCGGTCCCCCGCGCTTCACCGGTTTGAGCAGGTGCGGCGCCCGCTTGAGGTAGTGGCTCATCACCATCACCGGGTCGCAGGTCTCCTCGATGGCCATCCGGCGGTTCTTGCCGCTCTCCGCCTGGATCAGGTCCGTGGTGTGCTCGGCGTTGTCGATGAACAGCGTGTGCGCGCGCTTGAACACCGCGAGCCGCTCCTTGAGCGGTCGGGCCGCCCACTCCCGCTGCGCCGCCCGCGCCGACGCGAAGGCCTGCTCGATGTCGGCCGGCGTCGACTGCGGCAGCTCCACGAGCAGCTCGCCGGTGTAGACCTCGGTGAGCTTCCAGGTCGCGCCGTCGCTGCCGGGCACGCGGGCGACCAGCCCCTGCAGGAAGTCGTCGGTCAGGGAGGCGGGTCGCCGCAGTGTCATGGGTCTAGCCCCCTATTTTGGCTGAGCCGAGCACGAAGTCGGCGCCGCGCTCACCGATCATGATCGCGGGCGCGTTGGTGTTGCCGCCGGTGATCGACGGCATGATCGAGGCGTCGCAGACCCGGAGCCCCTCGATGCCGCGGACCTTGAGGTCCGGCGCGACGACCGCGAGCTCGTCGACGCCCATCCGGCAGGTGCCGACGCCGTGGTAGACCGACGTCGCGCGGTTGAGGATCGCGTCGCGGAGCTCCTGCCCCTTCAGCGACGCACCCGGGTGGATCTCCTCCTTGACGGACCCCCGGAACGCCGGGCTCGCGAAGATCTCCCGGGTCAGCTCCGAGCCCTCCGCCAGCACCTCGAGGTCGGCCTTGTCGGACAGGTACTGGAAGTCGATCAGCGGCGCGGCCGTCGGGTCCGCCGACGCCAGGCGCACGGTGCCGCGGCTCTTCGGGTAGATCAGCGTCGCCAGCACCGTCAGCGCCGTCCGCTTGTCGACGTCGTGGCGGATCGGCTCGTCCTGGTTCGGGGAGACGTACGCCCAGGGCAGCAGGTGCAGCTGGAGGTCGGGCACGTCGGCGGCCTGCGAGGTCCGCAGGAAGGCCACCGACTCGAAGACCGAGTTGGCGAGGAAGGTCTTCCCCGGCCGCAGCGTCTCCATCAGCACACCCTTGGCGAAGTACGCCGGGGTGCCGCGCATCCGGGTCGACGTGACGTGGAACGTCATCGCGTGGAAGAGGTGGTCGTGCAGGTTGTCGCCCACCGGCAGGTCGGCGAGCACCTCGATGCCGTGGTCGCGCAGGTGCTGCGCGGGGCCGACGCCGGACAGCATCAGCAGCTGCGCGGAGCCGACGAACCCGGCCGAGAGGATCAGCTCCTTGCCGGCCCGGACGGTGCGCCGGGTGCCGTCCTTGTCGGTCACCTCGACGCCCACCGCGCGGCCGTGCTCGATCACGACCCGGCGGGCCAGCACCTCGGTCTGCAGCTCGAGCGTCGGCGTACCGAGGTGGTGGATGTAGCCGCGGGACGCCGAGTAGCGCAGCCCGTGCGCGGCGTTCTGCTGCATCCGGCTGACGCCCTCCTGGGAGGCCGCGTTGTAGTCGTCGAGGACCGGCACGCCCAGCGTCTGGGACGTCGCCTCGAGGAACTGCAGCGACCCCTCCTGCGGGAAGCCGTTGCGGGTCACCTTGATCGGGCCGCCGGCGCCGCGGTACTCGTTCGCGCCGTCCTCGAAGTCCTCCATCCGCCGATACGCCGCGTTGACCTCGTCGGCGGACCAGCCGGCGTTGCCCTCCGCCGCCCAGGAGTCGTAGTTCGCCCGGTTGCCGCGGACGTAGACCATGCCGTTGATCGAGCTGGAGCCGCCGACCACCTTGCCGCGCGGGACCGGCATCTTCCGGTCCAGCAGGTGCTTCTGCGGGGTCGAGTAGAGCCCCCAGTCCACCCGCTGCTTGAGCTTGGGCTCGGCGTGCATCGGCCCGATCATCCCGGGCTTCTTGACGAGGTACTGCTCGTCGCTCTTGCCCGCCTCGAGCACGATCACGCTCGCGCCGGACTGCGCCAGTCGGCCGGCGATCGTGGCGCCGGAGCTGCCCGAGCCCACGACGACGTAGTCGGCCTCGTTCGAGTACTGCTTCTTCGCCACCTGCGACCTCACCACATACCGGCAGAATGTGAACGGAGCAACTGTAACTTGTTCTAGTTTGGACGTACAGGCCTCCGGTGAGGAGGATCGACGAGTGAAGATCCTGTCGATCCAGTCCTCGGTCGCCTACGGCCACGTCGGCAACTCCGCAGCCGTCTTCCCGCTCCAGCGCCTGGGGCACGAGGTCTGGCCGGTCCTCACCGTGCACTTCTCCAACCACACCGGGTACGGCGCGTGGCGCGGCCCGCTGCTCGCGCCGGAGGACGTGCGCGAGGTGATCGCCGGGATCGAGGACCGCGGCGTCCTCGGCGAGGCGGACGCGGTGCTGTCGGGCTACCAGGGCGACCCCGCGGTCGGCGCGATCATCCTCGACACGGTCGCCCGGGTGAAGGAGCTGAACCCGGACGCGGTCTACTGCTGCGACCCGGTCATGGGCGACGTGGGCCGGGGCATGTTCGTCCGGCCGGGCATCCCGGAGTTCATGCGCGACACCGTCGTACCGAAGGCCGACATCCTGACGCCCAACCACTTCGAGCTGGACTTCCTCGCCGGCCGGTCGACGTCGACGCTCGCGGAGGTGCTGGACGCGGTCGACGTCGTGCGGGAGCGCGGCCCGCGGGACGTGCTGGTGACCAGCGTGCTGCACGGCGAGGTCCCCGAGGGCCGGCTGGACATGGTCGCGGTCTCCGACGAGGGCGCCTGGGCGGTCGAGACGCCGCTGCTGCCGATCACCCCGAACGGCTGCGGCGACGTCACCGCCGCGCTCTACCTCGCCCACCTGCGCAGCACCGGGTCGGCCGAGGTCGCCCTGGGCCGGGTCGCGGGCTCGGTGTTCGCGATCCTGGAGAAGACCATCGAGGCCGGCACCCGCGAGATCCAGCTGGTCGCCGCCCAGGACGCGATCGCCGACCCGCCCGCGACGTTCGAGGTGCGCCGGCTGCGCTGACCGCTCTGGAACGGGTCGTGTGCCTGAGGACGCGCCATGGCGCGGTCTCAGGCACACGACCCGAACATTGCGGAGCCGGTGACAGGAGTCGAACCCGCGACATCCTCTTTACAAGAGAGGCGCTCTACCAACTGAGCTACACCGGCAGCGCGCACATCCTAAGGGCCGGTCAGCTCATCCCGCCGTCGTGGGCGATCACGGCGCCGGTGATCATCCGCGCGGCCGGCGACGCCAGCCACACGATGGTCTCGCCGATCTCGGCGGGCGTGATCGCACCGCCGGGCAGCATCATCATCAGCCGGTCCGCGACCCGGCTGTCCAGGTCGTCGGTGAGCTTGTGGAAGACCTGCTCGACGATCGGGGTGTCGACGGTGCCCGGGCAGACGGCGTTCACGCGGATGCCCTCCGGCGACAGCTCGAGCGCGAGCGCCTTGGTCAGCTGGGTGAGCCCGCCCTTGGCGGCGGCGTACGCCGTGGCGTAGGGCTGGGCGACGTTGCCGGCGACCGAGGAGACGTTGACGACGTTGCCGGCGCAGGCGCGCAGGTGCGGCAGCGCGGCCTGGATCAGGAAGAAGGGGCCCTTGAGGTCGACCGCGTGCACGCGGTCCCACTCCTCCTCGGTCACGGTCTCGATCCGGCCGAACTGCACGATGCCGGCGACGTTCGCGAGCACGTCGATGCGCCCGTGCCCGGCACAGGTCGCGATCGCCGCGTCCACGGCCGCCTTGTCGCCGACGTTGCACTCGACGTAGGTCACGCCGTCCGGCACGGTGTCGCGGATGTCCAGGCCGAACACGGTGTCGCCGAGGTCGCGGAACAGCTCCGCGGTGGCGTGGCCGATGCCGGACGCGGCTCCGGTGATGACGACGACGCGGTTGCCTGGCTGGTTCATGCCTGCCCTTTCAGAGCTGGGTTCCGGGGAGGGTGATCGTGAGGTGGTGCTCGAGGCGGCCCGACCGGCCGATGCCGAAGCGCCGCTCGACGAACTTCCAGCCCCGCTCGCCGGTCGCGAAGGTGTCGACGTACGTGCCGGTGACGATGGGCTGGAGCGGGACCTCGGGGAGCGCCTGGAAGACCAGGTACGTCGACGTGACGGTCACGGTCCCGTCGGCCCGCGGCTCGCCGAACGTGGTGTTGGCGACGACGTGCTGGGTCCCGGGGGTCCCGTCCTCGTGGAGCCGGACCAGCCCGGCGTACAGCCGCTCGACCTCGGCGGCACCCGTGGCGATCGTCGTCCCGTCCTCGGTCTTCAGCACGGCGTCGGCCATCAGCGCGCCGACGCCCGCGAAGTCCCCGGCGTCGATCAGCCGGCAGTACGTCGCGAGCAGGCCGCGGATGCGGTCCCCGTCGGTGAGCTGCACGGCCGCACGTTACTAGAACGCGTTCTAATTGCTCAAGTTGAACAATGGTTGAGGTTCGGGAAGGCTGGTGCGCATGACCCAGCTGACCATCGGGCACCTCGCCGAGCGCGCCGGCGTCGCGACCTCCGCGATCCGGTTCTACGAGGCGAAGGGGCTGATCTCCTCGGTGCGGACGACCGGCAACCAGCGGCGCTACGAGCAGTCCACCCTGCGCCGGATCGCCTTCATCCGTACGGCGCAGCGCGTCGGCCTCAGGCTCGAGGAGATCGGCGAGGCGCTGGCGACGCTGCCCGACGGCCGGACCCCCACGAAGGCGGACTGGCACCGGCTGAGCAAGGCCTGGCGGCCGCGGCTCGACGAGCAGATCGAGCGGATCGAGCGGCTGCGCGACCGGCTGGACAGCTGCATCGGCTGCGGCTGCCTGAGCATGAAGACCTGCGCGCTGAGCAACCCCGCCGACGAGGCTGCCGAGTGGGGACCCGGCCCGGTGTTCCTCGAGCCGAGGGGCGCGCGCCGGTGACGCTGCTGCACGAGCCGCATCACGACGGGTCACCGATGTACGTCACCGAGGAGGCACCCGCCACCGGGTCCGAGGTGCTGGTCCGGATGCGCACCAGCGCGACCGACCCCGTCGACCAGGTCTGGGTGCGCACGACGTACGACGCGGAGCCGACGTACCACCCGTGCCTGGCGACCTCCCGCGACGAGCACACGGTCTGGTGGGAGGGGCGGTTCCCGGTGCACAACCCGGTGACGCACTACCGCTTCCTGCTCGCGAGCGCCCCTCGCGACGGACAGAGCGAGCAGCGCTGGCTCACCGGCGTCGGCGTCGTCGAGCACGACCCGCCGGACGCGTTCGACTTCCGGATCAGCTCCCACCACGCGCCGCCGGACTGGGCGCGCGACGCCGTGGTCTACCAGGTGTTCCCGGACCGGTTCGCGCGGTCGGCGGCGGCCGACGAGCGCGAGGTGCCGCCGTGGGCGGTGCCGGCGGACTGGGACGACGAGGTCGTGTTCGAGCCGTTCGACCCGCGGACGCCGCTGCAGTACTACGGCGGGGACATCGACGGGATCACCGACCACCTCGACCACCTGGCCGAGCTCGGCGTCACGGTCGTGTACACGACGCCGGTCTTCCCCGGCGAGAGCAACCACCGCTACAACGCGTCGACGTTCGAGGAGGTCGACCCGCTGCTCGGCGGCGACGCGGCGTACGTCCGGCTGGCCACCGCCGTGCACGAGCGCGGCTGGCGGATCCTCGGCGACCTGACCACGAACCACACCGGCGACACCCACGAGTGGTTCGTGGCTGCGCGCGACGTGGAGGGCGCACCGGCCCGGTCCTTCTACTACCTGCTGCCCGACGGGTCCTACGAGTGCTGGATGGGCCACGGGACGCTGCCGAAGCTCAACCACGCCGACCCCGCGCTGCGCACCGCGATGGTGGACGGGCCCGAGTCGGTGGTGGCGCGCTGGCTGCGACCGCCGTTCGACCTCGACGGGTGGCGGGTCGACGTGGCGAACATGACCGGCCGGCTCGGCGCCATCGACGTCAACCACGAGGTCGCCCGGCTGGTCCGCCGCACCGCGGAGGCCGAGCGCCCGGACGCGTTCGTGATCGGCGAGCACAACCACGACGCATCGACCGACCTGGACGGCGACGGCTGGCACGGCACCATGAACTACTCGGGCTTCTCCTGGCCGGTGTGGTCCTGGCTGCGCGACCCGGACTCCCCCGCGCGGCCGTTCGGCCGCCCCGTGCCGGTGCCGCGGCGCGGCGGCCCGGTGGTGGTCCACGGCCTGCGCGAGTGGCAGGCCCGCTACGGCTGGCGGGCGACGACGGCGTCCTGGAACATCCTCGGCTCCCACGACAGCGCGCGGATCCGCACGCTCACCGGCTCCGGCGACGTCCACCGGGTCGCGGCCGGGCTGCAGTTCACGCTGCCCGGGGTGCCCATGCTGTTCGCCGGCGACGAGATCGGCCTCGAGGGCGTGAACGGCGAGGACGCCCGCCGGCCGTTCCCCTGGGAGCACCCGGAGGCGTGGGACGACGCCACGCTCGCGGCGTACGGCGGGCTCGCGCGGCTGCGCCACGGGCACGAGGCCCTGCGTCGCGGCGGCCTGCGCTGGGCGCACGTGTCCGACGACCTCCTGGTGTTCGTGCGCGAGCACCCCGCGGGGTCGGTGCTCGTCGCCGCCCGGCGCGGGGCCGCGCCGGCGGTGGCCCTCGAGGCCGGGCCCCTCGGCTTCGGCGACGGCACCCTGCTGCTCACGACCGGGTCCGAGGGCGACCTGGCCGAGGTCGGCGGGCTGGTCACGGTGCCGGCGACCGACGGGCCGTCGTTCTCGGTCTGGAGCCTCTAGCCTGAACGACATGGCGCTGCGCATCGTCGCGAACCGCCCGGACCCGTCGCTGCTGACGCTGCCCTGGGCACTCCCGCTCGAGGAGTGGACCGAGCACGTGGTGCCGCTCCCGCGCGGGCTCTCGCGGCACGTGGTGCGGATCGTCCGGCTCGGCGACGCGACGTACGCGGTCAAGGAGACGACCGAGGAGATGGCGTTCCGGGAGTACCGGCTGCTGCGCGACCTGCAACGGCTCGGCCTGCCGGCCGTCCTCCCGCAGGGCGTCGTCACCGGGCGGGTCGACGCCGCGGGCGAGGAGCTGCCCGCCGCGCTGCTCACCCAGCACCTGCAGTTCTCGCTGCCCTACCGCAGCCTGTTCGCACACGGGCTCGACGCGGACAGCCTGCCGGCGCTGATCGACGCGATGGTCGTGCTGCTGGTCCGGCTGCACCTCGCGGACTTCTACTGGGGCGACGTGTCGCTGTCGAACGTGCTGTTCCGGCGCAGCGCCGGCGGCTTCGCGGCGTACCTCGTCGACGCCGAGACCGGCGAGCTCAAGCCGAGCCTCTCGACGCCGCTGCGCGAGTACGACCTGACGGTCGCGACCGAGAACGTCTTCGCGGAGCTGCTCGACCTCCAGGCGAGCGACTCCCTGGCCCACGAGGTGGAGGCGCAGGACGTCGTGGCGATGCTGGAGGAGCGCTACCGGGCGCTGTGGAACGAGCTCACCGCGCCCGAGGAGTTCTCCACCGCCGAGATGTGGCGGATCGAGCAGCGGGTGGCCCGGCTCAACGACCTCGGCTTCGACGTCGACGAGATCGACATCGTCACCGACTGGGACGGCGACCAGGTCCGGATCCAGCCGAAGGCCGTCGAGGAGGGCCACCACCGGCGCGAGCTGCAGAGCCTGACCGGCCTGAACGTCGAGGACGCGCAGGCGCAGCGGCTGCTCAACGACATCGCGTCGTTCACCGTCAGCCACGGGCTCGGCCGCGAGGACCGCGCCCTGGTCGCGAACCGGTGGCTCACCGAGGTCTACGAGCCGGTCATCGCCATGGTGCCGCCCGAGGCCCGCGGGAAGCTCGAGCCGGCCGAGATCTTCCACGAGATCCTCGTGCACCGGTGGTACCTGTCGGAGGACGCCGGCCACGAGGTCGGCATCGTCGAGACCGCGCGGGACTACATCGACCACTACCTCATGCAGAAGCCCGAGGAGCAGGTCGCCTCCGACGACTGAAGCCGCCGAGTCGGCGCCAATGCAGACGCCAAGACCGCCGAGTCGGCGCCAATGCAGACGCCAAGACCGCCGAGTCGGCGCCAATGCAGACGCCAAGACCGCCGAGTCGGCGCCAATGCAGACGATTCACCTGCACTAGCGCCGACTCGACACCCACACGACCAGCACTAGCGCCGACTCGACACCCACACGACCAGCACTAGCGCCGACTCGACACCCACACGACCTGCAGTGGCGCCGACTCGGCGATCAGGGCCGGCAGACGCGGCAGGGGGTGAGGTGCCCGTTGCTCTCGCCGACCGGGTGCAGGTCCTCGCGGTGGGCGATCAGCGCGCAGTCGCGGCGGTGCATGGTGGTGCCGTCGCCGGCGGTCACCGGCAGCGCGGAGACGTCGACGCCGTCGTCGCGGGTGTGCGCCGCGCGCGAGGTGACGTCGGCGAGGACCAGCAGCGTGTCGGCGAGCCGGCGCTGGGACTCCTTGGCGTCCGCGGCCAGCCGCGCGAGCCAGGCGCCGAAGTAGAGGAACCCGCCGGTGAAGGTCAGGCCGAGCCCGAGCAGCCCCCCGGACACCAGGTAGGACAGCTGGTCGTACTGGTACGGCGTGTTCGCGGCGCCGTACCAGCCGAGCACGATCACCACGAGGCCGAGCGGGAGCAGGATCGCGCCCGCCCAGAACAGGACGATCTGGAGCAGCTGCCAGTGGTTGTCCTTGAGCGGCGCGGCCCCGGACGTCGCGCCGGCCCGCGAGCCCGCCCTCGGGAGGCCCACGGAGAGCCGGTCGCTGGTCTCGGCGGTGGACATGTTCATCGTCATCTGGGGAGTGGTCATCGGTCAGGCCTTTCGGAGGTCGGGCAGGCCGCTGTCGAGGCCGTGCGGGCAGGATCCGGCGCCGCCGAGCGCGATCACGCCGATCCTGCGGAGCCAGGTGCCCCCGACGGCGGCGAGCGCGATGCCGGCCATCAGGATCGCGCCGGGGATCGAGTACAGCGGGGGCAGCCCGGAGCCGGTGAGTTGGCTGGGCGGGAGGTCGCCGTCGGCGGACGGGGCGTCCCCGGAGGCCGCCGGTCCCGGCGCGGTGGCCGACGGCGCGCCGCCGGACGCGGACGGGCCGGAGGCCGCCCCGCCGCCACTGGCCGATCCGTCGGTGCTGCCCGGGTCGTTGTCGGGGACGTCGGCCGGGATGTCGATGGCGTCGACCGTCTCGACC
Organism: Nocardioides aquiterrae; assembly: GCF_039526625.1. Lineage (NCBI taxonomy): Bacteria > Bacillati > Actinomycetota > Actinomycetes > Propionibacteriales > Nocardioidaceae > Nocardioides > Nocardioides aquiterrae. The sequence continues at coordinate 20,622 of NZ_BAAAJE010000032.1, forward strand.
TGCGTGGTCGCGGTGCCGAGCGTGATCACGATCCGCGGCGAGAGCCCGGAGATCGCCTGGAGCGTGCTCTTCAGCTCCTTGGGGTCGTTGGGCAGCTGGTTGATGACGTCGTCGATCGGCAGCTGGTGCAGCTGCTTCATCAGCTTGCCCGCGTCGATCTCGACCTGCAGACCGCCGATCGTGCTGCTGGCGATGTCGCCCTTCTTGTGCAGGTCCGGCTTCGGCAGCGTGATCGTGACCCCGAGCTGCTTCAGCGCGGCGGCCGCCTGGTCGGGGATCGCCGGCGCCTCCCCGTGCTGCGGTCCGGCGGTGTAGCCACCGGGACCGAAGGAGAACTCCTGGCCGTTGACGGTCATCCCGCCGAGGACCGACCGGCCGCCCGCGGTGTTCGTCGACCCGTTGCTGCCGCTGGTGCTGGTCGAGACGATGCCGTCCAGCGTGATCATGCCGCCGAGCAGCGACACGTCACCGAGGGCGGTCCGGGAGATCGTGGTGACCTTGCCGTCCTTCACGAGGCTCTGGCTCGACGACGTGTAGCCCTCGAAGTCGACCAGGCCGGCGACCTGCGGCGGTACGCCGGGGGTCCCGCCCGGGCCGGGGTCGTCCGCGGGCGCCTGGGCGGCGGCCGTCGCCGGTCCGCCCGTGATCGCCTGGCCGAACTGCTGGAGCATCCCGGTGGCCGACGAGCCGCCGGGCGGGGTGGGGAGGCCGGGGACGCCGGGCGTACCTGCGTCCCCGCCCTCGTCCCCACCGTCCTTGCCGCCGTCCTGGACCTGGCCGTCGGGCGAGAAGCCGGCCTGGGCGATGGTCTTGGTGTCGCTGGCGCTGGTGCGCATCACCATGCCGGGGAAGGGCTCGTCGGCCTGCTTCGGCTCACCGGACGGCTGGCCGGAGTTCACCTGTACGGGGTAGCCGTTCTCGAACAGCTGCGGCGGCAGGTGGAGCTGCTCGCCGAAGGTCTTCGCGCCCTCGCCGATGGGGTCGCCCGGCCAGAGCCAGCTGGCCCGGCCGGCGGAGCTGCCGGAGTCGGCCTCCACCGTGGTGTAGCCCATCTCCAGCTCGAACTGGGGATTCGCGGGGATCGGGATCGTCGGCTCGTAGAACTCCACCTTGGCCGGCGCCGCCACCGCGACCGCGCTGTAGCCGAACGCCTGGTCCGCGGCGGACGCCGCGGGAGCGCTCGCCGACACCGGCAGAACGGCCCCGGCGAGCGCTGCGGCCGAGATCGGGAAGAGGATCCGCTTGCTGGTGCGGCTCATGCTGCGCCTCCGAGGATGACGTCGGACATCGTGTCGAGGATCTCGGCGGGCTCCCCGGTGGCCACGACCCGGCCGCCGGACATCACCGCCGCGTAGTCGGACACCCGTAGGGCGGTCCGCGCGAACTGTTCGATGCAGAGGATCGAGACCCCGCTCTGCGCGATCTGGGCGACGGTCTCGTACAGCTCGTCGACGATCAGCGGCGCGAGCCCCATGGACAGCTCGTCGAGCAGGAGCAGCGCCGGGTCGGAGGCGAGGGCCCGCGACATCGCGAGCATCTGCTGCTCGCCGCCGGACATGGTGCCGGCCAGTTGGTGGCGGCGCTGGTGCAGCCGCGGGAAGTAGGAGTACGCCGTCTCGAGGACCGCGTCGACCGCGACCCCGGCGTACGACATCAGCGTCAGGTTCTCCTCGACGGTCAGGTTCGGGAACACCGAGCGCCCCTCGGGCACCGTGCAGAGCCCGAGCCGAGCGAGGTCCTCGGGGGCCGCGCCCTGCACGTGCACGCCGCCGAGGTGGATGTCGCCGGAGGTCGCCTTCTTCTGGCCGCTGACGACCTTGACCAGGGTGCTCTTGCCGGCGCCGTTCGGGCCGAGCAGCGCCATCACCGCGCCCTTGGGGACCTTGAGGTCGACGCCGCGCAGCACCTCGATCCGGCCGTACGCCGCGTGCAGGTCGACGATCTCGAGGATGGGCACGCTCATCGCACGGCCTCCAGGACGGTGGTGTCGTCGGGCCCGGCGGCTGGGTCGTCGACGTCGGAGTAGCCGAGGTAGGCCTGCTGCACCTGCGGGTTCGCGCGGACCTCGGCGGGCGGCCCGGACGCGATCACGCGGCCGAAGTCGAGCACGTGGATGTCGTCGCAGACCGACATCACCAGGTCCATGTCGTGCTCGACCATCAGGATCGCGCGTCCCTCGGCGGCCAGCTGCGCCAGCAGGACGCCGAACGCGTCGGTCTCGGACTCGTCGAGACCCGAGGACGGCTCGTCGAGCAGCAGCAGCTTCGGGTGGCTGGCCAGGCAGCGGGCCAGCTCCAGGAGCCGGGCGGTGCCGGTCGGGATCGAGTCGGCGCGCTCGTCGGCGTACGCCGCGATGCCCACGCGCTCGAGCAGGCCGTCGACGTCGGCGGCCGCCGGGCGGACCAGCCCGCCGAGGCCGCGGGCGATGTCGCGCGCGACGCGCACGTTGTCGCGGACCGTCAGGGAGCCGAAGGCCTCCAGCCGCTGGAACGTGCGGCCCATCCCCCGGCGCGCCCGGCGGTGCACCGGCAGCCGGGTGATGGTGCGGCCGTCGAAGCGGACCGTGCCGTGGTTGGGCCGCTGCAGCCCGCTGATCACGTTGAAGCAGGTGGTCTTGCCCGCCCCGTTCGGGCCGATCAGCCCGGTGATCCGGCCCGCCTCGGCGGTGAAGCTCGCGTGGTCGACCGCGGTGACCCCGCCGAACTGGACGACGACGTCGTCAACCTCGAGCAGCGACATGCGTGCCCACCTCCTCCTGCTCGACGGGGATGCTGATGTCGTTCAACGGCACCTCGGTCTGCCCCGCGTCGTCGGCCCGGTCGCGCGGCAGCGGCAGCACCGGCACGACCGAGCGCACCCGGTCGCCGAACCTGCGGTTGAGCAGGCGGCCCACGGTGAACAGCTGGTTGGCCAGCCCGTTGGGGTCGCGGCCGAGCGCGACCGCACCGAAGCCCAGCACCGCGAACACCAGGCCCGCGAGCTCGGGCCGGCTGCTCTGCAGCACCGGCAGCAGCATCAGGCCGACGCCACCGAGCGCCGCGCCGGTCACCGACGTGACGCCGCAGACGACCGCGAGCAGCAGCAGCGGCAGGCTGTTGAAGAGCTGGAAGTCGGCCGCGCCGATGGTGCCGCGCAGGCCGGCGAACAGGCCGCCCGCCAGGCCCGCCATCCCGGCGGAGAGCCCGAACAGCGCGACGCGGAACCACCGCATGTCGAGGCCGAGCGTGCCGCAGGCCGCCGGGCTGTCGCGCATCGCGATCAGCACCCGGCCGAGCGGGCCGCGGCGCAGGAGCAGCAGCACCAGCGCCATCAGCACGAAGAACGTCGCCATCACGAGCACGTAGCCGCCGGTGGAGTCGAAGGAGCGGCCGAGCACCGAGAGCCGGTCCGCGTGCAGCGTGCCGTTGTAGCCGAAGGCGTAGTCGGCCTGGAACACCATCTTGTCCATCAGCACGCCGAACGCGAGCGTCGACAGCGCCAGGTAGAGCCCGGTCAGGCGCAGCACGGGCAGCGCGACGAGGGCGCCGACGATGGCGGCGACCAGCGCAGACAGGAACAGGCCGTAGAGGTTGGGCTCGTCGATCTTGGCGTAGGCGAGCGCCCCGACCCCGGCGAACGTGAACTGGGCGAGCGAGACGTGGCCGCCGTACCCGGTGAGCAGCACCAGCGAGAGCATCACCATCGCGTACGTCGCGGCCGTGCCGACGAGCAGCAGGTTCGCGTCGGACATCGCGGCGGTGAGGAACGCGACCAGGCCGATCAGCGCGATGCCCCAGCCGACCGACGCGCGGAACGACGGGAGCGGCGCGGACACGATGCCCTTGACCTGCCCGATCCGCAGCTGGGCCTGCGGCATCAGCACGATCACCACGAACAGGAACAGCGCCGGGACGACCGCGCGCAGGCCGGCGAGGTTGCCCTCGCTGGGCAGGTACGCGACCGCGAACGACTGGAGCACCCCGAGCCCCATCGCCCCGACGAAGGTCAGCGGCAGGCTCTTGAGCCGGCCCAGCATCGCCGCGGCGTAGGCGTTGATCACCAGCAGGGTCAGGTCGAAGTAGTTGAGGCCGATGACCGGCGTCAGCAGGATCCCGGCGAGGGCGGCCAGCGAGATGCCGATCGCCCAGGACAGCGAGGCGACCCGGTCGGGCTTGCCGCCGAACAGCTGCAACAGCACCGGGTTGTCGACCGAGGCGCGCATGGCCGTGCCGATGCGGGTCCGGTTCAGCAGCAGGTAGAGGCCCGCGGCGACCACCGCGGACAGCACGATCGTGATGATCTGGTGGGCGGTGACGTAGGTGCCGGCGACCTGGACGCCCTTGTCGGGCAGGAACGGCGGCAGGGTCCGCGGCGCCGGCGGCCACACGTACTGGGCGATGCCGATCAGGCCGACGAACAGGCCGACGGTGACGACCAGCGACACGCTGACCGGGCCCTCGCCGAGCCCGCGGGTGACGAACCGCTGCACGAACCAGCCGATGCCGGGCGCGACCACGCCCAGCACCAGGATCAGCGCCAGCCAGGTCGGCATGCCCTGCCGCTGGCTGAAGTCCCAGAACGTGAAGGCCAGGACCATGCCGAACGCACCGTGGGCGATGTTGAAGACCCGGGTGGTCGTGTAGGTCAGCACCAGGCCGCTGGCGGCGATCGCGTACGCCGCGCCCGTGAAGAGGCCGAGGATCGTGAAGGAGAGGATCGTGCTCATCGGTCAGCTTCCGTTCAGGAGGGGGCCGCACTGGAAGCCGCCGGGCGAGACCTGGCGCCACTTGCCGCCGTTCAGCTGGAAGACCGAGCCGCAGTTCGAGGTGATCTTCTGGCCGACCTGCTGGGGGACGTGGACGCCGTTGCCGGTCCAGTTGCGCACCTTGCCGAGCGCGGCGACGAGGGAGGCCCGGGTGAGCTTGCCGCCCAGCGCGACGGCCTGCTCGACGAAGAGGCGGGCGGCGGACCAGGCGTAGAGGCCGTAGTAGTTCGGGACCGCGCCGGGCTTCACCTGCTGCAGCCAGGCGCGGTAGAGCTGCATCTCCTTGACGCTGTAGTCGTCGAACATCCTGGTCGTGGACCAGGCGTAGACGCCGTTGCCGTTCTCGCCGGCCTGGTCGACGAAGTTCTGGTCGTAGATGGTGGCGTCCTGGACGAAGATCGGGTCGAAGCTCTGCTGCTGCATGGCGTCCAGGAGCTTCACGGTGTTCTGGTAGGGCCCGAGGTAGACGACGAGCTGGATGCCCTTGTCCTTCATCTGCTGGACGTACGGCGCGTAGTTGAACTCCGAGACGTCGATGCCCTGGAAGTAGTCCACCTTCCAGCCCGCCCGGTTGTAGGCGTTGCGGAAGTACGCGGCGTTGACGGCCGCGGCGCCGGCGTTGATGTAGACCAGCCCCACGTGCTGGGTGGCGGCCCTGTCCTCGGCGAGGAAGTAGCGCGGCATCGCGCCGTTCACCAGACCGGGGTCGACCGACTGCGCGGAGAAGCAGGTGGCACAGTCGCGCCGCTCGGGCGTGGTCATCGTCGAGCGCATGTCCGGCAGCCCGCAGGACTCGGCCGCGGCGGCGCCACCGGAGTCGAACGCCGACATCGACCCGACCGCGGCGAACGCGTCGTCGCAGGCCTTGGTGTACGCCTGCTGGTCGGCGCCGGCGTCCGCACGGCTGTCCAGGAGCTCGACGTCGAGCTTGCGGCCGCAGATGTCGCTGGTGGAGTTGAAGTACGCCGCGTACGCGCGGGTCGCCTGCTGGGCGGACTCGAAGATGCCGGGCACCGGGCCGGAGATGTCGGAGACGTTGGCGATCGTGATCGTCTTGTCGGTGATGCCGGTCTGGTTCTCGAAGCCGTCGCAGGAGCCGGCCTTGGTGCTGCCGGTGGCCGCGTTGTCGCCGGTGCCCTGGGTGGTCCCGGAGGGCGCGCCGGAGCCTCCGGAGGTGCCGCCGCCGTCGCCGCCGGTCGTTGTGCTGCTGCCGCCG
>NZ_BAAAJE010000033.1:0-3756 GCF_039526625.1 Nocardioides aquiterrae
GGCCTTCACCTATCTACGGCTCGCCGTATCCGATCGCACAACGTGCCTGGGCATCACAGCTAGCGGGCGGCAGCAGCTGAGCCCCGATACAGTTGAAGACGGGCCAGCTGCGATGCGGGGCAGTATTCCGAGCGGCGCTACGGCGCGCGAAGCCGACGGTATTGATTGAACGGTCCTGTCCGGCCCGTCCGCACGGCAGAGATAGTAGGATTCGCCCGAACGACCTTGCATGACCTAGGCGCCGATAACGATAGCCGCGGTTGCGACGTCTCCTAAATGGTAAGACACCGGTTGCGCGTTCTAGCGACGGCCGGCGCGACGAGCCGCCCCGTTCAATGCCAGGTCGGCCATGTCTCGAGCCATCTGCTCCCGCGCTTCACTTGGAGTCGCTCGTGGAGCGAGGTCCGCTACTTTTAGATGAGACCGTCCCGTCGGGTCGACCCAGTGACTGGTCACAAGTACTTGGAAATCGAGCTCTTTGGCAAGCGCTAGGAACCCCGGCTTGAACTTCTCGATAGTATGAGGACCCCCGTGCGACCTCTTACCAGACGTGCCGCCCTCCGGGAAGATTCCTATGCATTTGGAGGTGTCCCTACTAACAGCGTCGACCACTGCGTCGACGACGTCCCGCGCCGGAGTTCCCTTTTCAAACACGAGAGTGCCGCCGAGCGCATCCACTGCCTGTCCGGCAGCCCCGGGGTAGCGATTGCCCACGAATAGAACATCTGAGACTCCGATCGCGCGCGCGGCCCCCCATGCCGTGGCCAGTCTCCAAATCCATGGCTCTTGGTTTGGCACCGCGTGCAAGGCGGCTTTAGTCATCGGGTCGGCACTCTGCAGGAAAGACGGGCGCATCAACTTCGAATATCCAAGATGTGGGAATATCATCACGTGACCGGAGTGGGCATCCGGTGTGCTGCTGGCCACCGTTGCAACCAATTCACAGGCGTCTACGACCTGCGAATATGCGGCTGCCCGAACTTTGGCCGCTGTAGCCGGTGCTGGACGGTGCGAGTTCTGCAACGCCTCTTCGACCCATTTCGCCTGGACCCGGCCCAAGGCAGTGGCCCGTTCAAGACCCCGCCCGTCTACATAATTTCGCCACGCTTCAACAATCCGGGCTTCACCTTCTTGTTCTGTCACGGGCCTAGGCCATCTGGGCGAGTCAACAGGTTCTGAAGTGTCAACAGGCCCGCCAGTGTCTTGGCATCGACCCACGGAGAGGACATGGCGGCGGCCAGAGCATCATCGATGCTCAACCATGAGATATCGATTCCAGTTTCGGGATTCGCGCCAGTCCTCGTAAAGTCGCGGGACCAGAACAGATGAACGACCTCGGTCGTCAATCCCACACTTGAGCACAATGCAACCAGGGGCCTCAAGTTGAAGACTTGGTAACCGGTCTCCTCTAAAGTCTCTCGAGTCGCAGTCGTCTGAGGGCTTTCATCCTGTTCAATAATACCGCTAGGTATCTCGAGCGTATCTCGAGAAAGGACAGGACGAAACTGATTCACGAGGAGGATCTTCAATCGTCGGGCATCATAGACAAGACAGCCAGCAGTGCCCGGATGGTCGACATATGTGATATTTCGGCCGCGGTAGTTTAGGGACTTGACGACGAGGTCGTTTGCGGGGTCGACGGGCGTAATCATGCAGGATCAGCTTCGTTCCATCGCTCTTCGAATTCTCGCTTAAAGGCCTTGAATACGCCGAGATCAGGTTTCCCTGACAGCATTATGGTTGGGGAATGATGACCGGGCCGACCGGGGAGAAACCAGTTTAGAGTCATTCTATCCCTGTCGATCGTGACCATTCTCCATACGGGGTAAGCGTCGAAATATCGCACCTCCAGCGAGTAGCCGTGTTGGTGAGCGTGTGCTTTGAGTCTGGTCACGGTGCCCCTGATTTCTGTTCGCCAAGGCTCTGGATCTTCTCCCTCGTCAGCCGCACGCCTAGCGAGATGCGGAGAGTCTGGGTTCAGTAACAGGAATCGTATCTGGCCGCCATTGCGTCCTACCCGCAGCATCGCATCTCGAGATGCGACGCTTCTGCCCGTTCTGTTCGCAGAAACGCCCCAGAAATCTATGGAGTGTTCCGCGCCGCTGAACATCAGTTCAACACCCTCGTTTGGCGCGGCGTAAATCTCCGTTATACCTGTCTCGAGTTCGCCTGGCGTAGAAGTGCGGAATGCGCCGCGGACTATGTATGCCAAGATGATTCCGGCCACGAATCCGCAGCCGAGGAAGACTGCGTCGATTACGTTCAGCTTGCCGAGCGCCAGGACGATTACTGCAAAGAGTATAGACGCCAGCAAGTTCAATAGCAGATTGATATAGAAGTCTCGACGACTCATCTTGTAAGCCTCTTTTCTACGGAGGGTGCAACGTCTCGACGCACTATATTCTCGAAGTCGCCCAAGGAGCCGTCATTTTCGATCGAGATCTCTGCGGCCGCTAATACAGCGTCCAGCCCCCAAGCGCGATGGCGCTTGTCGCGTTCGGCCAAGGACTCGCGAATTTCCTGCCTCTCTGGCCGATCTGATCGGGCGGCTAACGTTGCGGCGATCGCTATGACGACTCGGCCTGTTCGTAATTCGGTCAGGTCCGCAAGCGTTTTGGGGTCTCTCACTCCGGTGATGATGACGTTCGGCTGGCTGGTTCGCTCGACGATGTCTATTGCCAACATCGGCCGCTCCCCAAGAAGAATCTCAAGAGCCTGGGAGGGGTCCGCAGGGAGATCCGGCCGGTGGCGCTGCAGTTCCCGGAGGGCGTCGCCTAAGTCGACGACGGGAAGGTCCAGTTCCTCGCCTATAATTCTTGCAGCCGTGCTCTTGCCTGCGCGATCGTGTCCGACAACGAACACGAAGGTTCCCAGCGAACACGTTGGCACGAGGGGACAGTAGCCCATGGTCGATGACGCACGAGCAATTAGTTTCGAGCGGTCTACGCCGTGGGTTGCTGACGCCGCGCTCTCGAAAGTTTGTTTGGAGGACCTGACGCGCGATCGCGTCGTCCGTTCGGTGCTCGACGTGGGAGGGGGCACCGGCGCGCTCGGCTCCCAGTTCCTAAAGGTCGAACCCCGTCCCTCTGTGACTGTCCTGGACAGGAGCCCTCATATGCTCGCTCGCGTCCCCCGCGGGTGCCGCACGATCCTTGCGGATTGGGTCTCAGCAGAGGGCGGTCACGAATTCGACACGGTTCTGATGCGCCAGTTTCTCCACTACACAAGCGCGCCTGAGGTCGCGCTCCTTCACGCTCTGGAGTTCATGTGTGACGACGCGCTGATGTACATCGGTCAATTGGTTGCTCCGAGCCAGGCGAGCGCGGACTGGGTTCACGCGATCGGCACCTACCTGGACCCTGGCCGCTCGACGGTCTTCACCGAACGCGGACTGCGCGACGCTGTGCACGGCGCGGGGTTCGGTGAACTTGTCGTGCGTAGGTTCGAGTACAGAGAGTCTCTGCAGCAGTGGGCAGCACGGCTCAGAGTCCCGCTGGCGCCCAACCCCCTTCCGCCGAAGCTGCGCCCTTCGCCAGACGTAGTGCGAGAGTTGCGTCTTGGTGCAGATCACGCGATCTCGCTAACTTGGCTCCACTTGGTCGTGGAGGCAGCCGCATGAGGACAACGGAACGCTGTGGCTTGAGTCGATTGAATCGAATAGCAACCCGGTTCTCGACGAGCGGTGGCGACACGCTAAGCGGCACCAGTTCACGGCGCAGGAGTGCCACGACATCGTCGAGGCGCTCGACGCCTCCG
>NZ_BAAAJE010000034.1:0-15791 GCF_039526625.1 Nocardioides aquiterrae
GGCCTTCACCTATCTACGGCTCGCCGTATCCGATCGCACAACGTGCCTGGGCATCACAGCTAGGGGCCGGCGGCGGTTTCCCCGGTCGACCGGGGAAACCTGACGTTGTCGGCCGAAACTTCGGCCGACAAGTGCAGGTTTTCCCCGTCAGGTCCGGCGGGCGAGCGCCCGGGAGCCGCCCGAGCCGTAGCGGCGGGTCGGGTTGGCGCCGATGGCGTCCTTCGACGCGGCCGGCCGCTTCGCCGCCTTCGCGGCGGTCTTCTTCGCGGCGCTCTTCTTGGCCGGGGCCTTCTTGGCTGCGGTCTTCGCGGGGGTCGTCGCGGGGGTCTTCGCGGCCGTCTTCTTCGCGGCCGTCTTCTTCGACGCCGTCTTCTTGACCGCCGACTTCTTGGCCGCCGCCTTCTTCCGCGGGGCCCTCGTCGCCGGGGCGGCCGGGGTCGCGTCCGCGCCCGACCACTGCTCGATCCACTCGTCGAGCACCTGCCACGTGGTGCCGCGGGCGGCCCGGCCGGTGAGCATGCCGAGGTGCCCGCCGGGGACGATCTCGAAGCGCACCTCCCGGGACCCGGTCAGCAGCGGCACGACCGCCTTCACCGCGGCCACCGGCGCGATGCCGTCGGTCGCGCCCGCGAACACCAGGACCGGGGCCGTGACGTCCGCCAGCGACACCTCGTGCTTGCGCACCTGCACCGCACCGGACGCCAGCGCGTTGCCCTTGGCGAACCGGTGGTAGAGCTGCCCGAAGCTCCGGCCGGGGTACGCCGTCATCTGCGCCGTGAACCGGTCGACCGCCTCGATCTGCGCCAGGAAGTCGGCGTCGTCGAGGTGGGTGGCGATCGCGATCGGCTTGGTCACCAGCTTCTGGAACGACGACAGCTGGAACGCCCAGCGCACCAGCGGCGTCGGCGCGCCGCCGGCCGCCCGGTAGGCGCGGGTGATGAGCCCGTGACCGCGGGTCAGGTCGAGCAGCGGCCGCAGCGGCGCGACGATCGGCACCTTGGTGACGTCGACCGGCGAGCCCACGACCGACAGCGACGCGGTCGGCAGGTCGGGCGCGTCGGCGGCGGCGAGCATCGCGAAGATGCCGCCGAGGCTCCACCCGACGACGTGCACCGGGCGCCCGCCGGCGTGCGCGGAGACCTCGCGGACCGCGGTCGGCACGACCTCCTCGACCCAGTGCTCGAGGCCCAGGTTGCGGTCCTTGAACGAGACGTTGCCGTACTCGACGAGGTACGTCGGCCGGCCGCCCTCGACGAAGTGCTGGACCACCGAGCAGCCGCGCCGCAGGTCGAAGCAGATCGCCGGCGCGGCCAGCGGGGTCACCAGCAGCACCGGGTCGCCGTGCGAGCGGACGTTGACCGCGGGGCGGTAGTGGTACACCTCGCGCAGCGTGCCCTCGTCGATCAGCGTGCGCGGCATCGGTCGGAGGTCGGCGAGCCCGCCGTACATCGCCATGTGCGCGACGTTGCCCGCAGCAGCGACCAGCTGGTCGGGCTTGGGGACGAGGTCCATGCGCGAAGGTTACGACTTCTTCGCCGGCCGCACCGTCTTGCCGTGCGACGGGCGGGCAGCCGCGAGCTCGGTCAGGAACGACCGCGCCCAGGCGGAGACGTCGTGCTGCGTCACCGTCCGACGCATCGCGCGCATCCGCCGGCCCACCTCGCGCTCGTCGGCGCGGTAGGCGTCGAGCAGCGCGGCCTTCATGCCGTTGATGTCGTACGGGTTGACCAGCCAGGCCTGGCGCAGCTCCTCGGCCGCTCCGGCGAACTCCGAGAGGACCAGCGCGCCGTCACCGTCGAACCGGCAGGCGACGTACTCCTTGGCGACCAGGTTCATGCCGTCGCGCAACGGCGTGACGACCATGACGTCGGCCGCGCGGAAGAACGCCGCCATCTCCTCGCGCGGGTACGACGAGTGCAGGTAGTGGATCGCCGGCTTGCCGATCTTGCCGAGGTCGCCGTTGAGCCGGCCCACCAGCCGCTCGATGTCGTCGCGGAGGATCCGGTACTGCTCGACCTGCTCGCGCGACGGGGTCGCGACCTGGACGAAGACGGCGTCCTCGACGTCGAACTCGCCGTCGGCGATCAGCTCGCCGAACGCCCGTAGCCGGGCGTAGATGCCCTTGGTGTAGTCGAGCCGGTCGACGCCGAGGAAGATGCGCCGCGGGTTGCCGACCGCCTCCCGGATCTCCTTGGCGCGCTGGGTGATCTCGGGGGAGCGGGCGAGCTCCTCGTACGCCTTCGCGTCGATGGAGATGGGGAACGCCGCGGCGCGCACCGTGCGCCCGTCGGGCAGGTAGACCAGGTCGCGGTGCGTCTTGTGGCCGACCCGCTGGCGCACCAGGCGGATGAAGTTCTGGGCCGCGCCGCCCAGCTGGAAGCCCACGAGGTCCGCGCCGAGCAGCCCCTCCAGGATCTGCCGGCGCCACGGCAGCTGGGAGAACAGCTCCTGCGGCGGGAACGGGATGTGCAGGTAGAACCCGATCCGCAGGTCCGGGCGCAGGTCGCGCAGCATCGCCGGCACCAGCTGCAGCTGGTAGTCGTGCACCCACACGGTCGCGTGCTCCGCGGCGACCGCGGCGGCCCGCTCCGCGAACCGGCGGTTCACCGCCAGGTAGGTGTCCCACCACTCGCGGTGGAACTCCGGCTTGGCGACCACGTCGTGATAGAGCGGCCACAGCGTGGCGTTCGAGAAGCCCTCGTAGAACTCCTCGATCTCCCGCTGCGTCATCGTCATCGGGACGAGCGACAGGCCGTCCTCCTCGAACGGCTCGAGGTCCTGCTCGGTGCCTCCGGGCCAGCCGATCCAGGTGCCGTCGTTCTCCCGCATCACCGGCTCGAGTGCGGACACCAGCCCGCCCGGGGAACGACGCCAGCCGGCCGAGCCGTCCGGCTCCTCCACCCGGTCCACGGGCAGCCGGTTGGCGACGATCACGAGGTCTGCCGAGCCAGGAGCGCCCACGTTCACCACCCTAGTCCGGTCCCGGGCCGCCGGGCGGGCTCGACCGGGACTGTCCTGCTGGCGGGATCGGGCGCGAGCTCCCGCGTTCCTGACGTGGGAGGCATGACGGAGACGGTCGGCATGCCCACCCAGTGCCCGCTCGAGGCGCCGGTACGCCCCCGCGGTGTCGGCCGGGTCGCCGCGGTGCCCGCCGTCCTCAGAAGCCGACGCCGACCTGGGCGCGGACGTCGTCCATCTGCCGCAGGATCGCCAGCGTCTGGGCGTGCGGGACCAGCGGGCTCTCGCGCAGCCCCGCCTCCAGGCAGCGGCCGACCTCCGCGATCTCGTGGGTGTACCCGCGGCCCAGCGCGGGCGGCGTCTCGACCGGCACCGGCTCCGAGACGACGACGGTGTCGTTGGTGTCGCCGACGTCGTAGGAGGTGAACGTGATGCGCGAGGGGTGGTGGAAGTCGTCCACCTCGAGCCGGCCGCGGTCGGTGGCGATGGCGGCGTGCCGCCCGGACCACGACGTCATCGACGCGGTCATGGTCGCGAGCGCCCCGTTCGGGTAGCGCCCGGCGATCGCGACGTCCAGGTCGATCCCGCGGTCGGAGAGCTCCGCGGCGGCGGTGAGCGACAGCGCCTCCCCGAGCATCAGGTGGGCGAACGTCAGCGGGTAGACGCCCATGTCGAGCAGCGCCGACGCCCCCAGCTCGGGGTTCAGCATCCGGTCGTCCGGCGGCGCCTGCACGAGGAAACCGAGCTCGGCGTGCAGGTGCCGCGGCGTCCCGAAGTCACCCGAGCGCAGCCGCTCCCGCAGGGTGAGCACGGCGGGGTGGCACGCCGTCCACATCGCCTCCATGAGGAACCGGTCGTGCTGCGCCGCCAGCCGCACCATCTCCTCCGCCTCGGCGACCGAGAGGGTCAGCGGCTTCTCGCAGAGCACGTGCTTGCCGCCCTCGAAGCACAGCCGGGCGTTGTCGAGGTGCAGGGCGTGCGGGGTCGCGATGTACACGACGTCGACGTCCGGGGCGGCGGCCAGCTCCTCGTACGAGCCGTACGGCGTGCCGCCGTGCCGTTCCGCGAACGCCGCGGCGCTCTCGGCGCGGCGCGAGCCCACGGCGACCAGCTCGGCGTCGGGCACCAGGGCCAGGTCCTCGGCGAAGGTGTGCGCGATCTTGCCGGTCGCGAGGATGCCCCAGCGGGTCGTCATGGCTGGACGATATGCGACGCGCCCGCGGGGCGAATGACATCGTTGTGGTTCGTCACCTACAGTGGAGTCTCACCAGCAGTGTCGACCGTGATCGGGGAGGACAGCATGGACGCCGCGAACGCTCTCGGTGGGGCCGCCGAGGCCACGCCAGCGCTGAGCGACCGCGACCGCGAGATCCTCGACTTCGAGCGCCAGTGGTGGAAGTACGCCGGCGCCAAGGAGACCGCGGTCCGCGAGAAGTTCGACATGTCGTCGACGCGGTACTACCAGGTCCTCAACGCCCTGATCGACCGTCCGGAGGCCCTCGAGGCGGACCCGCTCCTGGTCCGGCGGCTGCGCCGGCTGCGGTCCGCCCGCCAGCGCCAGCGCTCGGCGCGCCGGCTCGGCTTCGAGGTCTGACGTGACCGGCCCCCGCAGCCGCAACCAGCGCGGCATGGCGATGCCGTCCCCGGTCGTCATGCTGAGCGTCATCGCCGTCGCCATGGCCGGCATCGCGTTCGTCGCCACCCGGGGCGGCGAGCCGACCGAGCGCGAGGTCACGACCGTCTCGGACACGCCGAAGCAGACGCCGAGGCCGTCCCCGACGTTCACGCCGTCGAAGGACCCGAAGCCGCAGCCGCCGAAGGTCCAGCGCGGCAAGGTCTACGTCGAGGTCTACAACAACTCCGGGATCACCGGGCTGGCCGGCCGGGTCGCGGAGCGCGCCACCGGCATCGGCTGGCAGGTCGTCGGGTCCGACAACTGGTACGGCACCATCCCGGACACGACCGTCTACTACCCGGCCAAGCTCAAGCCCGCGGCCAAGCAGCTCGCCCTCGACCTCGGCATCGACCGCACCGCCCCCGCCGTCGACCCGATGCGGCTCGACCGGCTCACGGTGATCCTCACCGGCCCGCTGTCCTGACCGCGACCGCGGGTGACAGGGTGGAGCCATGGACTTCACCTCGCCCGAGGGAGAGCAGAAGTACGCCGCGCTCGTGCGCGCCGCCGGCCGGGCGGTGGTCGGCCTCGACTTCGACGGCACGCTCGCGCCGATCGTCGACGACCCGGAGCAGGCGCACATCCACCCCGAGGCGGCCGACGTCCTCGTCGACCTGGCCGAGGTGGTCGCCGCCGTCGCGGTGATCACCGGGCGGCCGGCCCGGCAGGCGCTCGACCTGGGCGGCCTCGAGGTGGTCGGCAACACCATCGGCGACCACGGCAAGGAGCTCTACCTGTTCGGCCAGTACGGCAACGAGCGGTGGAGCTCCACGCGCCGGCGGATCATCTCGCCCCGCCCGCCGCAGGGGCTGGCGACGTTCCTCCGCGACCTGCCGCGGACGCTGCGGAACGCCGACGCCGCGGACGCTTGGGTCGAGGACAAGGGCCTCGCGCACGCCGTGCACACCCGCCGGATGGCCGACCCCGACGCGGCGTACCAGCGCCTGCTCGGGCCGCTGCGCGAGCTCGCCGACCGCAACGGGCTGGTGCTCGAGCCCGGCCGGCAGGTGATCGAGGTGCGCGCGCCCGGCATGGACAAGGGCCGGGCCGTCGAGACGCTGGTGGCCGAGCTCGACGCGGGGGCGTTCCTGTTCGCGGGCGACGACCTCGGCGACGTCGAGGCGTTCGATGCGGTGACCGCGCTGGCCAAGGACGGCCTCCCGACCCTGCTCGTCTGCTCGGCGTCGGACGAGGTGAGTGCGCTGGCCGAGCGCGCCGACGTGGTCGTGCACGGCCCGGAGGGCGTGCTGGACCTGCTGCGGCGGCTCACGGCCGACGCGCGTTCGTCCTGAGCGAACAGGAGGCCCTCTCCGGAACACCGCCCGCGGCGTGCACGTTGTGGAGGCATGTCCCTGAAGCTTCCCGTTCTCTTCGTCAACGACGTCGTCGTGCTCCCCGGCATGGTCGTGCCGCTGGAGCTGGACGAGTCCTCCCAGGCCGCGATCGACGCGGCCCGCGCCGGCTCCGGCAACCAGGTCCTCGTCGCCCCGCGACTCGAGGACCGGTACGCGTCGTTCGGCGTGATCGCGACCGTCGACCGTGTCGGCCGGTTCTCCGGCGGCAGTCCTGCCGCCGTCCTCAAGGCGGGTGCCCGCGGCCGGATCGGCAGCGGCGTCACCGGTCCCGGCGCGGCCCTGTGGGTCGAGGTCGACGAGGTCCCCGACGTCCTCTCCGACCACGCCCGTGAGCTGGCCGAGGAGTACAAGCGGCTCGTCGTCGCCGTGCTCCAGCGCCGCGAGGCCTGGCAGGTCATCGACCAGGTCCACCAGATGTCCGACCCGTCCGCGATCGCGGACGCGGCCGGCTACGCGCCGTACCTCTCCACCGACCGCAAGCGCGAGCTGCTCGAGGACCCCGACGTCGAGTCGCGCCTGGAGAAGCTGATCGGCTGGACCCGCGACTACCTCGCGGAGGCCGAGCTCACCGACAAGATCGGCGAGGACGTCCGCGACGGCATGGAGAAGCAGCAGCGCGAGTACCTGCTGCGCCAGCAGCTCGCCGCGATCCGCAAGGAGCTCGGCGAGGGCGAGCCCGAGGGCGCGGACGACTACCGCTCGCGCGTCGAGGCCGCCGACCTGCCCGACTCGGTCCGCAAGGCCGCGCTCAAGGAGGTCGACAAGCTCGAGCGCTCCAGCGAGCAGAACCCCGAGGCCGCGTGGATCCGCACCTGGCTGGACACCGTCCTCGAGCTGCCGTGGAACGTCACCACCGAGGACGCGGACGACGTCGTCGCCGCCCGCGCCGTGCTCGACGCCGACCACCACGGCCTCGACGAGGTCAAGGAGCGGATCGTCGAGTACCTCGCCGTCCGCGCCCGCCGCGCGGAGCGCGGCCTGCAGGTGATCGGCGGCCGGGGCTCCGGCGCCGTGGTGCTGCTGGCCGGTCCTCCGGGAGTCGGCAAGACCTCGCTCGGCGAGTCCGTCGCGCGGGCGCTCGGCCGGAAGTTCGTGCGGGTCGCCCTCGGCGGCGTGCGCGACGAGGCGGAGATCCGCGGCCACCGGCGCACCTACGTCGGCGCGCTGCCCGGCCGGATCGTGCGGGCCGTCAAGGAGGCCGGCTCGATGAACCCGGTCGTGCTGCTGGACGAGGTCGACAAGGTCGGCTCCGACTACCGGGGCGACCCGGCGGCGGCGCTGCTCGAGGTGCTCGACCCGGCGCAGAACCACACCTTCCGCGACCACTACCTCGAGCTCGACCTGGACCTGTCCGACGTGCTGTTCGTCGCGACGGCGAACGTCGTCGAGCAGATCCCGTCCGCGCTGCTGGACCGCATGGAGCTGGTGACGCTGGACGGCTACACCGAGGACGACAAGGTCGCCATCGCCCGCGACTTCCTGCTGCCCCGGCAGCTGGAGCGCGCGGCGCTGACCGACGCCGAGGTCACGGTGTCCGACGCGGCGCTGCGCGAGCTCGCCGCGAACTACACCCGCGAGGCGGGGGTGCGGCAGCTCGAGCGGCTGCTCGCGAAGGCGCTGCGCAAGGCGGCCACGCGGCTCGCCACCGGCGCCTCGCGCGTCGACATCGACCTGCCCGACCTCAAGGAGCTCGTCGGGCGGCCCCGGTTCACCCCGGAGTCGGCCGAGCGCACCTCGGTGCCCGGCGTCGCCACCGGCCTGGCCGTCACCGGCCTCGGCGGCGACGTGCTGTTCATCGAGGCGTCGGCGGCGGACGGCCCGGCGGGCCTGACGCTGACCGGCCAGCTGGGCGACGTGATGAAGGAGTCCGCGCAGATCGCGCTGTCCTTCGTCCGCTCCCACGCGGCCGAGCTGGGGGTCGACCCCGCGGTGCTCGACCGGGCCATCCACGTGCACGTGCCCGCGGGCGCCGTACCCAAGGACGGGCCGTCGGCCGGCATCACGATGGTGACCGCCCTGACCTCGCTCGCCACCGGGCGGCCGGTGCGGTCCGAGGTCGGCATGACCGGCGAGGTCACGCTCAACGGCCGGGTGCTCCCGATCGGCGGGCTGAAGCAGAAGCTGCTCGCCGCCCAGCGGGCCGGCCTGACCGAGGTGTTCGTGCCGCTGCGCAACGAGCCCGACCTCGACGACGTCCCCGCCGACGTCCTCGAGTCGCTCACCGTGCACGTGGTCGGCGACGTCCTCGACGTGGTCCGGGGCGCGCTGTCGCAGCCTCAGGCGGCCGCCACGATCGCCGCCTGAGACGGATAGTCCCTGACGAAAATGTTGTCCGGACCGCCGTTCGACGACATTTCCGTCAGGGACTATCTCTCCAACCACCGGACGCGGGCCGTCCAGCATGCGGAACCGATGTGCGCATGCTGAGACGGCCCGCGTACTGTTTCTCCCAGCTCATCCAGAGGGACTGAGGGAACGGCCCTGTGAAGTCCCGGCAACCGCCGCACGCGATCCGCATGCGGGCCCGGTGCCAAATCCGTCCGACGCGAAGGTCGCGCCGGAAAGATGAGGAGGACTCCGTGAGCGCACCTGTCATCGAGAAGCTGTCCCTGCGTGAGGGCGCGTTCGGCAACGCCAGGGCCCTGTCCTGTCGCGAGTGCGGCCACCAGGTCGAGCTCGGCCCCCACTACGCCTGTCCGGAGTGCTTCGGGCCGCTGGAGGTCGCCTACGACTTCCCGGCCGTCACCCGCGAGGAGATCGAGGCCGGCCCGCGCAACATCTGGCGCTACAAGGCGCTGCTGCCGGTGCCCGCCGACATCGAGCAGAGCCCCAACACCGAGCCCGGCTTCACCCGGCTGCTCAAGGCGGCCAACCTCGGCGCCGAGCTCGGCATCGACAACCTGTGGGTGAAGGACGACTCCACCAACCCCACCAACTCCTTCAAGGACCGCGTGGTCGCCTGCGCGCTGAGCGCCGCCCGGGAGTTCGGCTCGAAGGTCTTCGCCTGCCCGTCGACCGGCAACCTCGCGAACGCGGTCGCCGCGGCCGGTGCCCGCGCCGGCATCAAGACCGTGGTGTTCATCCCGAGCAACCTCGAGCAGCCCAAGCAGGTCAACAGCGCGATCTTCACCGACTCGCTGGTCGCCGTCGAGGGCAACTACGACGACGTCAACAAGCTCGCCTCGGAGATCGCCGGCGAGGAGGACGGCTGGGCGTTCGTCAACGTCAACGTCCGCCCGTACTACGCCGAGGGCTCCAAGACCCTGGGGTACGAGATCGCCGAGCAGCTCGGCTGGCGGCTCCCGGACCAGATCGTGATCCCGGTCGCCAGCGGCTCGCAGCTGACCAAGGTGCACAAGGCGTTCCAGGAGCTGATCAAGCTCGGCCTCGTGGAGGACAAGCCCTACCGCGTCTTCGGCGCCCAGGCCGAGGGCTGCTCGCCCGTGTCGGTCGCCTACAAGGCCGGCGTCGACGCGATCCGCCCGGTCAAGCCCGACACCATCGCCAAGAGCCTGGCCATCGGCAACCCCGCCGACGGCATCTACGTGCTCGACATCTGCCGGGAGACCGGCGGCGCGGTCGAGGACGTCACCGACGACCAGGTCCGCGAGGGCATCGTGCTGCTGGCCCGCACCGAGGGGATCTTCACCGAGACCGCCGGCGGTACGACGGTCGCGGTGCTCAAGAAGCTCGTCGAGACCGGCCAGCTGGACACCTCGCTGGAGACGGTCGTGATCAATACCGGCCACGGCCTCAAGACGCTGGACGCGGTGTCCGGAGCCGTCGCGCCGGCCGCGACCATCGCCCCGACGTACGCCGCCTTCGCCGCCACCGGCCTCGCCTGAGTCCCGAGAGGAACCCCATGCCCGTCTCCGTCCGGATCCCGACCATCCTCCGCACCTACACCGGAGGTGAGTCCGAGGTGAGCGCCTCCGGCGCCACCCTCGCCGAGGTGCTCGACGACCTCGACGCGAACTACAGCGGGATCAAGGGCCGCGTGCTCGACGACTCCGGCGAGCTGCGCCGGTTCGTGAACGTCTACGTCGGCAACGACGACGTGCGCTTCCTGGACAACCTGGCCACCCCCACCCCGGACGGCACCCAGATCTCGGTCATCCCGGCGGTCGCCGGCGGCTGCTGATCCTGCGTGTAACGCGGTGTCAGGCCCACTAGGATCCCGCTGCAACGGGTTCATAGTGGGGACAACACCGCGTTACAGCTGGGCGCGCCGCTCGATCAGGTGCGCCCGCTCGGCGAGGTTGGCGCAGCGACCGATCGCCTCGTCGTACGCCGTGCGCGCCTCGTCGAGGCGCCCGAGCCGGGCGAGCAGCTCGGCCCGGGTGGCGGGCAGCCGGTGGCCGGGCAGCGCCAGGCCGTCCAGGAGCGCGAGCCCGGCGGCCGGGCCGCGGTCCTCGGCGACCGCGACCGCGCGGTTGAGCCGCACGACCGGTGAGCCGGTGACCTCCTCCAGCTCGGCGTAGCGGTCGGCGATCCGGTCCCACGCCGTGGCCGACGCGGTCGGCGCGATCGCGTGCTCGGCGGCGATCAGCGCCTGCAGGAGGTACGGCGAGGGCGGCGCCTGCACCCAGGGGCGCAGCAGCTCCAGTGCCTCGTCGATCTCGGCGGCCCGCCAGCGCGAGCGGTCCTGGTCGGGGAGCAGCACGGGGCGCCCGTCGAGCACGCGCGAATCGCGGCGCGCGTGGTGCAGCAGCATCAGCGCGAGCAGGGCGTCGACCTCGACGGCCGGCTCCGGGAGCACGGCGCGCAGCACCCGCGCCAGCCGGATCGCCTCGGCCGCGACGTCGGCGCGCAGGACGTCCGGCCCGGAGCCGGGTGCGTAGCCGGTGGTGAACGCCAGGTAGGAGACGTCCGCGACGACGGCGACCCGCGGGGACAGGTCCGCGGGCACGGTGAACGACTGCCCGGCGAGCCTCTTCCGCGCCCGGGTCAGCCGGGCCGCCATGGTCGGGGTGGGGACGAGGAACAGCCGGGCGACGTCCTCGGTCGGGACGCCGAGCACGAGCCGCAGCGTGAGCGCCGCCGCCGACTCGCGCGGCAGCGACGGGTGCGCGCACAGCAGCACCAGCCGCAGCCGCTCGTCGAGCACGGGCTCCCCGGCATCGGCCATGAACGCCTGCGCCTCCTCCTGCAGCGACGCCTCGACCGCCAGCAGCGGCAGCTTCCGGGTCGCGACCTCCTCGTGGCGCAGCCGGTCGACGATCCGCCGGCGCGCGGCCGTCAGCAGCCAGGCGGGCGGGTTGTCCGGCACGGCGGTCCAGGTCCGGGCGGCGGCCTCGAAGGCGTCGGCGAGCCCGTCCTCGGCCAGGTCGAGCCGGCGGAACTGCGCGACGAGCAGGGCCAGCAGCCGGCCCCACTCCTCGCGCAGCAGCGACTCGGGAACGGTCATCCGTGGTCGACGGTGGCCCGCACCTCGACGACCCCGTCCGGGCCGGCGAGCAGGCCGCACACCTCGAGCAGGTCGTCGAGGTCGTCGGTCTCGACCGTGTAGAACCCGGTCAGCTGCTCGACGGTCTCGGCGTACGGGCCGTCGGTGACACCGTCGGCCCGGACCACCTTGGCGGCCCGCGAGTGGGTGAGCTCCGCGCCGCCGGTGATCTGGTGGCCGCGCTCCTCGAGGAGCCGGGCGAACTCGCCGTGCCTGGCGTACATCGCGGCGCGCTGCTCCTCCGACGCGGACTCCCAGGTGGCCTCGTCACCGGGCAGCAGGACGGCGTAGGTGGTCATGGTGGTTCCTCTCGACGGGGACGAGTCTGACACCGAGATGACGGGCCGGACGGGCGCGGATCGACAACCCGCGACGATCCTCGACGGCGACGCCGGGCGCCCGTTGCTCGACGGCATACTGACGCCATGACGGAACGGTCGGTGACCACCGGGGCCAGGCCCACCCTCGAGCAGGTGGCCGCGCTCGCCGGCGTCGGCCGTGGGACCGCCTCGCGCGTCATCAACGGCGGCGCGAAGGTCTCCGAGCGCTCCCGGCAGGCCGTCGAGAACGCCATCGAGCAGCTCGGCTACGTCCCGAACGCCGCCGCCCGGGCGCTGGTCAAGCGCCGCACCGACACCGTCGCGCTCGTGATCGCCGAGTCCGAGGAGCGGGTCTTCGGCGAACCGTTCTTCGCCGGCGTCGTGCGCGGCATCGGCACCGCCCTCGGCGAGGCCGACCGGCAGCTGGTGCTGCTGCTCGCCCAGGCGTCCGAGCGCCGCGGCGGGCTGGACCGCTACCTGACCCGCCAGCACGTCGACGGCGTGCTGCTGCTCTCGCTGCACGACGACGACGAGCTGCCGGAGCGGATCCGCGCGCACGGCGTACCGGTCGTGGTCGGCGGGCGCACCCGCGAGGACCTGCGCGACGGCTTCGTCGACGTGGACAACGTCCAGGGCGCCGGCCTGGCCGTCGCCCACCTGGTGGAGCGCGGCCGCGCCCGGATCGCCACGATCGCCGGCCCCGCGGACATGGTCGCCGGCAGCTCGCGCTTCCAGGGGTACGCCGCCGGCCTGGCCGCGGCCGGCCGGGAGGTCGACGAGCGGCTCGTCGAGCGCGGCGACTTCGGCCAGCAGAGCGGCGCGGCGGCGATGCGGGCGCTCCTCGAGCGGGCGCCGGACCTCGACGCGGTGTTCTGTGCCAACGACCTGATGGCCGCGGGTGCCCTCCAGGCGCTTCGTGAGGCCGGGCGACAGGTGCCCGAGGACGTCGCGGTGGTCGGTTTCGAGGACGCGCCGATCGCCCAGTCGACCCAGCCGCCGCTGACGACCGTGCACCAGTCGCCCGAGGAGATGGGCCGCGCGATGGTCGACCTGCTGCTCGAGACGATGGCCGATCCGGAGCGCGACCACCCGGGCCGGATGTTGACCACCCGTCTGGTCGTGCGCGACAGCACCTGACCGAGCGCCTAGCATTTCGGTATGGAGCAGCGCGGCGAGGCCCAGGTGCCCCTCGTCCTGCTCGCGACCAGTCGCGAGTGGGCCGAGGGCGAGCCCGGTCACGGCGCGCTCGACGCCGCCCTCGCCGCGCACGGGCTCGCCAGCCGCTGGGTCGTCTGGGACGACCTCGGCGTGGACTGGGGCACCGCCGAGGTGGTCGCGGTCCGGTCCGCGTGGGACTACGACGCCCGGCTCGGCGAGTTCCTCGGCTGGGCCTCCGGCGTCGGCCCGACCCTGCTCAACGGGGCGGCGGTGTTCCGCTGGAACACCGACAAGCGCTACCTCGTCGAGCTCCAGGAGGCGGGGCTGCCGGTCGTGCCGACCGTCGCGGCGGACACGATCTTCGAGGTGCGCGCGGCGGCCGACAAGTACGGCCTCGCGGTCGTCAAGCCCCGCGTCGGCTCCGGTGGCCGCGGCCTCGAGGTGGTCTCCGACGGCCGGGTCTGGCTGCCCCAGGAGGGCCACGAGGGACCGTGGGTCGTGCAGCCGCTGGTCGAGTCGATCCACACCGAGGGCGAGCTCTCGGTCTTCGTCATCGCCGGCCGCCCGGTGAGCCAGGTCCAGAAGCTCCCGAGCGTGAACGACATCCGCGTGCACGAGCACTACGGCGGCACCTCGCGCTCGGTCGAGCTGGGCGAGCAGGCCGCCTCGCTGGCCGCCGAGGCGATCGCCACCGTGGTCGACCTGCTGGGCGAGGAGATCGTCTACGGCCGGGTCGACATGATGCGGTACGACGGCCGGCTCGTGGTCAGCGAGGTCGAGCTCACCGAGCCCGGCCTGTACCTCGACGTGCTGCCGCTGAACGCGCTGCCGTTCGCGGAGGCGGTCGCCGCCCGCGCGTACCCCAAGACCTGGTGACGTTCGCCCTCGGCTGACGGCCTCGGAGTGTCTTGCACTCGCAGGGGTCGAGTGCTAAACATGACGCTGGCACTCTCGTCCCGAGAGTGACAACACCGGAACGGCGACGTTGAGGTCCCGATGCGCCGGCGAGAAGGGTTCGCCGGGTCGAGCGGGGGCCGTCCGTCGCGGGCAACCCGCCGGCCGGTCCAGAACTTCCGATGCGAAGGAATCGCAGGAGTTATGCCGAAGCTGATTGCATTCGACGAGGAGGCCCGGCGCGGTCTCGAGCGTGGCATGAACACGCTCGCCGACGCCGTCAAGGTCACCCTCGGCCCCAAGGGCCGCAACGTCGTTCTCGAGAAGAAGTGGGGCGCCCCCACGATCACCAACGACGGTGTGAGCATCGCCAAGGAGATCGAGCTCGAGGACCCCTACGAGAAGATCGGCGCCGAGCTGGTCAAGGAGGTCGCCAAGAAGACCGACGACGTCGCCGGTGACGGCACGACGACGGCGACCGTCCTGGCCCAGGCGATGGTCCGCGAGGGCCTGCGCAACGTCGCGGCCGGCGCGAACCCGATGGGTCTCAAGCGCGGTATCGAGGCGGCCGTCGCCGCCGTGTCCGAGCAGCTGCTGGGCATGGCCAAGGACGTCGAGACCAAGGAGCAGATCGCGTCCACCGCGAGCATCTCCGCGGCCGACACCACCGTCGGCGAGATCATCGCCGAGGCGATGGACAAGGTCGGCAAGGAAGGCGTCATCACCGTCGAGGAGTCGAACACCTTCGGGCTCGACCTCGAGCTCACCGAGGGCATGCGCTTCGACAAGGGCTACATCTCGGCGTACTTCGTCACCGACCCCGAGCGCATGGAGACGGTCCTCGAGGACCCGTACATCCTGATCGCCAACCAGAAGATCTCGTCGGTCAAGGACCTGCTCCCGCTGCTGGAGAAGGTCATGCAGTCCGGCAAGCCGCTGCTGATCCTGGCCGAGGACGTCGACGGCGAGGCGCTGTCGACCCTGGTCGTCAACAAGATCCGCGGCACCTTCAAGTCCGCCGCCGTCAAGGCCCCGGGCTTCGGCGACCGCCGCAAGGCCATGCTGCAGGACATCGCTATCCTCACCGGCGGCCAGGTCATCTCCGAGGAGGTCGGCCTCAAGCTGGAGTCGACCGGCATCGAGCTGCTCGGCCAGGCCCGCAAGGTCGTCATCACCAAGGACGAGACCACCATCGTCGAGGGCGCGGGCGACCCGGACCAGATCGCCGGCCGGGTGAACCAGATCCGCGCCGAGATCGAGAAGTCGGACTCCGACTACGACCGCGAGAAGCTCCAGGAGCGCCTCGCCAAGCTGGCCGGCGGCGTGGCCGTCATCAAGGTCGGCGCGGCCACCGAGGTCGAGCTCAAGGAGCGCAAGCACCGCATCGAGGACGCCGTCCGCAACGCGAAGGCGGCCGTCGAGGAGGGCATCGTCGCCGGCGGCGGCGTCGCCCTGGTGCAGGCGTCGGTCACGGCGTTCGACAAGCTGGACCTGACCGGTGACGAGGCCGTGGGCGCGAACATCGTGCGCGTCGCGACCGAGGCCCCGCTCAAGCAGATCGCGATCAACGCCGGCCTCGAGGGCGGCGTCGTGGCGGAGAAGGTCAAGAGCCTGCCGTCGGGCCAGGGCCTGAACGCCGCCACCGGCGAGTACGTCGACATGATCGCCGAGGGCATCATCGACCCCGCCAAGGTGACCCGCAGCGCGCTGCAGAACGCCGCCTCCATCGCGGCGCTCTTCCTCACCACCGAGGCCGTCGTGGCCGACAAGCCGGAGAAGGCCGCCCCGATGGGCGACCCGTCCGGCGGCATGGGCGGCATGGACTTCTGAGCACCCCTGACCCGAGCTTGCTGGGGTCAAGCCAGGTGCCAGGTTGAGGAGCGTCGGCTCGAACTGCGCGCCAGCGCAGGGCGAGCGACGCGTCTCGAAACCGAGTCGCCACGCTGTTCGCCAGCAGAGCAACACCGAACGGCCCCGGTCCCAGC
>NZ_BAAAJE010000034.1:15800-69274 GCF_039526625.1 Nocardioides aquiterrae
GCCACTTTCGGGTCGTGTGCCTGAGAACGCGCCATGGCGCGTTCTCAGGCACACGACCCGAAAGTCGGTGGGCACGGCCACCACCGCCCGGGCAGGATCGCGCGCGTGCCCGTCGAGCTGATCCGCGCCGAGTCCCTGTCCGACGACGTCCCGTACGCCTACGCCAGCATGGCCGGGCCGGGCAGCCTGGTCTTCACCGCCGGGGCCTGCCCGCTCGACGACGACGGCGAGGTCGTCGCGCCGGGGGACGTCGCGGCCCAGGCGCAGCGGGTCATGGACAACCTCGCGGCCGCCCTCGCGGCGGCCGGCTGCACGCTCGCCGACGTCGCCAGGTCCACGGTGTACGTCGCCAGCGCCGAGCGCGACGACCTCGTGACGGCGTGGCAGGTGGTGCGCGCCGCGTTCGGCGACCACGACGCACCGAGCACGCTGCTCGGCGTGGCCGCGCTCGGCTACGCCCACCAGTTGGTCGAGGTCGAGGCGGTCGCCGCCCGCTGACCGGATCAGGCGGGCGCGGACCGGGAGCCGAGGTCGCCGGCGGTCAGGTGCGCCAGGTCGGCGGCGATCGTGCCGCTGGCCCAGCCGGCGGCGCTTCCTCCGCCGCGGACGGGGAAGTTGGTGAGGGTGCCGAAACGCTCGTGCAGGAAGGCGTCGACCTTGTCCTGGTCGGCGCGCAGGGCGGGCAGCAGCGCCGACCGGTCGGAGGGGTGCGTGCCGAGGACGTGCTCGTTGACGGCCGCCAGCCGCTCGCCGATGCGGCGCGCGTACGCAAGCAGGAAGGTGGACCGGAACGCCTGCCCTCGCGGGTGTGAGCCGGGCGGAGCCGCGCGGCCGGCCTCGGCGAGGGCGTGCTGGGCCTGCACGAGCAGCGACGTGAAGAGCAGCTCCACGGCCCTGAGGTCGTGGGCGTTGCCCACGACCGCCTCCAGTGCGAGACCGGTCAGGGAGAACGCCCGGCAGCGACTGGCCGCCGCCACCCTCTGGAGGAGCAGGCCTTTCGCGTCGGCGTACGGCGGGTCGACGGCGATCCGGACCAGCGTGGGTTCGCCGGCGACGTCGTGAGCGTCTGCATGCAGCAGCGCCCGGTCGAGCGCGTGCCGGGTGATCAGCTCCTGCGCCTTCTCGGTCAGGGCGACCGCCTCGGGCTCGAACTCCGTCGACTCGGCCTTGGCGAGCAGGTGCCGCACGCGGTCCAGCACCGGGTCGGCCGCCGACGTCGCACGTCCCGGTACGACCAGCGTCCCGGGTGGCGGCACGAGGACCTCGAGCGGGGGCAGGCGCCCCAGTACGCCCAGGGCCTCGGCTATCGCGGGGTACTCCGAGGTGGGCGGTCGGTGCCCGAGCCAGCCCGCGGTCGCGTCCGGGTCGGCCTCGACGACCTGCGCGGCCTGTGCCGCCCAGTCCGGATGCAGCTCCGCGTCGCCTGCGAGGACCCGGTCGAGGTCCGCGACGACCGCGACCTCGACGAGCCGGGTGGTCGTGCCCCGGGCCTGGACCCGGGCCTGCCGGTAGAGCTCCCGTGGCTGCCACCCGTGGTGCCAGAGGTGCGTGGCGAGGGTGTGAGCCAGCCGGTCGGCGGCGGCCAGGGCCGCGGAAGGCGGCAGCTGGGCGAGCCGGCGCAGCCCGGTCGCGCGGCCGCCCGGTCGCGCGGCCGCGTCCAGCCACGCGACCGCGGCCTCGTCGGCGCACGTCTGCCGGCGTCTGCGGGCCCGGTCGGCCCCTCGGGCCCGGTTCTTCTTTCCCATGCCCCGGACCGTAGGGAGCCCCGCGGACGCCGCCGGGGTCGCCGCCCGCGGCCTGTGGACGACGGCGTCCGGATCGACCGGTGTGGACGGACCGTGGCCGGCGGGGAGGTCTCGACGTCGGCCCTGCTGGGTACGCGGGCGACGACCGACATGCGAGGGTGGAGGACGTGGACGAGAGCCGACGGGACCGATTCGAGGAGGTTGCGCCGGGGCTGATCGAGCCGGTGCGGCGCTACCTCGCCCGCCGTACCGACCCCGAGACGGCGGAGGACGTGCTCGCCGAGACGCTGCTGGTCTGCTGGCGCCGGGCGACCGAGCTGCCGGACCAGCCGCTGCCCTGGGTGTACGCCGTGGCGCGCAACTGCCTGCGCAACGCCGAGCGCTCGGCGCGCCGGCAGGAGCGGGTGGCGGCGCGGATCATGGCGCTGCCGGCCGACGCCGAGCCACCCGAGGACCCGGCGCTCGAGGAGGCGCTGGCGGCGCTGCGGGCCGAGGAGGCCGAGCTGCTCCGCCTGTGGGCGTGGGAGCAGCTCACGCCCGCCGAGATCGGCGCGGTCCTCGGCATCACGCCGAACGCCGCGAGCATCCGCCTCACGCGCGCGAGGAAGAAGTTGTCCGACCGCCTGCGAAAGAGGGTGGGCGCTGCCGGACATGAGGAGTCGAGAGAGGGGAGAAGGCCGTGACCGACCGACACGACGCGGAGCTGCGCGACCGCCTGCGGGCGGCCGATCCGGCGACTGCCCTCCCGCCGGCCGACCCCGAGCGGGTGGCCCGACTCCTGGAGGACGTCATGAGCACCGAGCTGACCACCGAGAACCGTGCGACCGGCACTCGCGGGCGCGGCCCGCTCACCTGGCTGGTCGCGGCCGCCGCGGTCCTGATCATCGCCGGCGTCGGGGTGTTCGCGATCGTCGGCCACGACGACGACCCCGCCGCGCCGCCCACCGCCGCCGACAGCGAGACGGTCACCGAGCTCTCCGCGCCCAGCCCGACGGCGTACGCCGCCAAGTGCATGGTGCCGAACGCCGAGGCCCTCGCCCAGCAGACCGTCGCCTTCGACGGCACGGTGACCACGCTCGCCGACGGGGTGGTCACGCTCACCGTCGGGCACTGGTACGCCGGCGACCCGACCGACCTGGTCCGCGTGCAGGCGCCCGCGGAGGAGCTGCGAGCCCTCGTGGGGGCGGTGGAGTTCCGGCAGGGCGGGCGCTACCTGGTCAGCGCGACCAACGGGCAGGTCACGGTGTGCGGCTTCAGCGCGCCGTACTCCGCCGACCTCGCCGCGCTCTACGAGCAAGCCTTCTCCTGATGACCGACGGGCTGCTGCTCGCCGCGGGCGCGGGCTCGCGGATGGGCCGGCCGAAGGCCCTCGTGGACGACTGGCTGGTCCGCAGCATCCGGGTCCTGACGGACGGAGGCTGCGCCCGGACCACGGTCGTCCTCGGCGCCCGTGCCGAGGAGGCGCTGCGGCTCCTCGACGGCACCGGTGCCACCGCGGTCGTGGCCGCGGACTGGGAGGACGGCATGTCCGCCTCGCTCCGCGCCGGGCTCACGGCCGCGGCGGGCACCGACGCCGACGCGGTCGTGGTGACGCTCGTCGACCTCCCGGACGTGGGCGCGGACGTCGTCCGCCGCCTCCTCGACCCTGCGCCGGACGCCGGCACGCTGCGGCGGGCCGCCTACGACGGGCGGCCCGGCCACCCGGTCGTGCTGGGCCGCGACCACTGGGCCGGTGTCGTCGCCGAGACCGACGGCGACCGGGGCGCCCGCGGCTACCTCGCCGCCCACCAGGCGGAGGTCGTCGAGTGCGGCGACCTCGCCACCGGCCGCGATGTCGACGTTCCCAACCGTTGACCAACACCCGGCCGCGTAGCCTTGAGGGCATGGCCCTCGAGTCACCCGCTGCCGTGGCCGCCCGCCTCGGCCGCACCGGTTACCTCGCCGACGACGCCCTGTCGACGGTGACCTACCTGGCGCTCCGGATGCAGCGCCCGCTGCTGCTCGAGGGCGAGCCCGGCACCGGCAAGACCGCGCTCGCCGAGGCGATCGCCGAGAGCCTGGACCTGCCGCTCGTGCGGCTCCAGTGCTACGAGGGCATCGACGCCACCCAGGCGCTCTACGACTGGGACTTCCCGCGCCAGATCCTGCACCTGCGCGCGCTCGAGGCCGCGGGCGGAGCCGACGTCGAGGAGGCCGAGAAGAGCCTGTACGACGCGCGCTTCCTGCTCGCCCGCCCGGTGCTGCAGGCGCTGCAGCAGAGCCCGGCCGTGCTGCTCGTCGACGAGGTGGACCGCGCCGACGACGAGTTCGAGGCGTTCCTGCTCGAGGTGCTCTCGACCTACCAGGTGTCCATCCCCGAGCTCGGCACCGTGCGCGCCGCGACCCCGCCGTTCGTGGTGCTCACCTCCAACCGCACCCGCGAGCTGCACGACGCGCTCAAGCGGCGCTGCCTCTACCACTGGATCGACCATCCCGGGCTCGAGCGCGAGGTGGAGATCCTGCGCAGCCGCGCGCCCGAGGTCTCCGAGCAGCTGCGCCGGCAGGTCGTCGAGCTGGTGCAGCAGCTGCGCGGCCGCGACGACCTCCAGAAGCCGCCCGGCGTCGCCGAGACCCTCGACTGGGCGCGGGCCCTGCACTACCTCGGCACCGCCGAGATCGACCTGGCGTCGGCCGCCGCGACCCTCGGCGCGCTCGTGAAGTACCGCGAGGACGCCGACCGCGTGCGCCACGCCCTGGACCAGATGCTCCGACCATGACCGCGCCCACGACACCGCCCACGATGAGTCGCCAGGCCGACGAAGTCCTCCTCGGCTTCACCCGCGCGCTCCGCGCGGCCGGCGTCCCCGTCACCCAGGACCGGTCGCAGGGGTTCCTCGCCGCCGCCGCGGTGCTCGGGGCCGGCGACCCCCGCGCGACGTACCTCGCCGGCCGGGCCACGCTGTGCGCGGGGCCCGACGACCTCGCCCGGTACGACCCGGTCTTCCACGAGTACTTCGGCTCCCGCGACGGGCTGCCGCGTCCGCGCCCGGCCGTCGCGCCGCCGGCACCGCAGCTGTCCGGGCTGCCGCTGGGGGACGGCGACGGCGAGGCGGACGCCTCCGACGAGGTGGTCCGCGCCCGGGCGAGCGACAGCGAGGTGCTGCGGCACCGTGACGTCGCCGCGCTCTCGAACGCCGAGAAGCACCGGCTGGCCGGGATGTTCGCGACGCTCACCCCGCGCCCGCCGGTCCGCCGTACCGCCCGCCACCGGCGCTGGCACCGCGGTCAGGTCGACGCCTCCCGCACGCTGCGGTCGTCCCTGCGCCGGATGGGCGAGCCGGCCGAGATCGCCTGGCGGCGCCGCGGCGTCCGGCCGCGCCGGGTGGTGCTGCTCGTCGACGTCTCCGGTTCGATGAGCGGGTACGCCGACGCGCTGCTCCGCCTCGCGCACCGGTTCAGCCAGGTGGCACCGTCGGTCGAGACGTTCACGGTCGGCACCCGGGTCACCCACGTGACCCGCGCGATGCGGCTGCGCGACGCCGAGCGGGCGCTGGTCGCCGCGGGCGAGACCGTGCCCGACTGGTCGGGCGGGACCCGGCTCGGCGAGACGCTGCGGTTCTTCCTCGACCGCTGGGGCCAGCGGGGGATGGCCCGCGGAGCGGTCGTGGTGGTGTTCAGCGACGGCTGGGAGCGCGGCGACCCCGCCCTGCTCGGCGAGCAGATGGCGCGCCTGCAGCGGATCGCGCACCGGGTCGTCTGGGTCAACCCGCACCGCGGCAAGTCCGGGTACGAGCCCGTCCAGCAGGGCGTCGTCGCCGCCCTGCCGCACTGCGACGACTTCGTCGCCGGGCACTCCCTCGCGACGTTCGCCGAGCTGTCGGAGGTGATCTCCCGTGCGTGACGTGCTTCCCGAGCTGCTGGAGTGGTGGCGCTCCGGCGAGTCCGTGGGCGTCGGGACCGTGGTCGCGACGTTCCGGTCCGCCCCGCGGCCGCCGGGCGCCTCGATGCTGGTCGGACCCGACGGGACCGCGGTCGGCTCGGTGTCCGGCGGCTGCGTCGAGGGCGCGGTCTACGAGCTGGGCGAGTCGGTGGTCGAGACCGGCGTCCCCGTCCTGGAGCGGTACGGCGTCTCCGACGACGACGCGTTCGCCGTGGGGCTGACCTGTGGCGGCATCCTCGACGTGTACGTCGAGAAGGTGGACCGCGAGACCTTCCCCGAGCTCGGCGAGATCGCCGAGGACGTCGAGGCCGGCCGTCCCGTCGCGCTCGCGACGGTCATCGAGCACCCCGACCCCGCCTGGCTCGGCCGGCGGCTGATCGTCCGCCCGGACCTGCCGGTCTCCGGGAGCCTCGGGTCGACGCGCGCGGACGACGCGGTGCACGACGACGCGCTGGGCCTGCTGGCCGCCGGCCACAACGCCACGCTGACCTACGGCCCGGACGGCGAGCGCCGCGGCGAGGGGATGCGGGTGTTCGTCTGGGCCTTCGCGCCGAAGCCGCGGATGCTGGTGTTCGGCGCGATCGACTTCGCCGCCGCCGTCGCGCGGGTCGGCAGCTTCCTGGGCTACCACGTGACGGTCTGCGACGCCCGGCCGGTGTTCGCCACGAACAGCCGGTTCCCCGACGCCGACGAGGTCGTCGTCGACTGGCCGCACCGCTACCTCGCCGCCGAGGCGGAGGCGGGCCGCATCGACGGCCGCACGGTCATCACCGTGCTCACCCACGACCCCAAGTTCGACGTCCCCCTACTGGAGGTGGCGCTGCGGCTGCCCGAGGTCGCGTACGTCGGCGCGATGGGCTCCCGCCGCACCCACGAGGACCGGCTCGCCCGGCTGCGGGAGGCCGGCGTGGACGAGAAGGAGATCGCCCGCCTCTCCAGCCCGA
This sequence comes from Nocardioides aquiterrae, assembly GCF_039526625.1. Classification (NCBI taxonomy): domain Bacteria; kingdom Bacillati; phylum Actinomycetota; class Actinomycetes; order Propionibacteriales; family Nocardioidaceae; genus Nocardioides; species Nocardioides aquiterrae. The sequence goes on from NZ_BAAAJE010000034.1 coordinate 22,409, forward strand.
TCGGGCTCGACCTCGGCGCGCGGACGCCTGAGGAGACCGCGATCAGCATCGCGGCCGAGATCGTCGCGGGCCGCTGGGGCGGCACCGGCGAGCGGCTCGGCACCCTGGACGGGCGCATCCACCGAGACCTGTGACCCGCGTCACCAGCCCGATGCTACGTTCGTGCGCATGGCTCGCAGCGAGCTCCAGACTCGGCGGATGGACGCCGTCCGCGCATGGACCTCGTTCGTCGAGCGCGGGGACGACGCCGCGACGCTGGTCCGGCCCGAGATCCTGAGCAGCTGGACGCGCTCGGTCGCGGCGATCACCCCGGACGTCTGTGAGGCGCCGCTCGCCGACGAGTCCGAGACCGCGGCGTACTGGCGCGGCTCGCCGCTGCAGACCGCGGTCGAGCGGGTGGAGGCCGAGCTGCGGCGTACCGCCGAGGACGGCGACCTGGTCGTCGCGGTCACCGACCCCGAGACCCGGATCCTCTGGACCTACGGCGGCCGGGTGATGCGCCGCAAGGCCGAGACCGTGAACTTCGTGGCCGGCGGGCGGTGGGACGACCAGTCGGTCGGCACCAACGCGCTCGACCTCGCCAACCGGCACACCGCGCCGGCGACGGTGTTCAGCGCCGAGCACTACGCCCCGATCGTGCACAACTGGGTCTGCTGGGCCGCGCCGCTGCACGACCCGGTCACCGGCACCCACCTCGGCGTCATCGACATCTCCACGACCTGGGACCGCACCCACCCGATCGGCCTGGCCACCGCCCGGGTGCTGGCCCGGCTGATCGAGACCGCGATGCCGGTCTCGAACGCCCACCCGGTGGCCGGCGCGGCCGACGAGTGCTCGCAGTCGGGGCTGGTGCTCCGGCTGCTCGGCACCGCGGAGACCTGGCTGGACGGCCAACGGCTGCTGCTCAACCGCCGGCAGACCGAGGTGCTCGCGCTGCTCGCCATGCACCCGGAGGGGCTGTCGCTCGAGCACCTCCACGCGCTGGTGTACGGCGACCAGGCGGTCACCCTGTCGACGCTCAAGGCCGAGGTGTCGCACCTGCGGTCCGCGCTCGGCGGCCAGCTCTCCTCCCGCCCGTACCGGCTCAGCATGCCGGTCGCCACCGACGTCGACCTGGTGCTCTCGCTGCTGCGTCGCGGGCGGGTCGCCGCGGCCGTCGACGCGTACGGCGGCGACCTGCTGCCCGGCACCAACAGCCCGGCGCTGACCGAGCTGGCCGAGTACGTCGCGGTCGCCGTCCGCGAGGCGCTGCTCGCCGACCCCCAGCCGGACGCGGTGGTGCGCTACTGCGAGCTGGCGCCGTACGACACCGAGGTCGTCGAGGCCTGCCTGGCGCGGCTCGCCGGGGCGCCGCACCCCGCCGTACCGCTGCTGAAGGGGCGGCTGGCGGCCGCGCAGCGCTGACGTCAGGCAGGTTGGGCGATCGAATTTCGTCCAGGCCCTACCTTTGACCAACCGTCCGGCTCTAGTCTCCCATCGTATGAACCGGATCATCCTCACGGTCGACGGAGCCCAGGTCTCCGACGACGTCGAACCGCGCATGCTGCTCGTGCAGTACCTCCGCGAGAAGCTCGGCAAGACCGGCACCGTCATCGGTTGCGACACCAGCAACTGCGGCGCCTGCACGGTCCACCTCAACGGCACCAGCGTGAAGTCGTGCAACGTCTTGGCCGTGCAGGCCGACGGCGGCGAGGTCACCACGATCGAGGGCCTCGCCCAGGACGGGCAGCTGCACCCGGTGCAGGAGGCCTTCCGCGAGTGCCACGGCCTGCAGTGCGGGTTCTGCACGCCGGGGATGATCATGCAGAGCGTCGACCTGTTGAACAACAACCCGAACCCGACCGAGGAGGAGATCCGGCTCGGCCTCGAGGGCAACCTGTGCCGCTGCACGGGCTACCACAACATCGTCCGTGCCGTGCAGCACGCCGCGGGCCAGGGGGTGACCTCGTGACCACCGCCGAGGTCGAGCGCGAGGTCGGGCGCGACCGCCGGCGCAAGGAGGACCAGCGCCTCATCACCGGCCGGACCCGCTGGACCGACAACCTGACCCTGCCCGGGATGCTGCACCTGGCGATGGTGCGCAGCCCGTTCGCGCACGCGCGGATCACGTCGATCGACACGTCCCAGGCGTCGGCGGCCACCAACGTGGTCGCCGTGCTCACCGGTGCCGACCTCGGGGAGTCCCAGGGCGTCAACATCAACGCCTGGCCGATCACGCCCGACCAGGTCGCCCCCACCCACCTGCCGATGCCGTCCGACCGGGTCGCCTTCGCCGGCGAGACCGTCGCGGTCGTGGTCGCGCGGTCCGCCGCCGAGGCCCGTGACGCCGCCGAGTTGGTCGACGTCGAGTACGAGGAGCTCCCGGCCGTCCTGGACCTGAAGGAGGCGGCGGCCGACACGGTCCTGGCGCACCCGGACCTCGGCACCAACAAGTCGGCGCTGTGGCGCTTCGACTCGGCTGAGGCCGGCACCGGCGCCAGCGTCGACGAGGCGATCGAGAAGGCGCGCGGCGACGGCATCGTCATCGAGCGCGAGTACCGCCAGCAGCGCCTGATCCCGGCGTTCATGGAGCCCCGATCGGTGGTCGTGGACCCCACCAGCGAGCAGCTGACGATGTGGACCTCCACGCAGATCCCGCACATCGTCCGGTTCGCGCTGGCCGCCACGACCGGCGTCCCCGAGTCGAAGATCCGGGTGATCGCCCCCGACGTCGGCGGCGGCTTCGGCGGCAAGCTGCAGACCACCCCCGAGGAGTGGATCACCTGGGCCGTGGCCCGCCGGCTCGGCAAGCCGGTGAAGTACACCGAGACCCGCAGCGAGTCGCTGCTGACCGCCCACCACGGGCGCGACCAGTGGCAGAAGCTCACCCTCGCGGCCGAGAAGGACGGCACCGTCACCGGCCTCAAGGTCGAGCTGCTCGCCGACCTCGGCGCCTACGTCTCCCTCGTGGGCGGCGGCGTACCGGTGCTCGGGGCGTTCATGTTCAACGCGATCTACAAGTTCCCGAGCTACCAGTTCAACGTCCAGACCGTGCTCACCAACAAGACCTGGACCGACGCCTACCGCGGCGCCGGCCGGCCCGAGGCGACGTTCGCGATCGAGCGGCTGATGGACGAGCTCGCCGCCGAGGTCGGCGTCGACCCGCTGCAGATCCGCGAGCAGAACTGGATCAAGCACGAGGAGTTCCCGTTCACCTCGGTCTGCGGCCTCCAGTACGACTCGGGGAACTACGAGGAGGCCACCGCCAAGGCCAAGGAGATGTTCGGGTACGACGAGCTGCGCGCCGAGCAGCGGGAGCGCCGCGAGCGCGGCGACACGGTGCAGCTCGGCATCGGCATCTCGACGTTCACCGAGATGTGCGGCCTCGCCCCGTCCCGGGTCCTCGGCTCGCTCGACTACGGCGCCGGCGGCTGGGAGCACGCCAGCGTGCGGATGCTCGCCACCGGCAAGGTCGAGGTGGTGACCGGGGCCAGCGCGCACGGGCAGGGCCACGAGACGGCGTTCAGCCAGATCGTCGCCGACCGGCTGGGGGTGGCCTTCGAGGACGTCGAGGTGCTGCACGGCGACACCCAGGTGGCGCCCAAGGGTCTCGACACCTACGGATCGCGGTCGCTCGCGGTCGGCGGCGAGGCGCTGGTGCGGGCGGCGGACAAGGTGATCGAGAAGGCGAAGCCGATCGCGGCCCACCTGCTCGAAGCGTCGGTGGACGACCTGGAGTTCGCGGGTGGCCGGTTCACGGTCCGCGGCACCGACCAGGGGATGGCCATCGGCGAGATCGCGCTCGCGACGTTCACGGCGCACAACTTCCCCGAGGGAGTGGAGCCGTCGCTGGACTCGGACGCGACGTACGACCCGGAGAACTTCTCCTTCCCGCACGGCACCCACCTGTGCGCGATGGAGGTCGACACCGAGACCGGCGCGCTGAAGATGCGCAAGTACGTCTGCGTCGACGACATCGGGAACATCGTCAACCCGCTGATCGTCTCGGGCCAGGTGCACGGAGGCCTGGTGCAGGGCATCGCCCAGGCGCTGTGGGAGGAGGCGGTGTACGACGACTCCGGCACGCTGGTGTCCGGCTCCTTCGTCGACTACCTGCTGCCGACGGCCGCCGACACGATCAGCTTCGAGACCGGCCACACGACCTCGCCGGCCACGGCGCACAGCCTCGGCGCGAAGGGCGTCGGCGAGGCGGGCACGATCGCCTCGACGCCGGCGGTCGTCAACGCGGTCGTCGACGCCGTCCGTCACCTCGGGGTCAACGACATCCAGATGCCGTGCACGCCCGAACGGGTGTGGAAGGCGATCAACGGGCCCGGCGCGGGCGGCCCGACCGAGGGTGCGGCGATGCCGCACTTCGAGGCCGGGGGCGCAGCCGGGAACCAGGAGATGCCCGGCCAGTCCAGCACGGAAGGAGCGGGCGCATGATCCCCGCAGCGTTCGACTACGTGGCACCCACCTCGGTCGAGGACGCGCTGGCCGCACTGGCCCAGCACGGCGACGACGCCAAGATCATCGCCGGTGGGCAGAGCCTGCTGCCGGTCCTGCGGATGCGGCTCAACGCGCCGGAGATGGTCATCGACCTCGGGCGGATCGAGTCGCTGCGCGGCGTGCGCGACGACGGCGACGCGATCGTGATCGGCGCGATGACGCCGCACGCGGTCGTCGGCTCCGACCCGCTGGTCGAGGAGCACGCGACGCTGATCTCGAAGGCGATCGAGCACCTGGCCGACGCCCAGGTGCGGCACCGCGGCACCTTCGGCGGCGCGCTCGCGCACGCCGACCCGGCGGGCGACCTCGGCGCGCCGGCGCTGGCGCTGGGGGCGGAGTTCGTCATCCAGGGCCCGGGCGGCACCCGGACGGTCGCGGCGGACGACTTCTTCGTCGACCTGTTCGAGACCGCGATCGGCGACGACGAGATCCTCACCGAGGTCCGCATCCCCAAGCGCGGGGGCTGGGGCGCCCAGTACGAGAAGTTCGTGCGGGTCGCCCACCAGTGGCCGATCGTCGCGGTCGCGGCGACGGTCCGCACGGACGGTGGCACCATCGCGGAGGCCCGGATCGGGCTGACCAACATGGGCTCGACGCCGCTCCGGGCGCGGGCGGTCGAGGAGGCCCTGGCCGGGCAGCCCGCGACCGAGGACGCCGTACGCGCCGCCGCCGAGCAGGCCGCCGAGGGCACCGAGCCGCCCTCGGACCTCAACGGCGACGCCGACTACCGCCGGCACCTGGCGCGGGTCCTCACCCGCCGCGCGGTGCTGGCAGCCGCCGGGGTCGCCTGATGGACCTCACCCACCGGTTCACCGTCCCGGCGTCCGTCGACGAGGCCTGGGCGCACTTCAACGACATCGCATCGGTCGCGGAGTGCTTCCCGGGCGCCTCGGTGACGTCCGTGGACGGCGAGCAGTTCTCGGGCTCGGTGAAGGTCAAGCTCGGCCCCATCGCGTTGGTCTACAACGGCTCCGGCACGTTCGTGGAGAAGGACGAGGCCGCGCACCGGTTCGTCGTCGAGGCCAAGGGCAAGGACAAGCGGGGCAACGGCACCGCCGGCGCCACGGTCACCCTGACCATGGCGCCGGCGGCCTCGGGCGCCACCGACGTCGAGGTGGTCACCGACCTGTCCATCACCGGCAAGCCCGCCCAGTTCGGCCGCGGCGTCATGCAGGACGTCTCCGACAAGCTCCTCGGCCAGTTCGTGGACTGCCTCGAGCAGCGCCTGTCGGAGCCGTCCGATGCGGTAGTCCCTGACGAAAATGTCGTCGAACCGCCCTCGGAGGAGCACGATCGTCAGGGAGTATCCGAGGAGACCGCACCGAAGCACGTCGCGGAGCCGGCCCCACCGGCCCCCCGCCCCGCTCCGGCGCAGGACGACTCGCTGGACCTCGGGGCGGCGGTGCTGCCGGTGCTGGCGAAGACGTACTGGAAGCAGGCGGCCGGGGTGCTGCTGGCGCTGCTGGTGCTGAGGTGGGTGGTCAGTCGGTCGCGGCGCTGATCGTCTTCGCGGAGGCCGAGGAGAGCTCGCCCGGGTCGTCGACCAGGCGCGGCCGGACGCCGTTGACCTCCGGGCTGAGCTGCGGCTCGAGGCGGACCACCGCGATCACGCCGGTCAGCAGGCAGCCGGCGACCAGCGACGCGATGTAGAGCGCGCCGAGGTCGTGGTCGACCAGGAAGCCCGCGACCGGCGGCGCGATGATCGCGGCGAGCTGGAAGGTGCCCGAGCTGAGCGCGTTGTAGCGGCCGCGCAGGTGGTCGGGCGCGAGCTCGTTGACCAGCGCCGGGATCGTCGGCTGCAGCAGCGTCTCGCCGAACGCGAAGACCGACGCGCACGCCGCCACCAGCAGCGTGGCGCCGACGGTGCCGGACACCAGCCCGGTCGCGCCGAGCAGCAGCCACGACCCGGCCCACACGACGCCCATCACCGCGATCACGCGGGTCCGCCGGCGGCCCTCGATGCGCTGCAGCACGAACAGCTGCAGCACCACGATGACCAGGGTGTTCGCCGCGAACGCCAGGCCGAGGCCGCGGGTCGACACCTCCCCGACGGCGCGGGCGAAGGCGGGCATCCCGGCGTTGAGCTGCGAGTAGCCGACGTACGACGACACGAAGCTCAGCAGCATCAACGTGCCGACCGCGGGCCGGCGAGCCACCTCGAGGTAGCTCACCTTCGCCGGCGCCGTGCCGTGCGGGTGCTCGACCCGGCCCGCCACGTGTCGCAGCGGCACGGCCAGCAGGAGCAGCGCGGGCAGGTAGGAGACCGCGTCGGCGAGGTAGATCGCCTGGAAGGTCACCAGCCGGTCGACGTCGACGAGCATCCCGCCGAGGATGCCGCCGATCCCGATGCCGAGGTTGAGCAGCGTGAAGTTCACGCCGAAGTACCGCTGCCGCAGCTCGACGGGCACGACGGTCGCGATCAGCGACTGGAAGCCCGGCCAGGTCACGCCGAACGCGGCCCCGGACAGCAGCAGCGCCAACGCCGCGGCGTACTCGGTGCGGGCGAACGCGAGCAGGGTGTTGGAGACGACCTGGAGCACCAGCGCCGCCATCAGGATCCGCCGGGCGCCGAACCGGTCGATCGCCGAGCCGCCCGGACCGACGATCAGGAAGCCGACCAGGGGCGGCAGGCCGAGCAGCAGGCCGACGTGCCCCAGGTCGATGCCGCGCACCTCGTGCAGGTAGACGACGTGGAACGGCAGCACCAGCCCGGTGCCGATGAACTCGAAGACCACCACCGACAGGAGCAGCTTCCCCTCGCGGGGGAGGTCGTGCCAGAAGGAGGCGAGGGTGGGCTTGGCGGCGGTCTGCGAGGTCATCGGGTCCAGTCAAGCAAGCGGCACCGACAGCGGGCACGCGGTTTTCCGACGGCGCGGGTGGTCGCGGCCCTAGGCTCCCGCTCATGAAGCGCGTCGTGGGCTACCTGGTCGGCCTCGCCGTGCTGTGCCTCGTGCTCGTGGTGCCGGCACTCATCCGGTCCGGCGGGGATGCTGCGATCGACTCGGACATCTCGATCGACAGCTACCGCGCCACGTTGGACGTGGACGAGAACGGCGACCTCACGGTCGACGAGACGCTCGACGTCGCGTTCCTGGTCGGCGGCAAGCACGGCATCTTCCGCTACTGGGACCGCCGGGACCCGAACGCGCCGCACGCGCGCCGCGACCCGCACGACGTCGTCGTCACGATGGACGGCCAGGACGTCCCGGTGGAGCTGAGCGACGAGAGCGGTCGGCGCTACCTCGTCGCGCGGGTCGGCGATCCGAACAGCACGGTGTCGACCGGCAACCACACCTACCGGATCCACTACGAGGTCGACGGCGTGCTGGAGCCGGGGGTGGACGCCGACAGCGAGACGCAGCTCTACTGGGAGCTCGTCCCGCACGGCCCGCAGATCGGCGAGGCGAACCTGACCGTGCACCTGCCCGCCGCGGCCGAGCACGTCGAGTGCGCCGTCGGCGCCGGGCAGACCGGCGGGTGCCGTCCGCAGGGCGAGGGCACCGACACCCTGCGGGTGCGGACGGGAGCCCTCGAGCCGGGCACCCCGGTCACGCTGCTCGCCGGCATGGACATCCCGACGCCCCCGCCCGGCAAGGAGCTGCCCTGGACGCAGCGCTGGGACGCGGTGCTCGGCACCAGCGTGCCCGTCGCGGTCCTCGTCCTCCTCCTCGCCGTGGGCGCCGGCCTGCTCGGCTTCGTGCTCGTGCGGCGGACCCGGGAGCAGGACCCGGGGTTCCCGCTCCTGTACGCCCCACCCGAGGGGATCGGCCCGGCACAGGCGGCGTACCTCGTCAGCGAGGACGTCGGCGACGAGCAGTACGTCGCGACGCTGATGTACGCCGCCGAGCGGGGGGCCATCGACCTGAACCGGTCGAACGACACCTGGACCATCACCGACAAGAACGGCTCGGAGGGATGGGCCGGCCTGGACCCGGTCACCTCCGGCGTCGCGCACCTGCTCGGCGGCCCGGGCGCCTCGTTCCGGGCGAGCCCGAAGGACGTCGAGGCCGGCAAGCGGCTCAAGGCCGAGATGGAGCGGTTCGAGGAGTCCACCCGCAGCTGGGCGCGGAGCTCCGGGCTGATGGTCGCCAGCGGCCTGGGCAACCGCGGGGCCCTGGTCATCGGCGCCAGCGCCCTCGCCGTGCTCGCCATCGCCTGGTGGAACCCGCTCGACATGACCCTGCTCGGCCTGGTCCCCGGCCTGTTCGCGGTCTTCGGGGCCGGGCTCGCCGCGACCGGTGCCGGCACCCGGCGGACCCGCGCCGGCCGCGACCTCTGGTCCCGCTCCGGCGGCTTCCGCCGGATCCTGTCCACGCCGTCCGCCGAGGACCGCTTCGACTTCGCCGCGCGCAAGGACCTCTACACGGCCTACGTCCCGTGGGCCGTGGCGTTCGGGTGCGCCGACGAGTGGGCCGAGAAGTACCGCACCGAGATGGGCTCCGAGCCGCCGGTCCCGTCGTACTTCGGCGGCTACTACGGCGGCATGGCCGCCGGGTCGGCCGTCTCGTCCATGGTCGGCGACTTCCAGTCCACCGTCAGCTCCGCGATCTCGTCGTACGAGGCCACGCAGAAGTCGTCGTCGTCGGGAGGCGTCGGCGGGAGCTTCTCCGGTGGCGGTGGCGGCGGCGGTGGCGGAGTCGGCTCGTGGTGACCACCGGGGTGCTCCGATCCAGCAGAGCTCCATCCACCTGAGAGGTTCAGATGCTCATCGCCATCATCGTCATCGTCGTCGTCATCGTCGCCCTGGTCGGCTTCGTGATCGTCGGCTTCAACAAGCTGCGCACCACCGACATCGGCGCGCAGGAGGCGCTCGGCGGGATCGACGTCCAGCTCACCCGGCGCGCCGACCTGATCCCGAACCTGGTCGAGACCGTCAAGGGGTACGCCGCCCACGAGAAGGGCGTGTTCGAGGAGGTCACCGCGGCGCGCGCCGGGGTCCAGGCCGCCGCGAAGGGCGACGACGTCCCGGCCAAGGCCGCCGCGGACGCCCGCCTGCAGGGCGCGCTGGTGAACCTCAACGCGGTCGCCGAGAACTACCCCGACCTCAAGGCGAACCAGAACTTCCTGGACCTGCAGCAGCAGCTGGCCGAGACCGAGAACCAGATCTCCTTCGCGCGCCAGTACTACAACGACGCCGTGGCGACGCTGAACAAGCTCACCCAGACCATCCCGTGGATGTTCTTCACCGGCATCGCCAACGTCCACAAGCGCGACTTCTACGAGGCCCCGGACGGCCAGGAGGTCGCGCCGCAGGTGAAGTTCTGAGCGAGGACGCAGGCGAGCGAGACGCGCGACACGAACAGGACTGCACGTCGCGGGTGCCGGGTACACCCGCGACATGCACGTTCCCGACCCGCGCGGGCCGCTGACCGAGGAGCTGTTCCGAGCCCTGCGGTCCGGCACCGACGACTTCTACACCGTCCTCGCCGCCACCCCGGCGGCCGAGGGTGAGGACGCCGCCCTCGCTCTCTGGGCGCTGCACGAGCTGCACTACCGCGGCTTCGACGACGTCGACGACGCGCTCGAGTGGGACCCCCAGCTGGTGCGCGTCCGCGTCGTGCTGGAGCGCGACCTCGAGTCCCGGCTCCGCGCGCGGTTCGCGCGGCCGGAGGGGCTCTCCTTCGTCGAGGACTTCTTCGGCTGGCTCGACCAGCAGGAGGGCGCGTCGCTGGCGCGGCACGTCCATCGCGACGCGACGTACGACCAGGCGGTCGAGCTGCTGCGCGTCAAGTCGCTCTACCACCTCAAGGAGTCTGACCCGGTCGCCTGGCTGGTGCCGCGGCTCGGGGTGCGCGCCAAGGCCGCGCTGATGGAGCTGCAGTTCGACGAGTACGGCGACGGCGACCCGAACCGGCTCCACCACCACCTGTTCGCCGAGGGGCTGCGGGCGACCGGCCTCGAGGCGTCGTACGACGCCCACCTCGAGGTGATGCCGCAGGAGGCGTTCGACCAGCACAACACCGTCTCGATGTTCGGCCTCCAGCGCCGGCTGCGCGGGGCGGCGCTCGGGCACCTCGCGGCGTTCGAGGCGACCAGCTCGCTGCCGTCGCGGCGGATGGCGCAGGGGCTCGAGCGGCTGGGCTTCCCGGCCGAGATGGTCGCCTACTACGCCGAGCACGTGGAGGCCGACGCCGTGCACGAGCAGCTCGCCGTGCGCACGATCATCGGTGCGCTGCTCGAGGAGGAGCCCGAGCTCGAGGAGGACGTCTGGTTCGGGGCGTTCACCTGCCTCGACCTCGACGACCGCTTCGCCCGGACCATGCTGTCCCGCTGGGGCGCCGACGAGGAGCAGGTCGCGTGAGCACGTCCACCGAACCGACCGCCGGCTACGAGCACCCGGACATCGTGCTGTGCCCCGGCGGCCCGATGCTGCTGCGCGGCAAGCACACGATCGAGGACGCCGACGGCGTGGCGCACGAGACGACGCGCCCCGTGACCGCGGTGTGCCGGTGCGACCGGTCGCAGTCGTTCCCGTGGTGCGACGGCACCCACAAGGTGCTGCCGGAGAAGCTGCGTCCTACGTGAGGTCCAGCCGGACCAGCACGCCCCGGTCGCACCACCGCACCTCGGTGACGACGAAGTCGTCGTCGCCGTGCAGGCGCGCCCGCAGCGCGTCGACCTGCTCGACGGTGCCCAGCTGCAGCAGCAGGGTGCCCAGCGGCGTCAGGTGGCTCCGGGCGACGTCGACGCACAGCCAGGCGAGGTCCATGCCGTCGTCCCCGCCGTCGATGGCGACCACCGGGTCCTCCGGGTAGTCGCCGACCCGCGCCCGCGGCACCCACGGCGGGTCGGCCACCACGAGCGCGAAGCGCTCGCTGTCGCGCAGCACGTCCTCCATCGGCCCCTCGCGGACCTCGACCCGGGCGCCGAGGCCGGCCGCGTCGGCGTTGTGCCGTGCCCACTCGCACGCCGCGGGGTTCACGTCCACGCACACCAGTCGCCGGGACGACCCGAGCACGGCGAGCAGCCCGATCTGGCCCGCGCCCGCGCACAACTCGAGCACGGCGCCCGGCGGGGCCGTCTCCAGGATCTCGGCGGCCCAGGTGGCCTGTGCCTCGGTCCAGGGGCGCGGTCGGAGCACCCGCCCGTCGAAGGCGATGCGGAGCGGGCCGAAGCCCATCGACTCCGCGGCTGGGAGCGTGGTCATGGCGCGGCAGTACCCGGCCGCGAAGGCTCACACACCGCGCCGGCAGGCCTCAGAACACGTTCAGCGGGCGGAACTGCACCGAGACGCGTGGCCCGGCGTGGGCGACCTTCGGAACGGCGTGCTCCCAGGTGCGCTGGCACGAGCCGCCCATCACGAGGAGGTCGCCGTGGCCCATCTCGACCGAGATCGAGGCGCCGCCGAGCCGCGGGCGGAGCATCAGCTTGCGGGGGTCGCCGAGGGAGACGATCGCGACCATCGTGTCGCTGGTCTTGCCGCGGCCGATGGTGTCGCCGTGCCACGCGACGCTGTCGCGCCCGTCGCGGTAGTAGCAGCACCCCGCGGTCACGAACGGCTCGCCCAGCTCCGGCCGGTAGTGCGCCGACAGCGCCCCGCGCGCCCGGGCCAGCGCCGGGTGGGGGAGCGGCTCGCCGACGCCGTACGTGTGCAGCAGCCGGGGTACGTCGACCTCGCGGTCGTACATCTGCCGGCGCTCCGCTCGCCACGGGACGTCGCGCACGAGCGTCGCGAACACGTCGTCGGCCTCGGGCAGCCAGGCCCGGGCGAGGTCGACCCACGCCCCGCGGGTCAGGAGCCGCCGCGAGATCCCGTCGAACGCCGGCGCCTCCGCGGTCGGCGCCCCGAACAGCGAGCCCTGGAAGTCCATGGGCACAGCATACGCCGGGATCGAACAGATGTTCGACCCCTATTCGGTGGCGATCGCCTCCAGCACGTTGAGCCGCGCGGCCCGGACGGCGGGGAGGATCGCGGCGAGGACGCCGACCAGCACGGCGATCACGAGGAACACGAGCAGCTGGCCCAGGGGGAGCCCCAGGGAGGTGAGGTTGTCCTTCAACGACTGCCGCAGCAGGACCCCGATCACCAGGCCGATCGCCATGCCGAGCACCGCGCCGAGGACCGCGATCGCGACCGACTCGAGGGTGATCATCCGCCGCAGTCGTGGTCGGCTCATGCCGATCGCCCGGAGCAGGCCGATCTCCCGGGTGCGCTCGATGACCGACAGGCCGAGCGTGTTCACGATCCCGATCACGGCGATCACGATCGCCAGTGCGAGCAGCCCGTAGATCATGTACAGCAGCTGGTTGACCTGGCCGCGGATCGACTCGGCGAACTCCTGCTTGTCGTAGACCGCCACGATCGGCGTGGACGCCACCGCCTCGTCGAGCGCGGCGCCGACGGCCACCGGGTCGGCCCCGGGCTCGAGCACGATGCTGAGGCTGGTGTCCTGGCGGGGCACGCCGGCGTCGGCGAGCAGGTCGAGCGGGACGCTCACGTCGCCGGTGGTCTCGCTGCCCTCGATGATGCCCGCGACCTCGAGGTCGAGGGCCCTGCCGGCGAGGAACGTCAGCTCCAGCGGCGACCCGACCCGGAGGTCGTGGTCCGCGGCGAAGCCGCGGGTCACCAGCGCCTCGTGGCCGTGCAGCTCCTGGCGCCCGTCGACGACGTCGAGGTCGTAGATGTCGTCGAAGGCGGCGTCGTTGCCGGTCACGAAGACCGTCGAGTCGTCCACCCTCGCCCCGGTCCACTGCTGCCGGCTCACCGTGGCCACACCGGCGACGTTCGCGAGGTCGTCGCCGACCGCGGTGGTGAACGGCAGGAAGTTGGTGCTCTGCACCAGGAAGTCGGAGGTGAACTCCTCGTCCACGACGTCGTCGACCGACGCGTTGAGGGAGGCGGCCAGCACCCCGATGCAGGAGACCAGGGCGAGCCCGATCATCAGGGCCGACGCGGTCGCGCCGGTACGACGCGGGTCGCGCAGCGCGTTGTCGCCGGCCAGGCGGCCGGCCGTGCCGAAGAGCCGCCCGAACAGGCTGCGGCACAGGAGCAGGACCGGGCGGCCGAGCACCGAGCTGATCCCCGCCGCGGTCAGGATCCAGATCCCCGCACCGATGCCGACCCAGAGCGCGTCGGGCCCCGGGCCGCCCCGGACGCCGACGACGGCGAACCCGGCGCCGACCGCCATGAGCACGGCGCCGATCACCGTGCGCCGGCGGAGCGAGTCCCGCGCCGGCGCCGGGTCGGCGCGCATCGCGGCGACCGGCGCGACCCGGCCGGCGCGCCGGGCCGGGAGGAAGGCGGCGACCAGGGTCACGCCGATCCCGACCGCGTAGCTGATGAGGACCGACCGCGCGTCGAGCGTCAGGACGTCGCCGGCGATGTCCAGCCCGATCGCCCGGAACAGCGCGGCCAGGCCGCGGGCGAGCAGCCACCCGAGCCCGATCCCGAGGGTCGCGGCCAGCGCCGACAGCACGGTGGCCTCGACCAGCACCGACGCGGTGACCTGGCGGCGCGAGGCGCCCAGCGCGCGCAGCAGCGCCAGCTCGCGGCTGCGCTGCGCGACCAGGATCGTGAACGTGTTGACGATGATGAAGCCGCCGACGATCACCGCGATGATCGCGAACACCAGCAGGAAGGTGGAGATCACGTCGAGGAACCGGCCGACGGCGTCCTGGGACTCCTGCGCGACCTGGTCGCCGGTGACCGCCTCGAAGCCGGCGGGCGCGACCCGGTCGGCCGCCGCCGCCAGCTGCTCCTGGGTGACGCCGTCCGCAGCGGTGAGCGAGACCTGGTTGAACGCGTCCGCCCCGTCCAGGAACAGCTCCTGCGCGCCCCGGGTGCTGAACACGAGCAGGGTGGCGCCCGCGGTGCCGCCGCCGTTGAACTCGGCGGTGCCGACGAGGGTCGCCGTGCGCTCCGACCTGCCGAACGGCGCGAGCAGCTTCACCTCGTCGCCGAGCCGGTAGTCGCCGTTCTCGGCGGCCGCGTCGTCCAGCACGATCTCGTCGGCCGCGGTGGGCCAGCGGCCGCTGCTCAGCAGCATCGGCGGGTCACCGGCCATGTTGGGCCCGTCGGTGTGGTTGAACGCGAGCGTCGGTGCGCCGGTGCCGCCGACCAGCGTGCCGTCGGAGGCGAGCAGGCTCATGCCGATGCCGACCACGTCGCCGTCGGCGCGGGCCACCTCGGGCAGCGCGGCGAGCCGGTCGACCACCTCGGGGGAGACGGTCTGCGTGGTCTGGGTGGGGGCGGAGTCGAACGACGACGTCTGCTCGGCGCGGACGACCCCGTCGGGGGTGGAGCTGTAGATGATGCTGTCGAAGGTGGACGAGAGGCCGTTGCTGAAGACGAGGACGCCGGACAGGAACGCCACGCCCAGCACGATCGCCAGGCCGCTCATCACCAGTCGCACCTTGCGGGCGAACAGGTTGCGCAGGGTCAGCTTGAGCACGCCGTACCCCTCAGGCCCGGCCGGTCCGGGCGGCCGCCAGGTCCTGCAGGCGGGTCATGTGCTCCAGGATCTGCTCCCGCTGCGGGTCGTGGATCTCGTCGACGACCAGGCCGTCGGCGAGGAAGACGACCCGGTCGCAGTACGACGCGGCCACCGCGTCGTGCGTGACCATCACGACCGTCTGGCCGAAGTCGTCCACGCTGCGCCGCAGGAACGAGAGGACCTCGGCGCCCGACGTGCTGTCGAGGTTGCCGGTGGGCTCGTCCGCGAACACGATCGACGGCTTGCTGGCCAGCGCCCGGGCGCAGGCGACGCGCTGCTGCTGCCCGCCGGACAGCTCGGTGGGCCGGTGGTCGAGCCGGTCGCGCAGCCCGACCGCGTCGATCACCGTGTCGAACCACGCCCGGTCGGGCTTGCGGCCCGCCAGGTCGAGCGGGAGCAGGATGTTCTCGGCCGCGGTCAGGGTCGGGATCAGGTTGAAGGCCTGGAAGACGAACCCGATCCGCTCCCGGCGTAGCGCCGTCAGCTCCTTGTCCTTGAGCCGGCCCAGCTCGGTGCCCCCGACCTCGGCGGCGCCCGACGTCGGGGTGTCGAGGGCGGCCATGCAGTGCATCAGCGTCGACTTGCCCGAGCCCGACGGGCCCATGATCGCCGTGAAGCGACCGGCCTCCAGGTCGAGGGTCACCCCGGCCAGGGCGTGCACGGCCGTGTCGCCGGATCCGTAGGTCTTCCGCAGGTCCACTGCACGGGCGGCCGGGGCCGTCGCGGGGGTCGGGGCGCTGGTCATGGCCCCAGCCTGCCGGACCCCACCGACCCCTCACCATCCGGGAGATCCCTGAGGGCCGCCAGGGGCCCTGGGGCCCGGTGTGATCGTCGAGAACGACCTCAAGAACTCCTCAGGATCTCCGGGGTTTTGCCGATCCCGGGACGAAACCGGGCTAGGCCACCTAGATTTCGTCTTGTGGACGAGTTGCTGGTGACTGAGGGGCGTGCGCTCAAGCACGTCCAGGTGCGCGAATACGTGCGCACTCTCGTCACGGGGGCGGCACCCGGTTCACCTGCACCGAGCGAGCGCGAGCTGGTGCACAGGTTCGGGGTCGCCCGCATGACGGTGAGACAAGCCATGGATGCCCTCGTGGTCGAGGGCCTTCTCGAGCGGATCCCGGGGAGGGGCACGTTCGTCGCGCGTCCCCGGCGGGCCGCGAGCCGACTGACGAGCTACACCGAGGAGATGGCGCGCCGCGGCCTGCTGGCCGAGTCGCAGACCCTCCTGGCCCGCCGCGAGCAGGCCGGCCCCGGCGTGGCGCGAGCGCTGAACGTGACCGAGGGGGACGCCGTCATCCACTGGCGCCGGCTCCGTCGCGCCGACGGCCAGCCGATGTGCGTGGAGGACGCCTACCTCAACGAGGTGCTGATCCCGGGCTTCCTGCAGAGCGGCATGCCGACCAGCCTGTACGACGCGCTCGAGTCGCGCGGCCTGCGCCCGACGTGGGCCGAGGACTCCATCAACGCCGATATCGCCGGCGACGAGGAGGCCAAGCTGCTCGAGATCGAGCCGGGCGGCCCGGTGCTGCGGCACTCGCGGCGCGGGCTCGCGGGCGACAAGGTGGTCGAGGTCTCGCGGACGGTGTACCGGGCGGACCGGTACACGATGTGGCTCCAGGTGGGCTCGGAGGGTTAGCGGGGACGCGCCAGCGGACCCGCTGATGGTGATCGAGCGAGGCGCGCGACCGAGCTCGCGAGGTCGCGACCGCCGTGTCGAGATCCAGCCAGCGAAGGCGTCACAATCCGCCGAGCGGCGCCACCACGTCGCCGGTCTCCTCGCAGACCCACACCGGGTCGGGGCCGCCGAGGTCGGGCTGGATGTAGAGCGCGTGCACGGGCGCGCGGTCGCCGCAGTCCAGGCACACCGGCCAGCGGCCGACGGTCTCGAACAGCGCGTCCTGGACGTCCTGCGCGACCAGGCCGGCGACGTACTGCGCGCCCTCGGGCCACTGCTCGGCCCACCACTTGCGCTGGGACACCGCCTCCTCGAGCGCGGACACCGCCTGGGCCGTGGCGTGGTTGCGGGCCTGGAGGTCGGCGAGCACGCGGGCGCGCGCGTCGAACAGCAGGGCGTTGTCCATTCCCCCATCATGCCCCCACGCTCCAGCGCGGCTCCCCGATCCGCGGGCGCTCCGCGCCTACCATGCCGGCATGGGCCCCGCGCTCCTCGAGGTGGCCGTCCAGGACCCGCGCGACGTACCGGGCGCGCAGGAGGGCGGCGCCGACCGCCTGCACCTCTCCGGCCCGGAGGGGATGTCGCCCGAGCCCGCGCTCGTGTCGGCGGTCTGCCGCGAGACCGAGCTGCCGGTGTTCGTGGTGCTCTGCCTCAACGACACCTGGAGCACCACCGGCGGCGAGATGACCCGGCTGGTCGGGCTCGCCGGTGACTACCTCGGCTCGGGCGCCACCGGGGTCTCCTTCGGCTTCCTCGATGCCGACCTCGAGGTCGACACCGAGACCTGCGCCTACCTCGCCGGCCAGCTGCCGCACGTGCCGTGGACCTTCGGCCGCGCGATCGACGACACCCTGGACCTGCGCCGCTCCTGGCGCCGGCTCGCGGACCTGCCCGGCCTGGTCGCGGTGTGCTCCGCGGGCTCGCCGCGCGGGCTGGAGGTGGGGTACGACGAGCTGCTCGACCTGGCCGCCGCCGACCCGCTGGTCGCCCGGACGCTGATGCCCGGAGGCGGGCTGGTGGCCGAGCAGGTGCCGTGGTTCGTGCGGGCGGGCGTGCGCCAGTTCCGGATCGACCGGCAGGCGCGGCCGGGCGCGTCGTACAAGGCGTATGTCGACGCGGCCCACGTCCGCTCCTGGCGGCTGCTGCTCGACGACGCGCTGGAGCGCGCGCAGCGCACCGCTGGATGATCCTCATCGACCCGCCCAACGCCGCCGGGCACGGGCGGCTGTGGTCGCACCTGGCCAGCGACGCGTCGTACGACGAGCTGCACGCCTTCGCCCGGGTCGTCGGCATCCCCGAGCGCGGCTTCGACCGCGACCACTACGACGTGCCCGCCGAGTGGTACGACCAGGTCGTGGCCGCCGGCGCCACCCCGGTGTCGTCCCGCGAGCTGGTCCGCCGGCTCACCCTGGCCGGCCTCCGGAGGCGCAAACCGCGGTAGTCCCTGACGAAAATGTCGTGTGGGAACGTTCCCACACCACACGTTCGTCAGGGACTATCCCACCAGCGCGCCCAGCTCGCACTCCACGTTCGCCCGGGCGGCGGACTCCCAGGCGGTCCGCGCGTAGCGGGTCTGGAACAGGTGCGGCTTGGCGAGCAGGTCGCGCAGGATCGCGGAGCGGCCGGCGACGAAGTCGGCGTCAGAGACGTGCGCCCACTCCCGGCGCACGGAGGCGACGTACTCGCGGTACCGCTGCCGCGGGGCGGCCAGGATCGCCAGGTCCGCGTCGGAGAGCGCGCAGCCGTTGCGGTCGCGGTCGGCCGGCCGGTGGTGCTCGGTGATCAGCACCAGCCGCACCACCTCGTCGACGATGGCCGGCTCGACCAGCGTCGGCAGCGCCTCGGCGGCCCAGGCGGCGGACCGCTTCTCGGCGTCCGGCTGGGCGTCGTACACGCTGTCGTGGAACCACGCCGCGAGCACGACGGCCATCCGGTCGAACTCCGCGCCGTGCGACGCCAGCTCGTGGATCCGCTCGAGCACCTCGGTCAGGTGCCGGACGTCGTGGTAGCCCCGGTCCGGGTGCGCGTACGACGCGGCCAGCTGCGCGCCCAGGTCGCGGGCGCCGGGCAGCGGCCAGGCCAGCAGGAGGTCCACCCGGACATGGAAGCAGCACCGGGTCGGGAGGCGCTACGGTGGGCCGGACAACTGGAACGTGTTACAGAAAGGCAGGGCGGGCCGTGGCCGCCAGCAGGGAGCGGATCCGCGAGGTCGTGGACCGGTACGTCGGCCTGGTCGCCAGCGGCACCGCGGCCGAGATCGTGGACCTCTACGCCGAGGGCGCGACCGTCGAGGACCCCGTCGGCTCCGACGTGCTGAAGACCCGCGAGTCGATCACCGCGTTCTACTCCGCGCTCGAGGGCCTGGAGCAGCGGACCCGGCTGCTGGCGGTGCGCATCGCCGGCGGCGAGGCGGCGTTCCACTTCGAGGTGCAGACGGTCGCCGACGGCGTGACCTACACGCTCGCGCCGTTCGACGTGATGACGTTCGACGACGACGGCCGGATCACGTCGATGCGCGCCTACTGGGGCGACGACGACATGACGATCGGCTGACCCTACGGGCGGCACTCCGCGGTCTGGTCGGAACCGGTCGACCTCGGGAGCTGGATGTCGCCGACGTAGGTCTCGACACCGGTCGTCACGCTCACCGGCTCGAACGTGCCCTCGTCGAACTTGCACCACATGGCGCCCTGCATCCACCCACCGCTGTTCGCCTTCGGGTCGACGAGGATCGTCATCCCGTCCTGGGTGGTGAGCTGGCCCTGGAGCCGGAAGTTGCCGTCGCTGTCCGACGTGGCGCTGGCGACCAGTCGGCCGGCCGCGTCGAACAGGCGCAGCTGGGCATCGGCCATCGGGTAGGAGGGCGCCCCGCCGTCGACCACGGCCCCGGTGACCCACGCTCCCCGCTTCGGCACCGTGAAGTCGCCGAACGCCATCCGCTGGGGCCGCACCGACCCGCCGTGCACCACTCCGGTCGCGCCGAGCCAGATGCCGCCGCCGTCGTACTTGAGGTTGTAGCGGCCGGGGTAGAGCCCGCGCAGCACCGCCTTGCCGTCGCGCGCCTTGGTCGACCACCACTGCCCGGTCGTCCGGCTGGTGACGGTGACGGTGGAGGCGGGCGCGCGGCCGCCGTCCCTGGTCTTGAGGAAGACCGTGAGGTTGCCGGCCGTCTTGGTCAGCGTGACCCGGCTGTCCTTGACCTGCCCGAAGTTCACGCCGCCGACCCAGGTGCACTTGCCGACGTGCTTCTTGGCCTTGTCGTAGGTGAACAGGCAGTACTGGCCCGCCGGCAGCCCGCCGACCGCGAACTGGCCCTTCTTGTTCGCGGTGGTGGCGAACGACTGCTCGGACTTGTTCGCGGCGACGATCCGCGCGTTGCGCAGCGGCTTGCCGCCCGCCTGGGCGAGGCCGGTGATGGCGGCGCCCGGCTTCATCGTCACGCTCTTGCTGACCGTGTGCCGGCCGACGGTGACGGCGATGTCGGTCGGGGCGTACTTCGAGGTGTCGTACGCCGGGCGCTGGTCGACGAACTGGAGGTGGTAGCCACCGGGCGCGAGCCGGAGCGAGTAGCCCCCGCCGTTCGCGCGGGCGGTGCCCAGGTAGTTCCAGTTCTTGTCGAACCACAGCACCTTCATGCCGGGACACTTCGACAGCTTCGGGCACTTGATCGCGCCGTACACCAGCTGTCGGGTGTCGGTCGCCTGCGCCGGCGCGGCGAGCCCCGCGAGCGCCGTCACGAGGACGACGGCGAGGGCGACGAGCACGCGGGCGGGGGAGCGCATGTGCTCATCGTAGGCAGCCCGTCTGGACCACCGTGCAAGGAAACTTCAGGCTTTCCTCAAGACGCGCTGCTCGCGGCCGGGAGTCATCGCCCAGCGGATCGTGCCGGTCGCCAGGCCGCCCAGCGCGCGCACCACGGTGCGCTCCGAGACCGGCAGCCAGGGCAGTCGCAGCGGCCACCGGGTCCACCGCGGCATCAGGCCCACGGCGGCGGCCACGAGCACGCCGTACGGCGCCCGGGCCAGCAGCGGGAGCTCCGGGTGGAGCACCAGGTAGGCGACCGCGTCGCGGGCCTCCGGCGTGCCGCGCAGCTCGGGGCGGTACGCCGCCAGCGTGGCCGCGAGCTCGGCCTCGGTGGTCGGCGGGTCGACGACGCCGAGCCGGCGGGCGACCTCGGCGGCCTGCGCCACGTAGGTGTCGCGCTCGGCGCCGACCAGCGGCTCCTCGCCGTACACGGTGTGCGCCAGCAGGAAGCTGTCGATCTCGGCGGCGTGCACCCAGCCCAGCAGGTGTGGGTCGCTCGCGGCGTACGGCGTGCCGTCGGGCATCGTGCCGGTCACCCGCTCGTGGATGGCGCGGACCGCGGCCACCGCCTGCGCCGCGTCGTCGGCGGTGCCGAACGTGGTGACCGCGATGAACCGGCTGGTGCGTGCGAGCCGGCCCCACATGTCGCCGCGGTAGCCGGAGTGCTCGGCGACGCCGCGCATCGCGGCCGGGTGCAGGGTCTGCAGCAGCACCGCCCGGATGCCGCCGACGAACATCGCCGCGTCGCCGTGCACCCGCGCGATCGGGCTGTCCGGCTCGAACCAGCGCGGCCCGGGCGTGCCGTGGATGCGCTCCGCGTGCTTGGCGCCGTCCGGGCCGGCCACGCGCAGGAAGAGCTCGGTCCCGAGTCGCTCGCGTACCCCCGCCATGCCCCCGAGCCTACGTGCGGCCCGTCAGTCGCCCTTGACGTTCACGAGCTGCCGCAGGGTGTGCCGGACCTCGACCAGGTCGACGGAGTCGGCCATCACCACGTCGATGTCCTTGTACGCCGCGGGGATCTCGTCGATGAACGCGGACGTGTCCCGGTACTCGATGTCGCCCATCGCGGTGCGCAGGTCCTCGATCGAGAAGGTCTTGCGGGCCCTCGTCCGCGAGTAGGCGCGCCCGGCGCCGTGCGGCGCCGAGTTCAGCGCGTCCGCGTTGCCGCGCCCGCTGACGACGTACGACGCGGTGCCCATCGACCCGGGGATCAGCCCGGGCCGGCCGGCCTCGGCGTTGATCGCACCCTTGCGGGAGAGCCACACCCGCTTCCCGAAGTGCTCCTCGACCTCGGTGTAGTTGTGGTGGCAGTTGATCTCCTCGAGCCGCTGCACCTCCTCGCCGGCCCACGCCGAGACCTGGCGCACGACCCGGTCCATCATCTCCTCGCGGTTGAGCAGCGCGTAGGTCTGCGCCCACCGCATCTGCGCGATGTACGCGTCGAACTCGGGCGTGCCCTCGGTGAGGTAGGCGAGGTCGCGGTGGGGCAGGTCCTCGCCGGCGCAGCGCCGGCGCGCGACGTCGATGTGCCGCTGCGCGATCTTGTTGCCGACGCCGCGGGACCCGGAGTGCAGGAAGAGCCAGACGCGGGACGACTCGTCGGCGGTCACCTCGATGAAGTGGTTGCCCGACCCCAGGGTGCCGAGCTGCAGGTCCCAGCGCTTGACGTACGACGCCGGGTCGAACCCGGCCCGCGAGGCGAGCTCGCGCAGCCGGACCAACCGCTCACGCGTGTGGTCGCGGCTGATCGTCCGGTTGGCCGCGCCGGCCGAGAGCGGGACCGCGCGCTCGATCTCCTGCCGGAGCGCGCGGCGGTCGGCCGGGAGCCGGTCCCGGGTGAGCTGGGTGCGGACCGCGATCATCCCGCAGCCGATGTCGACGCCGACCGCGGCCGGCATGATCGCGCCGAGCGTCGGGATGACGGAGCCGACGGTCGCGCCGAGCCCGAGGTGCGCGTCCGGCATCAGCGCGACGTGCGGGTGGATGAACGGCATGCCCGCCGTGGTCACGGCCTGCGCGCGGGTGCCCTCGTCCAGGATCGAGGCCCAGCTCAGGAGCCGGTCGGTGATCTTCTCCATGGACGGCCGGTTCCCCAGAAGCGGCTACGACGTGCGGGCGTCCCAGGTCCGCAGCCAGACGGCGTGCTCGGCCTCGGCGAGCTTCTCCAGCGCGTCGGACGGGAGCGGGTCGAGGGTGTCGGTGACGACGTACCCTCGCTCGCCGCGGGTGGAGAGGTACTGGCCGGTGACGTTCGCGCCGGCGTCGGCGAGCACGCCGTTCACGCTGGCCAGGACCCCGGGCAGGTTCACGTGCAGGAAGCCGATCCGGTGCCCGGCGACGAGCTGCGGCGCCTGCACGACCGGCAGGTTGACCGAGAGCTCGGTGCGGCCCTCCAGCGCGAAGCCGGCGAGCTTGCCGGCCACGAAGTAGCCGATCTCCTCCTGCGCCTCCTGGGTCGAGCCGCCCACGTGCGGGGTCAGGATCACGTTGTCCAGGCCGCGCAGCACCGACTCGAACGGGTCGCCCTGCGCCTTGGGCTCGACCGGGAAGACGTCGAGAGCGGCGCCGGCGATGTGGCCGGACAGGATGTTCTCCCGCAGCGCGACGTCGTCGACCACCATGCCCCGCGCCGCGTTGATGAACAGGCTGCGCGGCTTCATCTTCGCGAACTCCTCCGCGCCGAACATGCCGGCGTTGCCGGGCCGTCCGTCCACGTGGAGGCTCACGACGTCCGCCTCGGCGAGCAGGTCGTCGAGGGTCTTCATCCGCCGGGCGTTGCCGTGCGCGAGCCGGTCGGCGGTGTCGAAGAAGATCACCCGCAGCCCCAGCGCCTCGGCCAGGTTCGAGAGCTGGGTGCCGATGTTGCCGTAGCCCACGATCCCGAGCGTGCGGCCGCGGATCTCGTGGCTGCCCTTCGCGGACTTGTCCCACACGCCCGCGTGCATCCGCTCGGTCTTCTCGGCCAGCCGGCGCGCCAGCATGATGATCTCGCCGATCACCAGCTCCACGACGCTGCGCGTGTTGGAGTACGGCGCGTTGAACACCGCGATGCCGCGGTCCGCGGCCGCCAGCAGGTCGACCTGGTTGGTGCCGATGCAGAAGCAGCCGACCGCCAGCAGGTCCGGCGCGGCGTCGAGCACCCGCTTCGTGAGGTGGGTGTTGGACCGGATCCCGAGCAGGTGCACCCCGGGCAGCTCCGCGACCAGCTCGTCCTCGGACAGGGATCCGGTGCGCAGCTCCACCTCGAAGCCGCGCGCCTCGAGGATCTCGACCGCGAGCGGGTGGATGTTCTCCAGCAGCAGCACCTTCACGGTGATCCAGCCTAGGTCGACTCCGGCGCCCGCCCGAATCGACGCCGAACGCTGGGACGCCGGGCCGGGGTCAGGGTCGCATCCAGTGGGGGTGCGTGCGGTCGCCCTTGCACACGTAGCGCCGCCCCTGGGCGTCCCAGCCGCTCTGGCCGTACTTGGACTGCGGGCAGAACTGGCCGCCCCGGATGCAGGAGCCGCTCGAGGTCCGGGTGCAGGGGTGGGTGGCGATCTGGACGCTGGCGTCGGCGGACGGAGCGGCCGCGTGCGCCGGCACCGAGACGAGGCCGGCGAGCGCGATCGCGAGCGTCGCGATGAAGGTGCGGATGGTCATGACCGGTAGGAGACGTCGGTTCCCCGGTGCGCGCAGCGGAACGCCCGAATTCGCGGCCCGCGGACTGGACCGCAACCGGACCGGCCCACCCGGCGTCGTACGTGCGTAATCGGCGGCAGGCGGGAGTGGGAGACGGCATGATGCACGGCATGGGAGCTCGCAGGCGCACCGGCGCCGTCCTGGTCGCCGTCGCCGCGATCCTCACCACGACCGTCACGACGGCCGCCGTCACGGGGGGTACGCCGGCGGTGGCCGCGGCCGCCCCGGTGAAGGCGACCGACCGCGGCGCCTGGCAGGTCCGGTGGCTCGGCGGCGACCGGTACGACGTGTCCTGGCGCTCGCCGAGCCGGCTCCCGATGACCGGCGACCGGCCGACGATCGTCGGCCCGGCGGGCCTGCGGATCGGGCCGCCGACGATCGCCGCCGACGGGCGGACGGTCCACGCGGTGGTCGGCGCGGACACCCGTCCCGACGCCGCCGACCTCGACGTGCTGCTCTCCGGCGACCGCCTCGACGCGCGGGGCGACGACCGGCTGCGCGCCGGGACGACCGCCGCCGGCAAGGCGCTCGACCTGCCCGGCGCCACCACGCTCCCGGTCGACCCGGCCACGCCCGGCCCGTACGACGTGACGACCAGCGACTACCAGCTCGACCCGGTCAAGATCGCCGGGATGCCGGAGCCGATCGAGATGGTCGGCCACGTGGTCGAGCCCGCCGCCGACGCGGCGACCGGGCCCCGGCCGCTCGTGCTGTTCCTGCACGGCCGGCACAGCGTCTGCTACGACCCGAACGACGAGAGCGCGGGCGACGGCGCGTGGCCGTGCCGGCCGCCGCAGCTGGAGATCCCCAGCCAGCTGGGCTACGACTACATCCAGCAGGTGCTGGCCTCGCAGGGCTACGCGACGGTCTCGATCCGCGTGAACGGCATCAACGCCCAGGACTACCGGCTCGCCGACGGCGGCGCCGACGCCCGCGCCCAGATCGTCGAGAAGCACCTCGACCACTGGGTCGGCCTCGCCACCGCCCACCAGGTCGACCTCAGCCGGGTCGTGCTGGTCGGGCACAGCCGCGGCGGCGAGGGCGTCGACCGGGCGTCCATCCAGATCCCGCTGAGCGCGCCGTACCGGATCGTCGGGCAGGTGCTGATCGCGCCCACGAACTTCGGCACCCAGACCGCGCCGTACGTGCCGACGGTGACGCTGCTGCCGTTCTGCGACGGCGACGTCAGCGACCTGCAGGGCCAGCGGTTCACCGACGTCTCGCGCGACCTCACGACCGGCGACACGTCGCTGAAGAGCTCGGTGCTGGTGATGGGCGCGAACCACAACTACTTCAACACCGAGTGGACGCCCGGCATCGCCCAGGCCCCGGCGTGGGACGACTGGTACGGCCCGAAGCGCGACGAGTGCGGCACGAAGAACCCCGACCGGCTCACGCCCGAGGAGCAGCAGAGCGTCGGCACGGCGTACGTCGCCGGGGCGGTGCACCTGTTCGCGAACGACGAGCAGGACGTGCTGCCGCTGTTCGACGGCTCGCGCGTGACGGTCCCGTCGGTCGGCGACGCGCAGGTGCTCAGCGAGGCGGTCGGCGGCGGCCGCGACGTCCGGACGCCCGGCGGCACCGCGTCGCTCGACCTCGCGGACGGCGCGAGCACGCGGATGTGCCAGGGCGCCAACGACCCCGCGAAGGTCGCGTCGTGCACGTACGGCATCGAGTGGGCCGGCGTGCACCCGCACTGGCCGGAGCAGTACGAGCACCTGGTGACGCGCGAGTTCTTCGAGATGACGTGGACCGCGGCCGGCCAGTCCGGTGGGTTCGTGCTCGACGACCCGCTCGACCTGAGCGCCGGCCGCCTGGAGCTGCGCACGATCGTCGACCCCGACCAGGGCGATGCGCGACTGCGCGTCCGGCTCACCGACGCGGACGGCGCGAGCGCGCTGGTCACGCCGGTCGGCGACGGCACGCTGCCCGCGCTCGGCCAGCGCGACGACACCGAGAAGTACTGGGCGCAGACGCTGATGGTCGACCCGTCCGGGGCGACCGGTGTCGACCTCAGCCGGATCACCGGGGTCGACCTGGTGGCCGACAGCGACCACGGGCGGATCTGGGTGGCCGACCTCGGCGCGGCGCCGGCCGCGCTGGCCGCCGTACCCGACGTGCGGCTGCCGACCATCGACGTCGGCGACGTGCGCGTCGCCGAGGGCGACGGGCCCGGCACGGTCTCCGCGAGCCTGCCGTTCACGGTCAACGGCGAGGTCACCCGACCGGCGCGGTTCTCCGTCACCACGGCCGGCCAGCAGCTCGGCGACGTCCAGCGGTTCATGGTCGACCTCGCGCCGGGGCAGACGGGCGGGAGCATCCCGATCCGCTACGAGGCCGACCGGCGCGACGACTTCGGGAAGCTGATCACCCAGGTCTCGACCTGGGCGGTGCGCAACATGATGACCGACGCGTACGTCGGCGGCCTGACCGTCGTGGACGACGACCCGACCCCGCGGATGACGGTGCGCCCGGTGCACCGCACGGTGGACGAGGGGCAGCCCGCCGAGTGGGCGATCACGCTGGCCCGGCCGGTCGACTACGACCTGTACGCGAGCGGCAAGGTCGTGCTCGGGCCGGCGCCGAACGTCGCCGTGCGCGACGTCCGGTCCGCCTGGGTGCAGTCGCACGTCGGCGAGGACGTCGACCTCGACCAGCCGCTGTGGACCTACCACCCGTACGTGTTCAAGCAGCTGCGGCACGGCCGCACGAGCGCGGTGCTGCGGATCCCCACCCGCGCGGACGGGGTCGACGAGGGCCGCGAGGCGCTGACGATCCGGGGACGGCTCGGCAAGCTCCGCTTCGAGCGGACGGTGTACGTCCGAGGCTGACCGGGCGGAATTCGCTGGGCCCGCTCCAGCGGCGCGCCTAGCGTGGTCGGGTGATCCCGACCGCGGACGACTTCCAGGCCCTGGCGCGCAGCTCGCCGTGGCGCTGGACGACGCTGCACTTCCGGCACCGGTCGGCGTATCCCGGCGCCTGCGAGGCGTGGGTGCGGCGGCCGGGCGAGCTGCTGGTGCGCCTGCCCGACGGCCGGGAGGTCCGGGCGTCGGGGCTGCCGTACACCCGGGTCATGGTGGGCTCGTTCGTCCCCGACGGGTCTCCGGCGGCGCCGCCTCCTCCCGAGCCCGTGCTGCCCCACGAGGCGACGCCGGCGTACCGCCCCGACGGCCTCGTCGCGCAGCGGCCGTCGTCGTTCGAGGTCGGCTACGACGACCCGATGTACGGCAACTACAGCTGGGTGGCGATGCTGGACCCGGTCGAGCTCAGCCACCACGTCGAGGTGACGAACCTGCGGGAGGACGAGGTCGCCGGACGCCTCGCCTGGCGTGCGGACCTGCGCGCCCTGCCGGGGTACGAGCCGCGGTGCGGCGGCAACTGCTGCGAGCTGCTCTACAGCGAGGCGGGTCTGCTCGCCGACTTCGAGAGCCTGGACCAGGTGCCGGAGGCTCGGCGCGGGCGGGAGTATCCCGACCACTACGACGTCGCGCTCGACGTCGGGACCGGGATCGTGGTCCGCTGCCTGCAAGTCGGCGGCGCGCCCGGTGCCGCGTGGCTGGAGAACGACGTCCTCGACGTCGGCTGACTTGTCGGCCGATCCCTGCACTTGTCGGCCGAAGTTTCGGCCAGCAAGTGCAGGTTTCCCCGGTCGACCGGGGAAACCGACGGCACCCCACCCCCCTACGCCGGCAGGTCCTCCGCATCCACGATCCGGTAGGCGTACCCCTGCTCGGCGAGGAACCGCTGCCGGTTCTGGGCGAAGTCGGCGTCGACGGTGTCGCGGGAGACGATCGTGTAGAAGTGGGCGGACTTGCCCTCGGACTTGGGGCGCAGCAGCCGACCGAGGCGCTGGGCCTCCTCCTGGCGCGAGCCGAACGAGCCGGAGACCTGGATCGCGACCTCGGCCGACGGCAGGTCGATGGAGAAGTTCGCGACCTTGGACACCACGAGCAGCCCGACCTCGCCGGAGCGGAAGGCCTCGAAGAGCCGCTGCCGCTCCTTCACGGACGTCTCGCCCTTGATCACCGGCGCGTCGAGGGCGGCGGCGATCTCGTCGAGCTGCTCGATGTACTGCCCGATCACCAGCGTCGGCTGGCCCGGGTGCGACTCCACCAGTGACCGGACGACGTCGATCTTGTGGTGCGTGCACGACGCCAGCCGGTAGCGCTCCTCGGGCTCGGCGGTCGCGTAGAGCAGCCGCTCGGAGGACGGCAGCGTCACCCGCACCTCGACGCAGTCGGCGGGCGCGATCCACCCCTGCGCCTCGATGTCCTTCCACGGCGCGTCGTACCGCTTCGGCCCGATCAGCGAGAACACGTCGCCCTCGCGGCCGTCCTCGCGCACCAGCGTCGCGGTCAGCCCCAGCCGGCGCCGGGCCTGGAGGTTGGCGGTCATCCGGAAGATCGGCGCGGGCAGCAGGTGCACCTCGTCGTACACGATCAGGCCCCAGTCGCGGGCGTCCAGCAGCTCGAGGTGCGGGTAGACGCCCTTCCGCTTGGTCGTCAGCACCTGGTACGTCGCGATCGTGACCGGCCGGATCTCCTTGACAGCGCCGGAGTACTCGCCGATCTCGTCGGGGGTCAGCGAGGTCCGCCGGACCAGCTCGTCCTTCCACTGCCGGGCCGAGACGGTGTTGGTGACCAGGATCAGCGTCGTCGCCTGGGCCTCGGCCATGGCGGCCGCGCCCACCAGCGTCTTCCCGGCGCCGCACGGCAGCACCACCACACCCGAGCCGCCGTGCCAGAAGGACTCGGCGGCCTCGCGCTGGTAGGTGCGCAGGTGCCAGGCGGTCTCGTCGAGCGCGATCGCGTGCGCCTCGCCGTCGACGTACCCGGCGAAGTCCTCCGCCGGCCAGCCCAGCTTGAGCAGCGCCTGCTTGAGGTTGCCCCGCTCGGAGGCGTGCACGGCCACGGTGTCGTCGTCGATGCGCTCGCCGAGCATGCCGGCGACCTTCTTCGCGCGCAGCACCTCCTCGAGCACCGGGCGGTCGTTCGACACCAGCACCAGCCCGTGCGTCGGGTGCTTCTCCAGCCGCAGCCGGCCGTAGCGCGCCATCGTCTCGGCGACGTCGACGAGCAGCGCGTGCGGTACGGCGTACCGGCTGTACTCCAGCAGCGTGTCCACGACCTGCTCCGCGTCGTGCCCGGCGGCCCGTGCGTTCCAGAGCCCCAGCGGCGTCAGCCGGTAGGTGTGCACGTGCTCGGGCGAGCGCTCCAGCTCCGCGAACGGCGCGATCGCCTTGCGGCAGTCGTCCGCGCGCTCGTGGTCGACCTCGAGGAGCAGGGTCTTGTCGGACTGGACGATGAGGGGACCGTCGTGAGTCACGCCCCGGCACCCGCCTTCTGCCGCGCGCGGAACGCGGCGACGTTGGCGCGCGACGAGCAGCGCTCCGAGCAGTAGCGGCGCGACCGGTTCGGCGAGGTGTCCACGAAGACGTTCGTGCACGGCGTGGCCGAGCAGACGCCGAGCCGGTCGGGGCCGAGGTCGCAGACCACGTTCGCCAGGCCGAGCAGCGACTCGCTCACCAGCAGCTCGGCGACGCTGGCGTTGTCGGTGGCGACGTGCAGGTGCAGGTCGTGCCCCTCGTGGTCGGAGATCCGCGGGGTGATCGGGTGCCGCGACATCAGCTCGTTGAGCCCCCCGACCACCTCGGAGACGCGGTCCGCCTCGCCGGCCTCGAAGACCGGGCGCAGCTCGCGCTGGAACTTCCGCAGCAGCATGCAGTCCCGGTCGGTCGCGCGCGCTTGGAGCCGATCCCGGCCGTCGAGGTACGCCACCAGCCCGTCGACGTGCGACATGTCGGCGTTGAGCAGCGCGGCCGAGGCCTCGGCGTACCGGAGGAAGTCCACCTTTCAACAGTACCTAGGAGCCGGTGACCGGGCGCACGGTCGTGATCCGGTGCACGGCAAAGGTCCGTACGTCGTCGCTGCGGTGGTCGTGCGCGGTGAGCGAGCCGCCCTCGACCCGGAGGGGGTCCACCAGGCGCTCGGAGGTGGTCCCCTGGTTGTCGACGTAGCCGATCAGCACGGTCGCCCGGCCCTCCACCGCCTCGCGGAGCGCGGCCATCGACCCACTCGGCGACAGCGCCGCGGCCGGGGTGGCGGGCCGGGCCGCGTCGGCCCGGTCGCCGGCCCGGATCGCGGTGACCGCGTGCGAGACGTGGGCGGCGTCCCGCGCGGTGCGGGCGTGCCGGCCGCGGTGCTCCTTGGGCGTCCGCGCCCGCAGCAGGTCGGGGCGGGCGACGTGCACGGTGCCGTCCGCGGCCTCGACCACCGGGGCGGCCCCGAGCTCGCGGAGCCGGGGGAGCAGGACGTCGAGCGGCGTCGTCGCCACCAGCACGGTCGGCGCGATCCGGCGCAGCCCGAGCGTCCCGGCGCGCGGGTGGTGCAGCAGCTCGGTCAGCGCGGCCTCGTCGTCGGAGCGCAGGAACGCCTCGGCGTGGCCGACCCGCACCGTGCCGAACGTGCGCGCGGTGTCGTCGACCAGGTAGCTCAGCGGCTGCGGCACCGGCGTCCGTGAGACCGACGCGACGAACTCGTGCACCTCCGCGGCGGTCCAGCCGGTGTCCAGCGCGCGCCGCACCGACCCGGGCGTGAACCGGTAGACGGTCGCGCCGCCGCGGGACTCGACGTCCGCCACCAGCTGCAGGCGCCGGGCGAGCTGCGACTCCAGCGGCCCGGGCGCCACCGCGGTCAGGTCGGCCTGGAGCAGCACGTGGTCGACCGGCTCGGGCAGCAGCTGCGCGAGCGCCTGCTCGGCCGCCGCCCGGTCGTCGTCGAGGAGCGCGCGGGCGTACGACGCGAGCCCGTTCAGCGCCACCACGCCGAGGACGGCGCCCTCGTCGACCGCCCACGCGACCTGGTCCGCCCGGGTCCGCGGTCGCCGCGGCCGCAGCCAGGCGATCCGCGACACGAGCGACGGGATCCCGGTGCCCGCGGCCAGCACGATGCCGGGCGGCAGCGCCGCGAGCTCGGCCAGCGCCATCCGCCGGCTCTCGACCTGGTGCACGCCGGCCAGCTCCGGCGCGAGGGCGTTCCAGACCTTGCCGGCCGGGTCGCGCTGACCGACCAGGCCCGGGGTGCGCGGGCTCTCCAGCCAGGCGGCGACCAGGGTGGACCACCGCTCCGCCGTCGGCCGCTGGGACCACTGGTCGTACAGGTCGGTCGGGATCCACACGGGGTTGCCGTCGCGGTCGGCGGCGGTGGCGAGCAGCCCGGCGGCGTACGCCGCCTCGACCAGGACGGCGGCGGTCGGCTCGTCGACGTGCAGCTCGACGGCCGTCGCCCGCAGGTCGCGGACGCCGAGGCCGCCGCTGCGCAGGGCCGACGGCGGGTGCAGGCCCCAGTGGTCGAGCAGCAGCTCCACCCGGCGTACCGCCTCGAAGGCGGCGCCGGCGCCGGCCCGGTCGACCAGGGACTCCGCGCGCTCCGCGGTCGCCAGCTCGGGCACCTCGTCGACCGGCTCGGTCGTGGTCCGGCCGCCGCGCAGCGCGACCCCGACCTCGCCGGGCAGCACGACCACCCCGCCGCCGCGCGGCACCAGCAGCCGGCGGGCGAGCAGCTCCTCGGCGGGTGTCTCGGCCTCGTCGGGCAGCACCGTGTGCCGGGAGGTGCCGGTGGTCGCCTCGCCACCGGACTTCAGCACGTGCTCGAGCAGGGTGCGCGCCTGCGGCGACAGCTCCGCCAGCCGGCGGCGCACCTCCTCCGGTGCGAGCGGCTCGGCGGAGAACGGGCGCAGCCCGCTGATCGTGAGCGCGTCCGCGACGCCGCTGAGCGCGCGGATGCCCTGCGCGGACTCCCACGCCAGGGCCAGGCCGAGCAGCCGGTCCAGCGCCGCGGCCACCGACTCCGGGGCGGCGTGCACCAGCCCGGCCAGCCCGGCGGCGGTGGTTTGGCCCACGACCACGAGGGCATCTAGGACACTGAGCTCGGCCTGGGTCAGCTGGTCGAGGGCACGCAGCAGCGAGGACCGGGTGGCGGCACGCGACGCCAGCTGGCCGGAGTCGTGAGGGGCCGGAGTGGCGAGATCGGGGCGGTCGAGGAGCAGTCGGGACAGCCGGTCGTCCGGCCAGCTCCTGAGCTGGTCGGCGAGCGAGCGGTACCCCGTGGACATCCCCCCAACGCTACCGGCAGGCTCACGCCCATGAGGCAGGTCGAGCTCCACCACGGCGCCGCCACCGACGTCGGCCGGGTCCGTGAGGTCAACGAGGACGCCTACCTCGCCGTGCCGCCCGTGTACGTCGTCGCCGACGGCATGGGCGGCCACGAGGGCGGCGACGTCGCGAGCGCGATCGCGGTGGAGGAGTTCGGCCGGCTGGCCGAGGCGGGCTACGACCCCCACCGCGCCCGCGAGGCGGTCGCCGGGGCGCTGGAGGCGGCCCAGCGACGGCTCCTCGAGTACGCCGACGAGCAGGCCCGGCAGGGGATCGAGCGGCGGCGCAGTGCCGGCACGACCGTGGTCGCCGCGCTGCTCGTCGAGGACGACGACCGCCTCGCCTGGCTGCTCGCCAACCTCGGCGACTCCCGGATCTACCGGTTCGCCGGCGGCCGGCTCGACCAGGTCAGCACCGACCACAGCCTGGTGCAGGAGCTCGTGGACGCCGGGCAGATCGCCCCCGAGGAGGCGGCCACCCACCCCGAGCGCAACGTCATCACCCGCGCGCTCGGCGACGCGGTCGGTGTCGAGGCCGACTACTTCGTCGTCCCGCTGGCGGACGCCGAGCGCATCCTGCTGTGCACCGACGGCGTCAACGGCATGCTCGACGACGACGCGATCGCGACGATCCTCGCCGAGGCCGCGGACCCGCGCGACGCCGCCGACCGGCTGGTCGCCGCCGCCGTGGTCGCCGGCGGGGAGGACAACGCCACCGCGATCGTCGTCGACGTGGTCGGGACCGCCTCTACGGACGGCTACGACGCGGACCGGCAGCGCGCCAGCCTCGAGGAGAAGCTGGGAGGACGTCCGTGACCTGGTCCTACCGCGGCGGCGAGTGGTTCGGCGTGTTCGGCGAGAACGCCGTCGTCGTGCTGCCGCCGACGGAGAAGGCGCGGGTCGCGGCCGTGTGGGAGCTCGTCGACGCCGGGGCCGGCTTCGACGAGACCCTCGACGCGTTGATCTCCTCCGGCCTGCGGGACCTGCCGGGCTTCGTCCTCGTGAGCCGCGAGGGCGACGAGACCCGGGTGGTGCTGCGCGGGGAGGCGTACGCCCACTTCGCCACCGGCGCCGGCGACGACGTCGTGCACGTCGACGGCGACTCCGCCACCACCTGGGTGGAGCGCACCCTGACCGGCGTGACCCGCATCCACCTCGAGGTCTCCGGAGAGCACGCCCCGGAGGACCTGGTCCTCTCCCGCGGCCTGGTCCGCATCGCGTCGGCCGACTGGGACGAGCCCGGGGTCGACACCGACCACGACGGCCACACCCAGCGAGGTACGCCGACCCCGGCCCGCCCGCTGCCCGGCATCCCCGGCCAGCCCCCGGCCCCGCCGGTCACCGCCCGGCCGGTCGCCCGGCTGGTCCTGCCGGACGGCGAGACCGTCGACGTCGACCGGGTGGTGCTCGTCGGCCGGGCGCCCGAGGTCCGCGCCGGCACCGAGGGCGAGACCCGCCTGGTGCGCGTGCCCAGCCCGCACCAGGAGATCTCGTCGACGCACCTCGAGATCCGGCCCGGCTCGGGCGCCGACCACGGGTCGGCCGTGGTCACCGACCTCGGGTCCACGAACGGCACCCTGCTCCTGCAGCCGGGGCTGCCGCCCGAAGACCTCAGGGCCGGTGTCGCCGCCCAGCTGATCCCCGGCGCCGTGGTCGACCTCGGCGACGGAGTGAGCATCCAGGTCGTCGCCCCGTGACCGCGGCGGACCTCGACCGGCGCTTCTACGCGTTCGCGATCGACCGGTTGATCGCCTGGACGGTCGGGGCGGTCGCGGCGTACCTCGCCTGGCGCTACCTCATCGACCGGGACCGGGTCGTCGCCGGCATCGCGGTGGTCGTCGCGGTCGCCCTCGTCGAGTACGCCGCGTTCGCGCTGGTGCTCGGCCGCACGGGCGGCTCGCCCGGCAACGCCGCGCTGGGCATCCGGGTGCTCGACGCCGGGACCGGCGCCCCGATCGGCGCCCGGCGCGCGCTCGTGCGGCAGCTGGTGCTCGGGCTGGCGACGCTGCCCACCTTCGGGCTCGGCACCGCCACGCTCGCCTGGACCGCGGCGATGGACCCCAGTGGCCGCCGGCAGGGGTGGCACGACCGGCTGGCCGGCTCCGCGGTGCTGGACGTGCGCCCGGTCCCCGAGGAGCCCGCGGTCGTCGACGAGGGGCCGCCGCACGTCGTGAACCTGACCGCGATGCGCCTGGTGCCCGTGCCGACCACCCCGCCCCCGCCCCCGCCCCGGTCGGCGGCACCCGTACCGGCACCCCCACCGCCGCCCGCGGCCCCACCGCCGCCCCCCACCCCGCCTCCTACCCCGGCTCCCACGCCGCCTTCCACGCCGCCTCCCACGCCGGCACCCACGCCGGCACCCGCCCCCCAGCACCGCGCTCCCGGCCCGGAGCCGAGCGTGCCGCGGCAGCAGCTCGGCTACCCGCTGGTGCCCGAGCCGCAGGGCCCGGCCGCGCGGTGGCGGGTCAGCTTCGACTCGGGGGAGTCCTTCCTCGTCGAGGGCCTGACGCTCGTCGGCCGGCGGCCCGAGCCCCGGTCGGGCGAGGACCCCGGCCAGCTGGTCGCCCTGCGGTCCGACGACATGTCGCTGTCGAAGACGCACGCGCAGCTGCAGGTGGTCGCCGACGGCGTCCTGGTCGTGATGGACCGCGGCTCGACCAACGGGACGGTGCTGCTCCGCCAGGGCGTCGCCCGCGACCTCGCGGCGGGCCGGCCGACCACGCTCCTCGACGGCGACCACGTCCGGTTCGGCGACCGGATCATGTCGGTCGCCCGGGAGAGCTGACCGCGGAGTTCCTCGAATTCGGTAACGGTCCGGTAACGAACGGTCCCGCCTCTTCCGCTGCGCGCGTCCCGGCGTGTCAACTGCTCCCCTCCTGACCAGTGACTCGGCACTGCGATCCGGTGTCGGCCGAGCTTGCCAGGAGCCCCCGGGCGTTCCACCGCCCCGACACCCCAGGAGGCATCTCTTGCGCAGGACCCGCGTCGCCGCATCGGCGACCGCAACGCTCCTTGCGGCAGCCACGGCGCTGTCGCTCACCACCCCGCAGGCCGGCGCCGAGCCGGCCGGCTCGGCGCCCTCGGGCGAGCACCGGTCGGACACCCCCTCCGACAACATCACGCCGGGCTGGAAGACCCACTACGACCAGCTCCGCCAGCAGGCCCTCGAGAAGCGGCTGCGGACCGGCGGGAAGGGCGCGGTCGAGAAGGTCGGCCGCGGCGCCTACGGCAAGGTCGCGCAGACCGGCAAGGACCGCATCTTCGTCGTCCTCGCCGAGTTCGGCGACACCCGGCACAGCGCGTTCCCGGACGACCCCGAGTCGGGCGCCCAGCGGTACGACGGCCCACTGCACAACCAGATCCCGAAGCCCGACCGCTCGGTCGACAACTCCACCGTCTGGCAGAAGGACTACAACCGGTCCCACTACGAGGGCCTGTACTTCAACCGGATGAAGAAGTTCTACGAGCAGCAGTCCTCCGGCATCTACTCGGTCGAGGGCGACGTCACGGCGTGGGTGAAGGTCCCCTTCAACGAGGCGCGCTACGGCAGCGACTACTGCGGCTCGATCGTCTGCAGCAACGTCTGGTTCCTGGTGCGCGACGCGCTCGCCGAGTGGACCCAGGGGCGGCTGGACGCGGGCTGGTCGATGACCCGGATCCAGGACTACCTCAAGACGTTCGACAAGCAGGACCGCTACGACTACGACGGCGACGGCGACTTCAGCGAGCCGGACGGGTACATCGACCACTTCCAGATCGTGCACGCCGGCGGTGACGAGGCGGACGGTGACCCGATCTACGGCCAGGACGCCATCTGGAGCCACCGCGGCAACGTCGGCATCCACGCCAACGGCACCGGCCCCGGCCCCGCCATCGGCGGCGTCGAGGTCGGCGAGGGCGGCGTGTCCGACCCGAACGGCGCGGCCGTCCAGATCCCGAACAACCCGACCGGCGTGTGGGTCAGCGACTACACCATGCAGCCCGAGAACGGCGGCCTCAGCGTGTTCGCGCACGAGTACGCCCACGACCTCGGCCTTCCGGACGAGTACGACACCTCCGGCAACACCGGTGGGGCGAGCAACACCGTGGAGCACTGGTCGCTGATGGCCCAGTCCCGCGGCAGCCTCGGCGGCGACCAGGGCATCGGCGAGCAGCCGCAGCCGTTCGGCGCGTGGGACAAGTTCCAGCTGGGCTGGCTCGACTACGACGTCGCCCGCGCCGGGCGTCCCGGCACCTACAAGCTGCGTCCCGGCCAGTCCACCTCGGGCACCCGCCCCAACGGTCTGGTCGTCCTGCTGCCGGACAAGAACGTCACCTTCCAGTACGGCGACCCGTGCGACACCTGCGGCGAGAAGTTCTACTACTCCGGCAAGGGCGACAACCTCGACCACACGATGACCCGCGAGGTCTCGGGCGGCGGGGAGCTGACCGCGAAGGTCCGGTACGACATCGAGGAGGGCTGGGACTACGCGTTCCTGCAGGCCTCGAGCGACGGCGGCGAGACGTGGACCGACGTCCCGAACAGCCAGAGCTACCCCGGTGAGGACCAGGGCACGTTCAACGGCAGCGGCACCGGCATCTCGGGGACGACCGACGGTGCCTGGGTCGACCTCACGGCGACCATCCCCGTCGGCACGAACGCGATCCGCTGGGAGTACCTCACCGACGGCGCCGCGACGTACCCGGGCTTCCAGGTCGACAACATCACCCTGGACGGCGAGAACATCGGTGACGCCGAGACCGCCGACCAGGGCTGGGTGTTCGACGGGTTCGAGGCCGTGCACTCCGAGGAGACCAAGCCGTTCCTCAACGCCTACTTCGTGGACAACCGCCAGTACGTCGGCCGCGACAAGACGCTGAAGCACGTCTACAACTTCGCGGGCAACACGAAGAAGCCGGACTGGGTCGACCACTTCCGGTTCGCCCCGGGCGCCCTGATCAGCTACTGGGACACCTCGCACACCGACAACAACGTGGGCGACCACCCGGGTGAGGGCGAGATCCTGCCGGTCGACGCGCACCCGGAGTTCCAGCACGCGCCGGACGGCTCGATCCTGCGGACCAAGGTCCTCACGGCCGACTCGGCGTTCTCGCTGACGCGCACCCCGTCGCAGCAGCTGCACTACCAGGGCAAGCCGTACACGCTGCAGGGCCAGCCGGCCCAGCCGCAGTTCGACGACACCCTCGACTGGTGGTTCGACAGCGACGAGCACACCACCAGCGGCGGGACCCACCCGGGCTTCTACCAGCCGGGCTGGTACTCGGTGAACGTCCCGAAGACCGGCACCACCATCCGCGTGGTCAAGGTCGCGAAGAACGGCGTGATGACCGTTCGGGTCGGGCGCAGCTGAGCCGACGCAGGAGCACCTTGCCGGGCCCCGTCACCCCCTGGGTGGCGGGGCCCGGCCCGTTCCGGACCGCTTGCTGTGCGAGGGTCGAGGGGTCATGTCGCACGTCTGGTACGTCTCCTACGGATCGAACATGTCGGCCGCCCGGCTGGCCTGCTACCTGCAGGGCGGCTGCCCGCCCGGCGGCACCCGCGTCAACCCCGGTGCCCGCGACCGCACGCTCCCGGCCCGGTCGGTGCCCGTCGACCTGCCCGGGACGACCTACTTCGCCGGCGAGTCCCCGCAGTGGGGCGGCGGCGTGGCGTTCTACGACCACGAGACGCCCGGGTTCACCGCCGCGCGCGGCTACCTGGTCACCGCGGGCCAGCTCGCCGACATCGCGGCCCAGGAGATGTACCGGGACCCGGCCGACGGCCACCCGCTCGAGGCCCTGGCGCTGGCGCCCCTGGACGGTGGCCGGCACGAGCTCGGGCCGGGCCGGTACGAGACGCTCGTCGAGGTCGGCCGGTACGACGGCGCGCCGCTGCTGACCTTCACCGCGCCGCACGGCGCCGACCACGTCGAGCACCGGCACCCCGCACCGGCGTACCTCGACGCGATGGCGCTCGGACTCCGCGAGTCGAGGGGCTGGGACGAGGGTCGGGTCCGGGACTACCTCGACTCGGTCCTCCCCGCAGGCCTTCCCGCGACGGGGCCTGATGCGTAGCGTGCCCCTATGAGCTTCGAGTACGAGGGCACCGTGACGACGAGCGCATCTCCGAAGGACGTCTGGCACCTGTGGTCGGACGTCGGGAGCTGGCACTGCTGGGATCCATCCGTGCAGCAGGTCTGCATGGAGGGCCACTTCGCCGAGGGCGCGGCGGGCACGATGACCCTCACCGGCGGCGTCGAGGCGCCGTTCGTGCTCGAGATCGTCGAGCCGTGCAGCCGGTTCCTGGACCGGGTCACGATGGGCGACCTCGTCTTCCACATCGACCACGAGGTGAAGGCGACGGACTCCGGATCGGAGGTGACGGTGCGCACGCACATCTCCGGCCCCGGGGCGGTCGACATGGGACCGATGGTCGCGGGGGACACCCCCCAGGCACTCGAGGCCCTGGTCCGGATGGCCGAACAGAACTCCTGATTCTGGCTGTGGGACCGGGGCCTTTCCGTTGTCGAGCGCCGCAACGCTGAGCCAACCCCGGCGGGCGTAGGTTCCTGCCATGGAGGCCTACGCGAAGGGCGAGCTCGAGCCGCCCCTGCTCGAGGAGACCATCGGCGCGAACTTCGAGCGCACCGTCGCCGACCACCCGGACCGCGAGGCGCTGGTCGAGGTCGCGAGCGGGCGCCGCTGGACCTGGGCCGAGCTCGACCGCGACGTCGACGCGCTCGCGGTCGGGCTGGTCCGCGCCGGCATCGGGAAGGGTGACCGGGTCGGCATCTGGTCGCCCAACTGCGCGGAGTGGACGCTCACCCAGTACGCGACGGCGAAGATCGGCGCGGTCCTGGTGAACATCAACCCGTCCTACCGCACGCACGAGCTGGCGTACGCCCTCAACCAGTCGGGCACCGAGCTGCTCGTCTCCGCGCCGTCGTTCAAGACCTCCGACTACCGCGCGATGGTCACCGAGGTGCTCGACCAGACCCCGGTCGAGCAGGTCGTCTACCTCGGCTCCCCGGAGTGGGAGGAGCTCACCGCGTCGTCCGGCTCGCTCGCCGAGCTGGTAACCTGGACGCTCGACCCGGACGACCCGATCAACATCCAGTACACGTCCGGCACCACGGGCTACCCCAAGGGCGCCACGCTCAGCCACCGCAACATCCTCAACAACGGCTACTTCACGACCGAGCTGATCAACTTCACGCACGAGGACCGGTTGTGCATCCCGGTGCCGTTCTACCACTGCTTCGGGATGGTGATGGGCAACCTGGGCTGCACCAGCCAC
The DNA here is from genome assembly GCF_039526625.1 of Nocardioides aquiterrae. Lineage (NCBI taxonomy): Bacteria > Bacillati > Actinomycetota > Actinomycetes > Propionibacteriales > Nocardioidaceae > Nocardioides > Nocardioides aquiterrae. The sequence goes on from NZ_BAAAJE010000034.1 coordinate 61,920, forward strand.
GCCGCCACGATGGTGATCCCCGCCCCCGGCTTCGACCCCGAGATCACCCTGCGCACCATCGCCGAGGAGCGGTGCACCGGCGTGTACGGCGTACCGACGATGTTCATCGCGATGCAGAACCACCCGACGTTCGCCGAGCACGACCTGTCGTCGCTGCGGACCGGGATCATGGCCGGGTCGATCTGCCCGGTCGAGGTGATGAAGCGGTGCGTGACGGACATGCACATGGCCGAGGTGTCGATCGCCTACGGGATGACCGAGACCTCGCCGGTCTCCTGCCAGACCCGCGCCGACGACGACCTCGAGCGGCGGACCGCGACGATCGGGCGGGTCCACCCGCACGTCGAGATCAAGATCGTCGACCCGGTCACCGGCGAGACCGTCGAGCGCGGGCAGCCGGGGGAGTTCTGCACCCGGGGCTACTCGGTGATGCTCGGCTACTGGGACGAACAGGAGAAGACCGCCGAGGCGATCGACGCGGACGGCTGGATGCACACCGGCGACCTCGCCGAGATGCGCGAGGACGGCTACTGCAACATCGTCGGCCGGATCAAGGACATGGTGATCCGTGGCGGGGAGAACATCTACCCGCGCGAGATCGAGGAGTTCCTCTACCAGCACCCCGACGTGGAGGACGTCCAGGTGATCGGTGTCCCCGACGAGAAGTACGGCGAGGAGCTCTGCGCCTGGATCAAGGTGCGCGCCGGGGCCGACCCGCTCGACGCCGACGCCGTCCGCGCGTACGCGACCGGCCGGCTCGCGCACTACAAGATCCCGCGCTACGTGATGGTCGTCGACGAGTTCCCGATGACCGTCACCGGCAAGATCCGCAAGGTCCAGATGCGCGAGGAGTCCGCCCGCGCTCTCGGCCTCGGCTGACGACGGGACAGGACGGTCAGCGCGAGATCACGACGGGGATCCGGGTCACGGTCCCGGTCGCGCCGCGCCAGGTGATCCAGCCGTCGTCGTCCGGCTGCGGCACCGACGTGCGGCCGACGGTCACGGTGAAGGTCGCGCTCTCGCCCGGGCCGAGCCGCATCGCCGCCGGGGTCACCCGGACGTCGTGGCGTGCGAAGCCCCGCACGTGCGAGGAGAAGTAGAGCCGCCGTCCGGTCACGTTCGTGACGGTCCGTACGGCGGTGTCCGCGGCGCCGGACAGCAGTACCGACGGCGTGTTCAGGTCGCCGGTCAGCGTGCCCGTCAGCCAGGCCCGGTAGTCGCCGGGGGAGACGTCGTAGACCAGCCCGGGCCGCAGGGCCGGGTCCGCGACCACCCGGCCGGTGCCGGCCCGGAGCGCCCCGGCGCCGGGGACGGCACGAGCGGTGGTGACCAGGGCGGAGCGGACCGCCGCGGCCGACCAGTCGGGATGACGGGCGACGAGCAGGGCGGCCGCGCCACTGGTGACCGCGGCGGAGACCGACGTCCCGGCCGCGAGGTCCCAGGAGCTCTCGCCGGTGATCGCCCCCAGCACGCCGCTGCCGGTGGCGACCACGTCGGGCTTCAGCGCCGGGCCGGCGGGGTCCCCGGAGCTCGACCAGTGGGCGACCTGCGGGGTGGTGCGCTCCGCGCCGAGCGGGACCAGCCGCACCCGGCCGTCGTACCGGTGCAGCGCGCGGCCGGCGGCGGCGTCGACGTGCACGGTCGGCACGCTGTGGAAGTCGGCGACCTCGGAGCCCGGGCCGCGGTTGGCGAGCACCATCCCGACGCCGTCGGCCTGCGCGACCGCCGCGGACTTGTCGACGCGGCCGATCACGCCCCGCTCGCACAGGACGATCCGGCCGGCCACCCGGGCGGCGTCCAGGCTGCCGGGCGTGCAGACCCGCGCGGCCTGCCGCGTCGCGTCGGCGGCCGCCGCGTGGGCGCCGACGACCAGGCGCGCGGACACCTCGTCCGCGGCGGCCATCGCGCCGGTGAACGAGGTCCCGTCCTCGAGGACCACGCGTCCCTCCCGCAGCGGACCGATCGTCGCGCCGACCGTGGTCACCCACGGGGAGCCGTGCGCGGCGAACCGGCGAGCGGCGTTGCCCGCGGCCCCGACCACGACGATGTCGTGCTCGGCGGCGCCGAGCAGCGCTCGCTCGACGGTGTCGAAGCCGGCCGGGCCGCCGACGGAGAGGTTCAGGACGTCGACGCCGTCCTCGGTGGCGGCGTCGATGGCGCTGACCAGGTCGGCGGTGGAGCAGCCGTCGTCGTGCGGGTCGGGGGCGGTCCAGCAGGCCTTGTAGACCGACAGCCGCGCCTGAGGTGCCACGCCGGCGTACGTGCCGAGACGCTGGTCGCCCACGCGCGCCGTGACGCCGGAGTCGCCGGCGGCGATCGACGCGACCTGGGTGCCGTGGCCGTCGGCGTCCCGTGCGGAGAGCGACTCCGACGAGCGCACCCGGTCCTCGCCGAACCCGTCGACGAACCATCGGGCGCCCATCACCTTGCGGGTGCAGGTGTCCGCGGTCCAGCCCTCGCCGGTCTGGCAGGCGCCCGCGAACCCGTGCGGCGACCGGCCCAGGCCGGTGACGGTCGAGAAGACCGGGCTCTCCGGGGCGATGCCGGAGTCGACGACCCCGATCACCACTCCGGCTCCGCCGTGGTCGCGCGCCGGGAGGCCCGGCACCAGCCCGGTCCGCGCCGGCCGGCCGGCCAGCGGGCGCACCTCGTCGCGCTCGACGAGCGCGACGTCGTCGTCACGGCGCAGCTGCGCGGCCTCGGCGGGGGAGAGGCGGACGGCGACGCCGTTGAGCGCCGTGGCCCACCGGTAGACGGGAGCGGGGCCACCGACGGAGGCCAGCACCCGGTCCTGCTCGGCGTGCAGCGCCAGGCGGCCGAGCAGGCCGGTCGCGCCGGGGCCCTCGAGAGTCACGAGGTAGAGCTCGTCCGGGCCGGACGCGGCGGCGGGCTGCGCCGGGAGCACCAGCGCGAGGGCAGCCGCCAGCACCGAGATGCCTGCCCCGATCCTCGCTCGCACCGTTCCCCCTGCCGTCACATGAGCCTCTCATTGTGACAGCAGTTTCGAATTCCATCACCTCGGTCCCTAGTCTGAGGCCATGCAGTCAGCGCCCCTCGTCGTCGGTTTCGACCTCGACATGACGCTGATCGACACCGTGCCCGGGTTCGCGGGCGTGCTCCGCGCGCTCGGCGCCGAGCTGGGTGTCGAGTTCCCGGTCGAGCAGATGACCGCCAAGCTCGGACCGCCGCTCGACCAGGTCCTCGAGCCCTACCTCGAGGCCGACGCGATCGCCGCGGCGGGCGACCGGTTCCGCGCGCTGTACCCCCAGCACGCGATCGCCGACGTCCCGGTCCTCGCCGGTGCGCACGAGGCGATCGAGGCGGTCCGGCGGTACGGCGGCCGCGTGGTCGTCGTGACCGGGAAGTACCCCGCGAACGCGCAGCTGCACCTCGACCACCTGGCGCTCGACGTCGACCACCTCGAGGGCTGGGTGTGGGGCGTCGGGAAGGCCGACGTGCTACGCCGCGAGGGCGCCACGATCTACGTGGGCGACCACGTGCACGACGTCGAGGGCGCCCTGGCCGCGGGTGCGCTCAGCGTCTCGGTGCTGACCGGCGGCTGCACGCGCGAGGAGCTCGTCGCGGCCGGCACGCACGTCGTGCTCGACGGTCTCGGCGACTTCCCCTCCTGGCTCGACGGGTACCTCCTCCAGCTGCGTCTCGACGCGCTCGATGCGGACCTGCGCGAGCGCGGCTCGGTGCTGGTCGCCTACAGCGGCGGCGCCGACAGCGCATTCCTCCTGGCCGCCGCGGTCCGGGCGCTGGGCCCGGAGCACGTCGCCGCCGCCACGGGCTACTCCCACTCGCTCCCGCAGGTCGAGCGCGACCCGGCCCGCGAGTTCGCGGCGTCCCTCGGGGTCGACGTGCTGACCCCCCAGACCCACGAGATGGAGCGCGAGGGCTACCGCGCGAACGGCGCGGACCGCTGCTACTTCTGCAAGGCCGAGCTGATCGAGGTGCTCGCCCCGCTCGCGGCCGAGCGCGGCCTCGCCCACGTCGCCACCGGCACGAACGCCGACGACGCGGTCGCGGGCTTCCGCCCCGGCATCCGGGCCGCCGCCGAGCGGGGCGCGATCGCGCCCCTGCGCGACGCCGGGCTGACCAAGGCGCAGATCCGCGAGGCGTCCCGGCGCTGGGGGCTGCCGACCTGGGACAAGCCGGCGGCGGCCTGCCTCTCGTCCCGGGTGGCGTACGGCGTCGAGGTGACGCCGTTCCGGCTCGGCCGGGTCGAGCGTGCGGAGGCCGCCGCGCGGGCGACGCTGGGCGGGGCCGGGCTGGTCGACCTGCGGGTGCGGGACCTGGGGGACCGGGCCTCGGTCGAGGTCGACGCCGCCCTCCTGCCGCTGGCCGCCGACCTCGAGGCGCGGCTGCTGGCCGGCGTGCGCGAGGCGGGCTTCGAGGTCGCCGTGGTCGACCCGCGCGGATTCCGCTCGGGGTCGATGAACGAACGCCTCTAGACTTTCGCCGCAGCATCCCCCCGTCCGACGGCAGAGTGCAGGAAGAGGACAGACCCGTGCCCACTGGCAAGGTGAAGTGGTTCGACGCCGGCAAGGGGTTCGGCTTCCTGTCGCAGGAGGACGGCCCGGACGTCTACGTGCATGCCGACGCGCTCCCCGAGGGCGTCACGACCCTCAAGCCCGGCACCCGGGTGGAGTTCGGGATCGCGCAGGGCCGCCGCGGCGACCAGGCGCTCCAGGTGCGGGTGCTCGACCGCACCCCCTCGGTCGCGCGCAGCCAGCGCGACGCCAAGCGCAAGAAGCCGGACGAGATGGTCCCGATCGTCGAGGACCTGATCCGGCTGCTCGACGACGTCGGCGAGGCCTACCGCCACGGCCGGCACCCGGACCCGAAGACCGCCCGGCCGACGGCCAAGCTGCTGCGCGCGCTCGCCGACGAGCTGGAGCGGTAGGCGAGAGCCGACACGCGACGGCCCTCGCGCCCGGGCTGGCCGCGCAATTGCTGGGCCGGACTGGTGTGGGAGCGCGTCCAGCCCAGTCTCGTCGCGCAATTGCTGGGCCGGACTGGTGTGGGAGCGCGTCCAGCCCAGTCTCGTCGCGCAATTGCTGGGCCGGACTGGTGTGGGAGCGCGTCCAGCCCAGTCTCGTCGCGCAATTGCGCGCGACGACTGCCCTGCCCTGCCCCGCGCTCAGCTCCCGGTCTGCACCTCGGGCCGCGTCCGCCGCGGCGTCCGGGTGAGCACGAACCCGGCCCACGCGGCCAGCACGGCCACCGCGACCCCGAGGCCGAGCCGTGGCGGGTCGATCGGCATCGCGATGCCGACGAAGCCGCCGATCACCCACGCCAGCTGGAGCGTGGTGTCGCTGCGCGCGAACGCGCTGGCCTGCACCCGGTGGGGCACGTCGCGCTGGATGGTCGCGTCGAGGGAGAACTTGGCGAGCGCCTGACCGAGCCCGGCCACCAGGCCCAGGAGCGCGAGCGCGACCACGCCGTACAGGACGAACGCGAAGACGACCACGCCGACGTCGACCAGCAGGATCGCGGTCACCGTGACCGCGGGGTTGATCCGCTTCAGCACCGAGGCGGCGACGACGCCGAGGAGGTTGCCGGCCGCCGCGCCGCCGACCACGAGCGCGGTGAGCACCTCGGTGGACCAGCCGTCGATCGGGTTCTCGCGCAGCTGGAAGGCCATGAACATGATTAGGAAGCCCGACAGCCAGCGCGGGCCGCAGTTGGCGCGCAGCGCGTACGCCACCGCCGGCGGGATCCGCATGCTGCCCGTGCGCTTCCCGCGGGCGTCGCCGCGCAGCACGAGGTCGCCCTCGCCGGCGCTGGAGTCGACGGCGGGGGGCAGTCGGACGGCCGCGATGGTGGCCGCGACGAACAGCAGGAACGCGTAGCGCAGCACCCACTCCGGGCCCGCGAGCGAGGCCAGGCCGGCGATCGGACCCGACACCGCGACGCCGACGATCCCCGACATCGAGACCCGGCCGTTGGCCTTGACCAGCGTGAAGTCCTGCGGCAGCAACCGGGGGACGGCGGCGGCGCGGGTCACGCCGTACGCCTTGGACGCCACCAGCACGCCCAGCGCGGCCGGGAACAGCCAGGTCGACTCGGTCTGCACGGCGCCCGCGAGCACCCAGCAGAGGAAGGCGCGGATGGCCATCGTCGCGCCGATCGCCCAGCGGCGGCCGTGGGCGAACCGGTCGAGGAACGGGCCGATCAGCGGCGCGACGATCGCGAACGGCAGCATCGTCAGGCCCAGGAACAGCGCGACCTGGCCGCGCGCCTCGCCCGACGGCACCGTGAAGAAGAGGGTCCCCGCGAGGGCGATCGCGACCGCGGCGTCGCCCGCGGTGTTGAAGAAGTGCATCTGGATCAGCCGCGACAGCCCGGACTCGCCGGCGCCCTGCGCCTCGGCGGCGCGCTTCGCCGTCCGCATCGTGAAGCTGCCGGCCCGCCGGGTCGCGCGAGCGGTCGCCCCGAGGCCCCTGGCGACCCGCGAGCCGCCGGGCGCCGCGGGGTCCGGCAGGTCCGTCATGGAGCCCATCCTGCCCGCTTCCTTGCCACCCGACCTGACATCGACGTCCCGCATGGGTCATGATTTCGTCCGTGACGACGACCGTGCGCCCCAAGCCCGACTCCGCCACCGTGGCGGCGGTCGACGCCGCCCGCACCGCCCTCCTCGAGGACGTCGCCGCGGCGGACGTCGGCGAGCACCTCGGCCACCTGGTCGAGGGGGAGCGGGTCATCACCCACTTCTTCGCCTGCGAGCGGCCCGGGTACGTCGGCTGGCGCTGGGCGGTCACGGTGGCCCGCGCGCCGCGCCAGAAGTACGTCACGGTCGACGAGGTCGTGCTGCTCCCCGGCGACGAGGCGATCGTCGCGCCGCCGTGGGTGCCCTACCGCGAGCGGATCAAGCCGGGCGACCTGTCGCCCGGCGACCTGCTGCCGGTCGAGGACGACGACCCGCGCCTGGTCCCGACGTACTTCTTCGGCGACGACCCCCTGGACGCCGACGACAAGGCGCAGGTCCGTGCCGTCGCCCAGGAGCTCGGCCTCGGCCGGGTCCGCACGCTCTCCCCGGAGGGCCGCGACCTCGCCGCGCAGCGGTGGTACGACGGCGACGGCGGCCCGGAGTCGCCGCTGGCTCGCTCGGCCCCGGACGCGTGCACGACCTGCGGGTTCCTGCTGCGGATCGCCGGGCCGCTGTCGGAGATGTTCGGCGTGTGCGCCAACGGCGACGCCAACGACGACGGCCGGATCGTGTCGTTCGACCACGGCTGCGGCGCGCACAGCGAGGTGCGGCTGGCCAAGAAGCACGAGCCGCAGCCGCTCCCGGAGCCGGTCTTCGACACCATCACCACGGACGACATCGACCCCGTCTAGATGTACCC
>NZ_BAAAJE010000035.1:0-11419 GCF_039526625.1 Nocardioides aquiterrae
GGGTACACCTAGGACCCCGGCCGTTGCAGCAACCGCCGGCCGACCAGCCAGGCCGCCCACGGGATGCCCAGGTAGAAGAACCCGGCGTCGGCCGCGCCGGCCGCGTGGGAGTCGGCGTGCGTGGCCTCGACCCAGTGCAGGATCGTCACCGAGAGCACGAGGTAGCCGACGAACAGCAGCACCCGCGCGCCCTGGGGCAGCCGCCGGGTCGAGGTGGCGGTGAACCCGGCGTCGCCGGCCACCGAGAAGGCGATGCCGACCACCACCACGACGATCGCGGGCAGCCCGATCAGGGCGCCGATCACCGAGATCCAGTCGCCCCGGCTCATCGCCAGCCAGGAGAACACCGTGAGCGCCCCGAGCGCCACGACGGTCCCGGCGTCCAGGCGCCGCCACCGGACGGCGAGCAGCACGGCGACCCCGACGGTCACCAGCACGTCGACGAGCGGGTCGGAGAAGCCCAGGTCGCTGCCGCTCGCGCTCAGGGCGAGCGCCGGCACCGTCCAGCAGCCGAGGACCACCAGGCCGGAGCCGACCTCCCGGTCCAGGTCGGAGCGCCGCCGGCGCAGGAGCCGCAGGCCGACGAGCAGGGCGAGGCCGGCGAGGGCCAGGGGGCCGTACCTGGTCAGCCCGACGGTCGGGAAGCGGGTGACGAACCACGGCACGTGGTCCACCTCCAGCTGCGCGATCGAGAAGACGCCGACGCCGACGACGAGCACGGCGAGCAGGATGGCGCTCGCGTAGAGCGCGGCGCTGCCGTAGAGCAGCAGCTCCTTGGCCCGCTCGAAGGCGTCGGTGAGCGGGAAGCGGGTGACCAGCGCGACGACGGCGCCGAGCACCAGCACGGCGACCACCGTGCGCGCGACCGCCGCGGGACGGTCCTCGACGTACGTCGTCCAGTCCGCCCAGCGGTTCCCGACCTCGACCCACAGCTTGACCGCGAGCAGGGCGGCCAGCAGCCAGCGGGCGACCCGCAGCGGCAGCTCGCGCGCGGACTCCGAGACGCCGGTCGCGACGTCGAGGCTGAAGTCGACCACCAGCACGCCCGACACGTAGACCAGCGGCAGCAGCAGCCCGTCGATCTCGGTGATCGCGCCGGACATCAGGGTCTGGACGCCGCCGGCCAGGCCCTCGTCGACGAACACCACGTGGATCCACAGGTGGGTCAGGAAGAACAGCGCGAGGCCGCCGACCGCCGCCGTGCGCAGGACCGGCCGCAGCACCCGCGACGTCCGGGCGAGCGGCGCGAGCAGGGCGGAGACGACCAGGGCGGCGGCGGTCCCGAGGTAGCCGGCGCGCACCAGGTCGGGCCCGTACTCCAGGGCCGCCCGGCCGTTCACCTCGATCGAGGCGGGCACGGACAGCGACGCGTTCGTGAGCAGGAACGTCGCCGCGACGACGACGCGCACCACGGGCGAGGCGGCCAGCGCGCCCCACGCGAGCAGCGACCAGGCCAGCAGGAAGGCGACCAGCGTGACCGGCAGGAGGCCGACCGGGAGGAACGTCAGCCGGCCCGGCGCGTCGAGCGGGAGCAGGGTCCCGCGCCGCCACACGTCGGTGAACAGCAGCGAGACCAGCAGCAGGGCCAGGCCGACCAGGCCGGCCCTCGCCAGCTGGCGCTCGGTGCGCGTCAGGCCGGCCAGCCGGAGGTGGCCCTCGCGGACGGGGTCGGCGAACGCCGTGTCCCACACCGGGCGCGCCCGGCCGGCCGCGCGGACGGGTGCGGCCGCCCGCCAGCGCCCACCGGTCCCGACTCCGGTCGTCTCGGTCACGGTCGGGCCTCCAGCACCAGCACGATGGTCCCGAGCCGGCTCGTCGCCGGCACCAGCAGCTCGCCGCCGGGTCCGGACCCGGTCGTGGGCACGCTCCGGCCGAAGCTCGACCCGGGCGGCTCGAACCCACCGAGCGCGACGCCGGTGCGCAGGTCGTGGGCGACGACCTGGTAGCCGCGCTGGAACAGGTCCTCGTCGTGGCCGGTCTCGGTCACGTAGACGCGACCGTCGCGGACCAGCGGGGTCCCGGCGACCCGGCTGTCCAGCTGGACGCGCCACAGCTCCTCGCCGGAGCGGCCGTCGTACGCCGCGACCCCACCCTGGGCGTCGGGGTAGACCACCACGCCCTCGCCGGCGGCGGGCCCGGCGATGATCTGGGTCTGCTGGTTCTCGTGGAACCACAGCCGCCGGCCGGTCTCCGCGTCGTAGGCCGCCAGGCCGCTCGGGTGCTGGTTGCGCACCGCGTCGACGTAGACGACGCCGGCGTCGTACGTCGCGGAGCTGAACGCGGCGACGTCCGGGACCGTCCACCGCACCGCCCCGGTCGCCGCGTCGTAGCGGGCCAGCTCGCCGCTGGCGTAGACGACGTCGCCCCCGGGCAGCACCAGGGGCGTCGTGCCGCCCACGTCGCCCGGGAGCGGGTGGTACCAGCGGGCCTTGCCGGTCGCGGCGTCGACGGCGGCCAGGCCGGCGCCGTGCACCGGGAGGAAGACCGCGTCCTCGCCGGCCGCCGGCAGCGATCCGGGCAGCGGGTCCGCGGCCGGGAACGTCCACGCGGGCGCGCCGCCGCCGACCGGCACGGCCTGCCACTCCTGGCCCTGCTGGGAGATCGCCAGCCCGTGGGCGACCACGACGCCGGGCAGCAGGCCGTCGGACTCCAGGAGCGCGCCGACCGAGCGGGGCCCGGTGCTGGCGTAGAGCACGTGGTCCTGGCCGGCCACCAGCACGGTGCCGTCGACGAACGCGGGTGCGGCCGCGGCCGCGGACGGCACGGGCCGGACGTCGACGGCGAACGCGACGCCGCGCCGGGCCCCGGCCGGGTCGACGGGGTAGGCGAAGAACGTGGTGCGCTGGCCCTCGGCCTCGACGTCCCCGCCGAGGACGAGCGCGTGCCCGACGTACCCGATCGGCACGTCGGCGTCGATGCTGCTGCCCGGCGTCGGGAGCGGGAGCGACCAGTGGTCGACCGCGGCGCCGGTCGCCAGGTCGCGCACCTCGACGCGCCCGGTCTCCGACACGCCGACGACCTGCTCGCCGACCACGACCGGTGCGAGATGGCTGGCCGGGGAGGGCACCGTCCACGCGTGGTCGCCGTCGGCGAGCCGGAACGCCTCGACGTGGTCGTTGCTCGTGCGCAGCACCGCGCTGCCCGCGCCCGCGGCGAGGTCGCTGTCGGGGACGTGGTCGGTGAGGGCCTCCCAGCGCAGGCCACCGTCGTCGAGGTCCCAGCAGTAGACGACCTTCGCGTCGTCGGCGACCAGCGCCGCGCCGTCGGCCAGCACCGGGGCCGACACCGGCTCGCCCTCGAGCGTCCGGGTCCAGGAAACGTGGCCGTCGGTGACGTCCAGCCCGGTCACCGTGCCGGATCGGTCGACGACGACGACGCGGTCGCCGGCCAGCGCCGGGGCGCCGTACGCCGGGGCGCCCAGCCCGGTGCTCCACACCGGGGCGCCGGTGGCCAGGTCGAGCGCGGTGACGGCGCCGTCCTCGGTGGTGACCACGGCCGCGGTCGGGCCGACGGCCGGTGACGCGGACACCACGTCGCCCAGCCGCCGCACCCAGCGCGCGGTCCCGTCGGTCGCGTCGAGCGCCCAGACGTCCTTCTCGGCGTCGGCGACGAGGACGACGGGTCCGGCCAGCGCCGGTGTGGTGACGACCGGATCGGCGAGCCGGATCCGCCAGCGCACCTGGCCGAGGGCGTCGGTCGCGGAGACCGTGCCGTCGGTCTCCGCGAGCACGCGCAGGTCGTCGTCCCCGACCGGCGGGAAGCGGACGTTGGTGTTGCGCTCCTCGCTCCACGCGAGCTCCGGCGTGACCTCGCCGTCCGGCACGGACCGGGCCCGGTCCGGACCGAAGCCCAGCGTCGAGCCCGGCGTCGAGCCGGGCCCCACGGCGGTCGTGAGCCGGCCCGGCCGGTCGGCCCACCAGTTGCCCGCCCGGCCGTGGAACTCGACGAGCTCCTCGACCAGCTCCAGGCCCTGGGCGGGCACCCGGTCGACGATCCGGACCGGGCCGTAGCCCGGACAGGTCCACTCCTCGTAGGTCTCCGGGCTCGTGCGGCCGTCGAGCGTGAAGAGGAACTCGGACCGGAAGTGGGCGCACCCGTGGAAGGTCCGGCCGCTCACCTCGACGTCCTCGATCGCCTCGAGCCGTACGTCGATCCGCAGCCGGGTGTCGCCGACGGCGCCGTCGTACGCCCAGGTGTGGCCGGCCTCGGCGGGGAGCTCGTACGCCGGTGCCGGCGGCTCGATCGCCTGGTACTCGTGGCGGGAGTAGACGCCGTGCTGCAGGAGCCGGTCGCCGTCGAGGCCGAGGTACGCCGTGGACTCCGACCTCCCGGTGCCGGGGTAGTCGGTGTAGACGCTGCGCAGCGCCACGGCGTCCAGCGACCCGTCGCCGACGCCGGCCTGGCCGACGATCTGCCGGGTCCGGGTGCCCGACGGCTTCCCGTGGTCGGTCACGTCGTAGACCCAGGTCGTGCCGAGGTCGAGCGGGTGCAGGACGCGCATCGCGGCGGTCGGGTCGTCCGGCGCCGAGACCGCGACCGCGCCCGCCATCGCCGCCGGGACCAGCAGCACGGCGGGCAGCCAGGACAGGACCCGGCGCACCGGCCTAGAGCCCGGAGGGGATGGTCGCGGTGAGGATGTCGTCACCGCCGTAGACGGCGTCCTGCCACACCAGCCGGTCGCCCGACAGCGCCGGGAAGCCCTGCTGCCCACGGGTGTCCATCAGGTCGTAGACGGTGCCGGTGTCGAAGGAGACCAGGTAGAGGTCGGTGTCGTCCAGCGAGATCTGCGCCTCCTCGGCCGCGCCGCCGCCGAGCTCGCCGACCGCCTCGCTCCAGACCGCGTAGTGGTCGTTCATGGCGGCGCCGAACGGCATCGCCGCCGACGAGATCTGCACCGGCGCGGCGTCGCCGGAGAACAGCTGGGCGTTGCCCTGCTCGTCGAGGGCGAGCACGCGGTCGCCGTACGCCGCTATCGAGAGCACCCCGCCCGCCATCGTGCCGAGGTCCTGGGCGTCGCCGCCCGGGGTCCAGCGCAGCACCCGCCCACTGGCGGTGCCGATGCCGACCGTCCCGTCGCCCGCGCCGAGCGCGGTCACCGAGTCGCCGTCGGCCAGGGACAGCGGCAGCGCGGTGACGCTGCCCGCGGCGTCGACGTAGGAGACCCCGGACCGCGTCGCCCACGCGGCGCCGTCGTCGGAGCCGGCCAGGCCGGCGAAGGCGGTGACCCGGTCGGCCTCGCCGAGCCGGGAGGTCGAGCCCGCATCGAACCGGGCCACGGCGCCGGGGCCGTTGTCGGGGAACTCCATGCCGACCAGCGCGTCGCCGGCGAAGACGACCTGCGCCGACGACGTGGAGCCGTCGAGCGCCGAGGGCTTCGCCCCGATCCCGCCGGTGGCCATCGCGCCGAAGGGGCCGTCGCTCTTCGACAGCCAGGCCACCCGGTCGCCGTGGACGGCGGGCTGGGTCTCGGTCTCGGGGGCGTTGCTGACGATCTCGCCCACGACGCGCGCCGGAGCGCCGCAGCCGGCACAGATGTCCTGGGCGTCGAACACCTCGCGCTCGACGCGGAGGATGACCGGGTCGGCGCCGGCGTCGACGGTGGTCTGCTCGATCGCGCGGCGCGCGTCGACGAAGCCCGACGTCGGCCCGATCTGGGTGGTCAGGGCGGCGAACACGATCTTGTCGAAGTCGCCGGCGAGCTTCGAGTCCAGGGCCGTGGTCCCGTCCATCTGCGCCAGCCGGCTGCGGATGCTCCACAGCGCGTTGTTCCAGATGGCCGAGTTGATGTGGACGCCGCCGTGGTCCTGGGTGAGCCCGAGGCGGCCGAGCTTGGCGGTCACGGTGTCGAGGGCGAAGAAGTAGTCGTCGAACGACGTGCCGTTGAGCAGGTAGCGCGTCGACACGCTGCCGTCGGGGTTCTCGTGGCACAGCTGGGTCGGCGGCGTGATGCCCGTGCACCCGTGCTCCATCACCGCGTTGCTGTCCGAGCCCTGGAAGCGGTCGCCGATGACGTTGCCGAAGTAGTCGGAGAAGCTCTCGTTCATCGCGCCGGACTGGCCGGAGTAGATGAGTCCGGCCGACGAGTCCGTGACGCCGTGGGTGATCTCGTGGCCCGCGGTGTCCACGTCCAGCTCGCTGACCTCCGCCGGCTTGCCGTCCGGGGCGCAGGGGTTGCCGTAGACCATCTGGCCGAAGTTGAAGTACGAGTTGCAGAACGAGCCGTCGGAGTAGTGCACCGAGGAGATCAGGTCCGAGCCCTTGCCGTCCCACGACGACCAGCCCAGGGAGCCGTAGTAGTCGTAGACAGCCCGGCTGAAGGCGTGCGCCGCGATCGCGTCGGCGTCGCTGATCGCCGTGCCGTTCTGCGGCGGCTCCACGTAGAGCCGGCCGGGGAGCTGCGAGTCGTCGTCGCTGCCGCCCATGTCGTAGGTCCAGATGCCCCCGGTCTGGGCGCTGTCGTCCCACGTGGGCACGGTGGTGTCGACCAGCGCCACGCCGTCCTGCAGCCGGACGCCGTGGGCGGTCAGTTGCTCGCCGGTCGGCCCGGTCCCGGTCACCTCGACCGAGCCCGGGTCCGGGGCGAGGCCGCGGGTCCTGCCCACGGCGCGCGCCGTGAGGACCGGGCCCCCGAGCGACGCCCGCCCGCCGAGGCGGACCGGGGTCCGGCCCTCGGCCGACGCCGGCCGCACCGAGACCAGCGTGCCGCTGTGGGCGTCGATGAAGTACCAGCCGTCGGACGGCGCGACCGTGGCGCCCCTGGCCGCCTGGGTGATGGTGACCTGCCAGGCCAGGTGGCCCGCGTCGCCGGGGACGACGACCAGGGCCGGCCGGCCGACCGCGACGCCGCCGGAGACCGCCTCGGCGCGGCGTACGGCGGTGGCGCGGCCCAGGTCCGGCCGCGGGTCGACGTCGAGGCCCGCGAAGGCCCGGCCGCGCACGGCGTTCAGCCGCGGCTCCTGCGCCGCATCGCCGACGGTGAAGACCAGCTCGCCGTCCAGCACCGGCACCCGGCCGACCTGCTGGGTCGCGCGGACCGAGGTCGACCCGGCGGCGGTCGCCGGACCCTCCGGTCCGAGCTCGAGGTCGGTCGAGGTCACGCCGAAGAGCCGGGCGCCCCACTCGTCGAGGAAGCCGCGCACGACCGCGGCCGAGTCCGACCCCGCGGCTGCGAAGTAGCGGCCCCCGGAGAGCTCGGCGAGCATCCCGGTCACGTCGTCCTGCCGGCCCACCCAGCCCGACCGGGTCTCCGCGCGGAGCTCCTCGACCGCGTCCTGGAGGGCCGCGGTCGCGGCGGCGTCGCCGGTGTAGCCGGTGGCCAGCACCAGCGAGGTGGGCTGGTCCGGTCGGCCGCCCAGGTCGTGCTCGCGCGCGTCGCAGGCGCTGAGCGACACCACGGCCAGAGCGGCCACGACCACGGCAGGCGCCGACCTCAGGAATGTCCCCACGGCCGGGATTCTGGGATCGGCCAGAAAGGCTGTCAACGAATTCGGAAAAGTTCCGTCGACTTTACTCAAATGCCTGGCGAGCGCGTCGATTTCGTGCACGATGCACTCCGACCAATGCGAGGCCGGAGCGCTCGGGCGCCGGCCGGTTCCGCCGAGCTTCGCTGGAGGATGACGCACGTGACCTGTCCGACCTGTGCGACCGAGAACCCCGAGGTCGCTGCGTTCTGCCACCGGTGTGGCGCCTCGTTGCGCGGCAGCTCGTCGTCGCGCACGGCGGCCTACGCCGTCCAGTCGTCCGAGGGGGTCAACCAGTTCGCGTTGATCTCGACGATCATGCCGCACACGAACAGGGAGACCGCCGACAACTACCGCTGGGCGATGATCCTCAGCGCGGTGTTCATCGTGGGCGCCACGGCGTTCGGGCTCATTCCGGTCGCCATCGCCGCCGCGGCGTTCCTCATCCCGATCGCGTACCTGGTCTACATCTACGACGTGAACCTCTGGGAGGACGCGCCGGCGCCGGTCGTGATCGGGCTGTTCGTCGTGACGGGCGCGCTCTCGGTGCTGGTGTCGCTGGTGTTCTTCCAGTGGGTCTTCGACGAGCAGTTCCTCAGCTTCGCCAGCAGCAGCCGCAGCGGGATCGGCACGATCTCGATCCCCGCGCTGCTCGTCTTCGCGGTGCTGCTGCCGGTCGTGGCGGAGGTCGTGAAGAACCTGCCCGCCGTGCTCCTGGCCCGCCGGCCCCAGTTCGACGACATGATCGACGGCCTCACCTTCGGCGTGGCCGCCGGGACGGCGTACGCGGCGTTCGAGACCCTGGTGGTCTTCCACTCCGTGTTCACCTCCGGTGACCTCCGCACCACCGACGGCCTCGCCTCCTGGCTGGTCGTGATCGTGAACCTGATGGTCGTGAAGTCGCTGGTCTACGGCACCGCCACCGGCATCGCGGTCGCGGCGTTCTCGGGCAAGGGCGAGGGCTACGACGGCTTCACGTCGTACTACGTGCGCAACTTCGCGTTCGCCGCGGGGATGAACGTCCTCTACTGGGTGGGCGTCCGGTTGGCGTCGTACCTGCCCTTCGGCCAGGCGCTGGGCCTGCTCTGGGGCTTCGTGGTCCTGGCCGTGTTGGTGATCCGCATCCGCGTGATGCTCCAGGCGGCGCTGCTCGAGGCCGCGATCGAGGACGCCGCCAAGGCCGGCCACTCCAAGCGCGAGACCTTCGTCGAGACCTTCTGCCCGGAGTGCGAGAACATGCTGCTGGTCGGCTCGCAGTTCTGCATCGCGTGCGGCACCTCCGTGCGCTCCAGCTCGCACCAGGCCCGGCGACACATGAGCACCACGGACGAGGGAGGTGCGGCATGAGCGACCAGACGCCGCAGCAGCCGCCGGTGCCGCCGAACCAGCAGCCGCCGAACCAGCCGGTGCCGCAGCAGCCGGTGCCGCAGCAGCCGGTGCCGCAGCAGCCGGTGCCGCAGCAGCCGCCGTACCCGCCGCAGCAGCCGTACCCGCCGCAGCAGCCGTACCCGCCGCAGCAGGGCTACCCGCCCCAGCAGGGCTACCCGCCCCAGCCCGGCTACGCCCCGCAGCCCGGCTACCCGCAGCCGCCGTACCCGCGGCCGGCGGCGCCGGCCGGGGGCCTGTTCAAGTCCGGCAAGCAGAAGACCATCGCCCTGATCGCCGGCGGTGTCGTCGCGGTCGGCCTGCTCGGTGGCCTGGTCGCGGTGGTGGCCGGCGGGGACGACGGCTCCTCCACGCCGGAGGTCGGAACGGTGAACTCCGGGGTTCTCGACCCGAAGCCGGTGGGCCAGGTCGACGGCCCGCCGGACCCCGGCACCGACCCGTCGGCGTCCCCGACGCCGACGCCCGCGCCGAGCGAGAGTCCCCAGCCCACGCCGAGCCCGGAGCCCCCGCCGGCCTCCGGCGCGGTGACCGTCGGATCGGTCGACGTGATGCTGTCGGGCGACTGGGCCCTGGCCGGTGACCCCGGCTCGGACAGCGCGCTGTTCGCCGACGGGCACGGGAGCTACATCACCGTGCTCACCGGCGTGGTGGACCCGACCGACGACGCGGGCAGCCTGCTCGCCAACAACGTCGACTTCTTCGTCGGCGGCGAGAACTACTCCGACGTCAGCGTCGACCAGGTCTCGCCGATCGACCCGTTCGGCTCCATCGTGTCGGGCGCGGTCACCAACTACACCGCGACGTGGGTGGACTCGCAGGGCTCGATCCCGCTCCAGGGCGCGATCTGGGCCGCGGTCCGGCAGGACGGGACGGCGCTGCTGATGTCGGCCGAGCACGGTCCGGCCGGCCAGTGGGAGAAGAGCGCGGACTCGTGGGGTCCGGTGATCGACGCCACCTTCAACCAGTTCGGCGCGAGCTGAGCAACGCGGTCGCGACCGCGGCCACGCCCTCGCCGCGACCGGTGAGGCCGAGGCCGTCGGTCGTGGTCGCGGAGACGGTCACCGGGGCGCCGACCGCGGCGCTGAGCGCGTCCTGCGCCTCGGCGCGACGCGGGCCGAGCTTCGGCCGGTTGCCGATGACCTGCACGGCGACGTTGCCGATCTCGTAGCCCGCGGCCCGCACCCGGGCCGCGGTCTCCGCGAGGAGGGCAGCGCCGGACGCACCGGCCCACGCGGGGTCCGCCGTACCGAAGTTGGAGCCGAGGTCGCCGAGGCCCGCGGCGGACAGCAGCGCGTCGCACGCGGCGTGCGCGGCGACGTCCGCGTCCGAGTGGCCCTCCAGCCCCTGGGGCTCGTCGGGCCAGTGCAGGCCGGCCAGGTGCATCGGGACGCCGTCGGCGAGCCGGTGCACGTCGGTGCCGATGCCGATCCGATCCGTCACAGGGTGATCATGCCCGAGCCCGCGTCGCGGACGGGTGGAGCACCGATCCGTGACGGTGTCGGGCGCCTCAGGAACCTCGGGTCTAGACCAGCGCCTACGCCGGGTCCGGCGGGGGCACGGAGCCGCCGCACGACGCTGCGGCCGATCGGCCCGCGGCGCCAACCCGTTGACTCTGTGGGGGAAATAGAGAATGAGGAAGCTCGCGGTACTTGCTGCATCCGTCGTCGCGGCCGGGGGAAGCCTGTTCGCCATGTCGCCTGCGTCGGCACACACGCCGATGTTCAGTGCGGACTGCGGCGGCGTCCGGGTCTCGGCCACGGCGTACGACAGCGACCAGGCCAACCGCTGGTCGGTGACGATCGGCGGGGTCACCGAGACCGGCACCTTCGGGTCGTCGTTCGACCGGACCTTCCCGGTGCCGCAGGAGGGAGCGACGACCTCGTGGTCGGCGTTCGTCGAGGCCCAGGACGGCAGCTACCACGGTGAGCGGGCCGGCTCGGTCGGCCCGTGCGGTACGCCGGTCGACGATTGCGCCGACCTCCCGGGGAACCAGCCCGTCGGGACGCCGTGCGCGCCGCCGCCGGACGTGACCCGCACCGACGGCCAGGCGCTCGAGGGCTGCGCCGTGGCGTTCGCCGGCACCGCGTACGGCGCCGGGGCCCTGACGTACGACGAGGAGTACACCGACACCTACGTCTTCGACGAGCAGGCCAACACCTGGAACCTCGTCACCGACACCACGGCCACCGTCACCGACGTCGTCTTCACCCCGTGGTCGATCGCCGAGCAGGTGCGGAACGGCTGCGCGGACAAGCCCAAGCAGCCGCCGGCCACGCACGAGTCGCACTCGACGAGCAACGTCGACTGCGACTCTGACGTGATCCGCACGACCACGACGACCGTCACCACGCCCTTCGTCTACGACGCGGCGACCAACACGTGGGTGGCCGGCCAGCCGCACTCGAACTCGACGACCGAGGAGTCGCCGGTGCAGCCGGGCGACTGCGCCGCGGACGTCAGCCCCAGCGGCGTCGAGGCGGAGACCGCCAGCGCGACCGCGCCCGGCGGGTCGTCGCCCTCGCTGGTGCCGACCTCGATCGAGGCCGGCGCGGTGTCGGCCGCCCCGGCGGCGG
>NZ_BAAAJE010000035.1:11548-20405 GCF_039526625.1 Nocardioides aquiterrae
GCCGGCCACCGTGCGGTGGCCGGCCGGAGGCCGTTGTGATCCGTCATCGAATGGTCATGCCGGGTGCGGTCGCGCGCTGCGCCGGCTGCGCCAGAATCGAGCAATGAGCACCTCCCGCGGCGCCTGGTGGCTGGCCGGCCTGCTGGCCGGCTTCGCCGGGCTGGCCGCGAGCTACTGCGTCGCGCTGGTCATCACCGTGCACGACGACCCGGTGAGCGCGGTCGCCGAGCTGGTGATCCGGCTGACCCCCGGCGCGCTGGTCGAGCGGGCGATCCAGCTGTTCGGTCGCCACGACAAGACCGTGCTGGTGGGCGTGGTCCTGGTGCTGCTGGTCGTGCTGCTCGCGTGGGCGGGCCCGCTCGCGCGGCGGGCCTGGTGGCTGGCGATGCTCGTGTACGCCGTGCTCGCGCTGGTCGGCGCGGTCGCGGTCGGTTCCCAGCGCGGGTCCTCGGCGGCCGACGCGCTGGCGCTGGTCGTCGGGTTCTTCACCTGGATCGCCTGCCTGGCCCTCCTGACGGCCCCGCTGCGCGCGGCCGACGAGGCCGGCGAGGCCGGCGAGCCGACGATGGGGGCGCACACCCGGCGCACCTTCCTGATCCGCGCCGGACTGGTGGCCGCCGTCGGCGTCACCGCGGGGGTGGTGGGCCGGGCCGTCGGCGTGGGCCGCCGCCAGGTCGAGGAGGCGCGCCGGCTGCTGCGGCTGCCCGGCGTGACGATGCCGCGCGTCCCGCAGGGGGCGAACGTCGACGTACCCGACATGCCCCCGTGGATGACGCCCGCCGACGACTTCTACCGGATCGACACCGCCGTCTACGTGCCCGCCGTCCGGCCCCAGGACTGGCGGCTGCGCATCCACGGGCTCGTCGACCGCGAGATCGTCCTGGACTACCAGGACCTGGTCGGGCGGCGCGTCACCGAGGCCTGGGCGACGATCTGCTGCGTCTCGAACGACGTCGGCGGCTCGCTGATCGGCAACGCCTGGTGGAGCGGCGTGCGGATCGCGACCCTGCTGGCCGAGGCGGGCGTACAGGCCGGTGCGGACGCGGTGCTGCAGACGTCCGACGACGGCTGGACCTGCGGCACCCCGCTGGGCGCGCTGACCGACGACCGCAACGCGATGCTCGCGATCGCGATGAACGGCAAGCCGCTGCCGGTCGACCACGGCTTCCCGGTGCGGACGGTCGTGCCGGGCCTGTACGGCTACGTGTCGGCGTGCAAGTGGGTCGTGGACCTGAAGGTGACCCGGTTCGCCGACATCTCGGCGTACTGGACCGAGCGGGGCTGGTCCGAGCAGGGTCCGGTGAAGATCTCCTCACGCATGGACGTGCCGCGGGAGGGCGGCGAGATCGCCGCGGCCGGCGCCCGGGTCGCGGGGGTCGCCTGGGCCCAGCACACCGGCATCGAGCGCGTCGAGGTCAACGTCGACGGCGGCGAGTGGCAGGCCGCGGAGCTGGCGCGGGTGCCGAACGACGACACCTGGGTGCAGTGGGTGGCGACCCTCGACCTCGAGCCCGGCGACCACCTGCTGCGGGTGCGGGCCACCGACAAGTCGGGTCTCGTGCAGACCGGCGAGGTGCACGGTGCGGTCCCCGACGGCGCCACCGGGTGGCACACGATCCACGTCACGGCGACCTGAGGAGTTGAGCGGGTAGGGCCTCTCGGCCAGCGCAATTGAACGCCCACACTCGGTTACTCGCGGGTACGTCGAGGCTGGCCGTTCAATTGCTGAGTTGGGCCCCGCTCAGTCCCAGCGCGGGTTGGGCGGCAGGGGGTAGGGCCTCTCGGCCAGCGCAATTGAACGCCCGCACTGGGTTACTCGCGGGTACGTCGAGGCTGGCCGTTCAATTGCTGAGTTGGGACCCGCTCAGCCCCAGCGCGGGTCGGCGGCAGCGGGTGGGGCCTCTCGGCCAGCGCAATTGAACGCCCACACTGGGTTACTCGCGGGTACGTCGAGGCTGGCCGTTCAATTGCTGAGTTGGGACCCCCTCAGTCCCAGCGCGGGTTGGGCGGCAGCGGGTGCGCGTCGTCGCGGATCACGTAGACGGTGCCGCCCGACTTCGGGACCCAGGCGTTCTCGAACTGGGCGCGGTCGTAGGTGCGGCGGACACCGGCGTCGGTCGCGGCCGCGGGGTCGTTGACGACCACGTCGCCGGTCTTCGTGAAGCCGACGATGACGACCAGGTGCCCGTCGGTCGACGAGATCGGCGCTCCGTCGAGCTCGCCGGGTCCGAAGGCGATCGACGCGACCAGCGGGATGCCGGCCTTGATGAACCGCTCGGCGGGGCGCAGGGACGGCAGCCGGGTGACGAACGCGTGGCCGGCGAGGCCGGCGGCGTACGCGGTGTTGAACGGCCAGTTGCCGGTGCCCTCGTACTCGTAGTCGTAGGTCATCCGCGCCGCGTGGGCGACCCACGGGTCGGCGTACGCCTTCTTCACCCACGCGTAGTCCTTCGGCTGCGGCAGCGCGCCGTAGTAGCCCAGCACCATCGAGGTCGACGTCGGGGAGCACCAGGCCTCGCCGCCGCCGCCGTACTGCGGGTACTCGCCGCGGTGGATCATCTGCGAGTACCGCGGCACGTCCAGCACGATGCCGCGCGCGACGCCGGGCCGCGACGTCCGGACCGTGGACGAGTCCGGCAGCAGCGACGCCATCGCGCCGACCTCGGCGACGGCGGGCGACTTCGCCTGGCCGGCGGCGCGGGTCAGCGTCACGCGCAGCTGGTACGCCGTGACGCCGCCGGGGACCACCCACGTGTCGACGTTGACCGAGCCGAGGTCGTCGTCCTGCCCGGAGCGCGTGGTGCGGTGGAAGTAGCGGTCGTCCTGGGCCCACAGCGCCAGCGTGTCCCAGGTCGAGGTCGTCTCGCCGGACCGGCCCCGGACCTCGACCCGGATCCGGCTGTCGCCGCGGGTCACCGCCGTCCACGAGGCGACCAGGCGGGTGAGCGCGAAGCCGGGCGTGACCCACGGCGACGTCCAGGCGCCGCTGTCGACGCCGTCGCGCAGGGCGAGCCGGCCGGCCGTGATCCGCAGCCCCGGATGGCTGCCCATCGCGAAGTCGCCGTGCCCGCGGAACCCGGTGTAGTCGATCTGCCGCGCCGGGGCCGCCTGCGCGGGGGCCGCGGCCAGCAGGGGGACGAGCAGCACGGAGGCGACGATCGCGGATGTCAGGCGGTGCACCCACAAACCCTAGACTTGCGCAGTGACCTTCAGGCTGTACGACACTGCGACCCGCGAAGTCCGTGACTTCGTTCCCCTCGAGGAGGGGAAGGCGGGCCTGTACGTCTGTGGTCTCACCGTGCAGTCCGAGCCGCACGTCGGGCACGTCCGCTCGGGCGTGAACTTCGACGTGCTCCAGCGCTGGCTGCGCCACCTCGGGTACGACGTCACGTTCATCCGCAACGTCACCGACATCGACGACAAGATCCTGCTGAAGTCCGCCGAGCAGGGCCTGCGGTGGTACGAGCTCGCCTACCGGATGCAGCGCCAGCTCGGCCGGGCCTACGACGCGCTCAACGTCGCGCCGCCGACGTACGAGCCCGCCGCCACCGGCCACGTCCCCGAGATGATCGTGCTGATCTCGGAGCTGATCGCGAAGGGGCACGCGTACGCCGCCGAGGACGGCTCCGGCGACGTGTACTTCGACGTGCGGTCCTGGCCGCGGTACGGCGAGCTGACCCGGCAGGGCATCGACGACATGGAGGCCGCCGAGGACGCCGACCCGCGCGGCAAGCGCGACCCGCGCGACTTCGCGCTGTGGAAGGGCTGGAAGAAGGAGTCGGAGCCGGAGACCGCCGCGTGGCCGAGCCCGTGGGGCCCCGGGCGCCCGGGCTGGCACATCGAGTGCTCGGCCATGGCCGGCAAGTACCTCGGGCCCGCGTTCGACATCCACGGCGGCGGCGTCGACCTGCGCTTCCCGCACCACGAGAACGAGCAGGCGCAGTCGCGCGCGGCCGGGCGGCCGTTCGCGTCGTACTGGATGCACAACGCCTGGATCACCACCGCCGGCGAGAAGATGAGCAAGTCGCTCGGCAACTCGCTGACGATCCCCGCCGTGCTGGAGAAGTACCGCGGCATCGAGCTGCGCTACTACCTGGTCGCCGCGCACTACCGCAGCCACGTCGAGTTCTCCTTCGAGGCGCTCGACGAGGCGGCCGCGGGCTTCCGCAGGATCGAGAGCTTCCTCGACCGGGCCGGTGTCACCGAGCCCGGCGAGCTCCCGCAGGCCTTCGTGGACGCGATGAACGACGACCTCGGCACCCCTGCGGCGGTCGCCGTCGTCTACGACACCGTGCGCGACGGCAACAAGGCCGACGACCCGGGGCCGTACGCCGCGCGGGTGCTGGCCATGCTGGACGTGCTCGGGCTGAACCCGGCCGACCCGGCGTGGGGCGGCAGCAGCGGCGACGACCAGAAGCTGACCGACGCGGTCGACGTGCTGGTCGCCGGGCTGCTCGAGCAACGCGCGGAAGCCCGCGCGAACAAGGACTTCGCCACCGCTGATGCGATCCGGGACCGGATCAAGGCGGCCGGCATCGAGGTCGAGGACACCCCCGACGGACCGAAGTGGAGCATCAACTAGTGGCCGGCAACAGCCAGCGCAAGGGCGCGATCAAGAAGTCCGGCAAGGGCAACCCGACCGCGGGGTCGGGCGGCCGGGTCCGCCGCGGGCTCGAGGGCAAGGGCCCGACGCCGAAGGCCAAGGACCGGCCGTACCACGCGCAGTACAAGGCCGCCAAGCGCGCCGAGAAGTCCGCCGCGAGGCGGCCCCAGAAGCGCAGGACCGGCGGCGACTCCGAGTGGGTCGCCGGCCGCAACTCGGTCGTCGAGGCGCTGCGGGCCGGCGTCCCGGTCACCGGCGTCTACGTCGCCGAGGGCGCCGAGCGCGACGGCCGGCTGCGCGAGGCGTTCGGCATCGTCGCCGACCGGGGGCTGAGCCTGATGGAGGTCACCCGCGGCGAGCTGGACCGGATGACCAGCGGTGCGGTGCACCAGGGCCTGGCCGCGCGCATCCCGGCGTACGAGTACGCCCACCCCGACGACCTGCTCGACGCCGCCGCCGACAACGGCGAGCCGCCGCTGATCGTCGCGCTGGACTCGGTGACCGACCCGCGCAACCTCGGGGCGATCGTGCGGAGCGCGGCCGGCTTCGGTGCGCACGGGGTGCTGATCCCCGAGCGCCGCTCCGCCGGCATGACCGCGTCGGCCTGGAAGACCAGCGCCGGCGCCGCGGCGCGGACGCCGGTGGCGCAGACGGTGAACCTGGTCCGGCAGCTCAAGGCCTACCAGGAGGCCGGGCTGATGGTGGTCGGCCTGGCCGCGGACGGCGACGTGAGCCTGCCCGACCTCGACCTCGCCGACGGCCCGCTGGTCGTCGTGGTCGGGTCGGAGGGCAACGGGCTCTCGCGGCTGGTCAGCGAGACCTGCGACCAGCTCGTCTCGATCCCGATGGCCTCGACGCTGGAGTCGCTCAACGCGGGCGTCGCGGCCGGGGTCGCCCTCTACGCGATCGCGGAGGCGCGGCGCTAGTGGGGACGCGGCAGCGGACCCACTGATGGTGGTCGAGCGAGCCGCGCGGCCGAGCGCGCGAGGTCGCGACCGGCGTGTCGAGACCCGTCGGCGTACCTGGCAGATCCTGGCGCTGGTCGGGGTCTGGCTCGCGGGCGCCGTCGTCGCCGGGCTGCTGGCGTTCGTCTCCAGCAGCACGAACGTCGTCGTCGCCAGCCACGACGCCGTCGTGCGCCCGGACTTCAGCGGCGTCGCCGTCCTGCACACGGGGCCGGTCCTCCCGGACGTGCGGGTCGACAGCGGCAGCGTGATCGGCGTCGACATCCGGCTCGGCAAGGCCGACGCCGACTCGGTCGACGACCTGGTCGACCGGTACGCGCTGCTGGCCAGCCAGCCGGAGGGGCAGGTCGCGAAGGTGACCGACGCCGTGCGCGGGCTGGTCGTGGACGCCGCGATCCGTGGCGCGGTGATCGGCCTGCTGCCGGTGGGGGTCTGGCTGCTGGTCGGGCCGGTACGACGGCGCGAGCTCGCGGCGCGCATCGGCCGCCCCCAGGCCGCCGTGTGCGTGGTCGTCGTGGCGGGTGTGGCGCTCGCGCTCGTCCAGCCGTGGACGCACGACGACGACCCGGTCGCGGCGGGGGAGGACTGGGAGTCGCTGTCGGCGTTCCTCGGCCCCGACGTGCCCGTGCCGGACGACCTGGCGGGCGTCGAGGTCCGCGGCGACGTCACGACCGCCTCCACCCACCGGCTCATCGAGAGCGCCCTCGACACCTACGACGCGAGCAAGACCTTCTACGCCGACGCGGCCGAGCGCGCCGCCGGCCTGCCGCTGCGCAACCCGCGCGCGGACGAGACCGTCGTGGTCTTCGTCTCCGACCGGCACGACAACATCGGCATGGACCGGGTCGCCCGCGCGATCGCCGACGCCGGGGGCGCGACCGCGGTCTTCGACGGCGGGGACGACACCTCCACGGGCAGCTCCTGGGAGGCGTTCTCCCTGGACTCGGTGAGCGCGGCGTTCGAGGGCTTCGACCGCTGGGGCATCGCAGGCAACCACGACCACGGCGACTTCGTGCCGACGTACCTGGCCGACCACGACTGGACCATGCTCGACGGCGAGGTCGTGGACGGGCCGGCCGGCACGACGCTCCTGGGCGTCGACGACCCGCGCTCGAGCGGGCTCGGCAACTGGCGCGACGAGACCGGGCTGACCTTCGCCGACGTCGAGAACCGGATCGCCGACGCCGCCTGCGACGCCGACCCCCGCGTCACCACGATCCTCGTCCACGACGCGAACCTGGGCCGTGAGGCGCTCGCCCGCGGCTGCGCCGAGCTGGTGCTCGGCGGCCACACCCACGTCCGCGCGGGCCCGGACCGCGTCGAGGGCGCCAACGGCGAGGTCGGCTACACCTACACGACCGGAACCGCGGGCGGCGCGGCGTACGCGATCGCCCTCGGCAGCAAGCCCCGCCGCGCCGCCGACATCAGCCTGGTCACCTACAAGGACGGCCACCCGTTCGGCATCCAGTGGGTGACGCTCCAGACCACCGGCGTCTTCGAGGTCGGGAACTGGGTGCCGCTGACGTACCTGCGGTAGCGGTGCGACGCGCCGGGCGCCGAACGTCGGCTTTCACCGGCTGACCGGAGAAACCCGCCGACACGCCGGCGCGTGGCGCGCGTCACCTCTGGAGGCCCACGTCGTTGAACCAGAACTGGTACGTGTTCTAGTTCACCGTGGAGGGCCCCGTGGTCCCGTTCCGACGCGCCGTCGTCGTACCCGTCTGCGCGCTCGTCGCGCTCACCCTCGCCGCCTGCGGGTCCCAGCTCGACCCGGACACGGTGGCCCAGGTCAACGGCGGCGCGGTGGGTGCGAACGGCGAGGTCGTCCCCGGCGGCGGCACGACCACGACCGGACCGGACGGGTCGGTCCCCGGCGCCACTGGGGGCGGCGCCGGTACGACCACCACCGGGGGCGGGACCACCACCAAGACGGGTGGGTCCGGCGGCAGCACCGAGGGCACCGGCGACAACGCGGCGACCGGCGGCGAGAAGGCCGCGTCCTGCGACGGGTTCAAGAACCAGACCGGCATCACCGACAAGACGATCGTCATCGGCAACTCCTCCGACGTCTCGGGCCCGGTGCCCGGCCTGTTCGAGGCGAGCCAGGACGCGGTGAAGGCGTACGTCGCCTACTTCAACGCCACCAGCGACATCTGCGGCCGCAAGCTCGAGCTCAAAGCCTACGACAGCCGCACCGACGCCGCCGCCGACCAGCAGGCGTACACGAAGGCCTGCGACGAGACCTTCGCGGTCGTCGGCTCGATGTCGGCGTTCGACTCCGGCGGCGCGGCCGTGACCCAGCAGTGCGGGCTGCCCGACATCCGGTCGGCGGCCGTGACCGCGGACCGGCAGGCCTGCACGACCTGCTTCGGCGCCCAGTCGACGCAGGCCAATGAATTCCAGAACGCCGTGCCGGACTTCGTGAAGAAGAACCACCCGGACGCCGCCGCCCATGCCGCCATGCTCTACATCAACGCCGGCGCGGCGGCCGAGAACGGCAAGACCCAAGCGGCCGCGATGGGCAAGCGCGGCATGCACTTCGACTACGTGCAGGGCATCGACATCTCGGAGTTCAACTACTCGCCGTACGTCCAGCAGATGAAGGACAAGGGCATCGAGTACGTCCAGATGATCGCGTCGACCGCGCAGTTCGTCCGGCTCGCGCAGGCCATGCAGCAACAGGGCTTCAAGCCCGAGGTCTTCATGCTCGACCCGACGGCGTACACGACCGACTTCGTCAAGAGCGGCGGGGACGCCGTCGAGGGCACCACCCTGTTCATCAACTTCACGCCGTTCGAGGAGGCCGCGAGCAACCGGGAGCTCCAGCTGTACCTCAGCTGGCTCCAGCAGGTGAAGCCCGGCGCCGAGCCGAGCTTCTTCGGGCTGTTCTCCTGGTCCGCCGCCCGGCTCTTCGTCGAGCGGGCCACCGCGCTCGGCGGCAAGCTGAGCCGGGCCACGCTGATCGACGACCTGCGCAGGGTCGACAACTGGACCGCGAACGGCATGCACTCGCCGCAGCACGTCGGCCCGCGGCACACCGGCGACTGCTGGCGGTTCATCCAGCTCCAGCACGGCCGCTGGGTCCCGGTCGGCGGCACCAAGTACACGTGCACCGGCACGACGAGCCCGTGAGCCCGCGAGCCGTGTCTGGACCGGACTGTGTCCGCCGTCACCCGGCGTCGCGTGGGTCGTTGAGCGAGCGAACGTCGACTTCCTGGGAGGGGAGCACCGATGCGTAGGCTGCTTGCGACCGTCACCGCCGCGGCCCTGTGCGCCGCGCTGGCGGCGT
>NZ_BAAAJE010000036.1:0-914 GCF_039526625.1 Nocardioides aquiterrae
CCGACCCGTCCTCCCCGGCCGAACCTGACCCACACATCAGTCAGGAGATTCGAAACTTCGGCCGACATGTGCAGGGATTGCCCGACATGTCCGCTGGCGGGGCGAGGTTGTCCACAGGGCGGGTCGCGACATGGGTCGGCGGTCGGCGCGGCGGGCAGTCGTCATCCATGATGATCCCGCTGACCGACCCGCGCCGTGGACGGATCATGCTGCGCAAGCACTTGATCGACCTCGGCTACACCGACCGCGCCATCGCTGCCCAGGTCAAGGGCGGCGAGTGGGTGAAGGTGCGGCACGGCGCCTACACCGACGCGCACACCTGGAACGGACTCGACGAGGCGGGACGGCACGCGCTGGTGGCCCGGGCCGTCGTCGCGCAGGCGCGCGTGGACGTCGTCGTCTCGCACGCCTCGGCGCTCCCCTTTCTCGGCGCGCCCACGTGGGGCGTGGACCTCGACCTCGTCGACGTGACCCGGCGGGACGGCACGACCGGGCGGAAGGAAGCCGGGGTGCGTCCCCACCGGGGGGCGATCATCGACGGCGATGTCGTCGAGCGTGACGCTCTCGACGTGATGGCTCCGACGCGCACCGCGCTCGAGGTCACGACGGTGGCGACCGTGGAGGCGGCGATGTGCGTGGTCAGCCACCTCCTGCACACGAAGCAGACGACCATGCAGCAGCTCCGTACGCGATACGAGCTGATGAAGCACTGGCCGGACACGCTCTCGACAGACCTGGTGCTCCGGCTGGCCGACGAGCGGTTCGAGTCCGTCGGGGAGTGCCGGACGTACTACCTCTGCTTCCGGGAGGGTCTCCCGATGCCGGAGCCGCAGTACAAGATCCGGGACGGGTCGGGCCGGGTCGTGGCCCGGGTCGACTTCGCTTGGCCAGAGCTCGGGGTCTTCCTCGAGTTC
>NZ_BAAAJE010000037.1:0-16732 GCF_039526625.1 Nocardioides aquiterrae
CGCGACCCTCAACCGAGAGCCGCAACCCGCATAGGAGCGGCAGAGAACCTGGGGCGCTTCACCGTCTCGGTGGTTGAGGTGGGAGGCGCGCTAGCGCCGAGCCTCGAAACCACCAGACCCCACGGTGGTCGAGCAGCGTGCGTCGCCGAGGCCCCCACCGCCCATGCGAGTGCCCGTCTTCGCAGCGGCTGACTCGGCGGAATGACGCAGGAGACGTTGATGCATCTAAGACGGTCGGAGGCTCGTCGGCCAACTGTCATCGGGCTCGGCGCCCGGCGGGATGATGTAGCTGGGACCCTTGGGTACGACGTGGATGTCCGGGACTGCCTGGAGCAGGAAGTTCTTGAACGTTCCATATCCGAGCCAGTCTGTGCTCACCTGGGGACCGAAAGTTGCCCGCAATTGGGTCGATATTTGGGCAAGTGGCGTGGGCCGGTCAAGAAGCGATACGAGCCGAGCTGCTTCCGCAAGAACAATTTCGGCCGAAACTCCGGTGGGAATGACGGGGAGGACTGGTGCGGTTTCGGGTGCGGAGACGGTATCCGTCACGGCCTCTTGCGATATCCGCGCGAGTTCTCCCTGGATGTCTTCAGCTATGTCATCGACTGTTGCGAGCAACTCGCCCATCCGCAGTGACAAGAGGCTGACCAAGCCAGGCACCTCCTGGCCTGGCTTGTATGTATCCTCGTGCGTGAGCTCACCCCAGCCGTCCTGCAGGAGCGTCCGGACCTGCAGTTCGCCCTTCACGAT
Organism: Nocardioides aquiterrae; assembly: GCF_039526625.1. Taxonomy (NCBI): domain Bacteria; kingdom Bacillati; phylum Actinomycetota; class Actinomycetes; order Propionibacteriales; family Nocardioidaceae; genus Nocardioides; species Nocardioides aquiterrae. The sequence continues at coordinate 751 of NZ_BAAAJE010000037.1, forward strand.
CGTCGTGCCGCCGATCCTTGGGACGCCAGTCAGAAGGTTCAAGTGATACGCGCGGTAACCGGAGTCCTTAGGCTCCCGTATGTAGTCGCGATCCGATCCTTCTTCGACGGCTACGCCGAAATCGGGCTCGCTCCTTTCAGCAGGCAGCCTGACCAAGTCATCGAGAACTCTCCGAATCTTTGCCACGTCGGACTTGTTTGTGCATACGATCCGCACGCCGACTAGATCGTCGATTACCTCCGATATCGCATCGAGTGCGGTGATGCGGTTGCGATACTTCGGGAGGTGCAGCTTCGCCCAAAGCCGAACCGGATCCTTGAGGCGACTTTGGGGCGCTCGGAAGCGGCCGGGACCAAACTCGACCTCAACCCTGCTGATTTCGTCGGTGAGTATGCGGCAGAACGTCTGCCGAGCGGGTTCGAGAGCGCTGCGTCGAAGGGACTCGTACCAAGCGCTGAACGCTTCGTATCCGAACGGCAACTCGTGGCTCAGCCTGGTCACTTGATGGAGGGTAGTCGACCGCGCACGTACCGCGAGTGGAACAGCGGATACCGCACTTGAGGTCGCGTCCAGGCCGACTTTCGCGGCTTGCTCTGGCGGAACCGTCCTTGAGCAGCGTCGACGAGCCGCGGGTTCGCCTCGGGGCTGCTTGTGTCGACTTGGCTCTTGGTCTCGATCTCGCGCCCAGAATCACTGTCGTCGACTAACTTTGGCGCCACGAAGGACCGATGAAGCACCGCTCGGAAGGAGCACCATGACCGCGGAGCGCGAGCAAGCGCGGGGGGCGGCTTGGGTGCGCGCGGCGCTGCAGGTAAACCCATTCGATTACAAGGGTGCTTCAGGTCCGCGACAGCACTTCGAGGACGAGGCTGCCTATAATGAAGCTCTATTGGAACAGTGTGCCGCCGAGGACGTTCGCCTTCTGGCAATCACCGATCACTGGGCTGTCGACACGGCAGAGGCCCTCGCGGCTGCCGCAACCGAACGCGGCATCGTCGTGCTCCCAGGCTTCGAAGCGAATACGAGCGAAGGCATCCATCTCCTCGTCATTTTTGACGCGGGAACTCCGTTCGCCGACATCAACGCCGCGATCGGGCAATGCGGCCGCGGTATCACCCCGGGATGTCAGAGCGGAACCACGGGGGACTCCTTCTCGGACATTCTCACCAACATGACTCGTCGAGGGGCCCTCGTGATCCCCGCACACGCGAACACGTCGCCGCGAGGAATGCTGTCCGTCTTCAGCGGCCAACCGCTTGCCACGCTGGTCAAGCACGACGACCTGCACGCCGTCGCGGTATCCCCTGGCCACGACCCTGCGCCAGATCAGGAAGGCGTGTTCGCCGGTCGCCCGCCGTTCGAGCGGGAGCATGAGCTTGCGATGGTCTACTGCGATGACATCTCGCATCCCGACCGATTGGCTGAGTCGGGCGGAACGACGTGGTTCAAGATGAGCAGCGTTGGACTGGCAGGGTTGAGGCTTGCGGTGAGGACCCCGGAGACCCGGATTCGTCGCGAGAACCCGGCGTCACGGCCTCGTCTGCTGCTGCGATCCCTCTCGTGGACGGGCGGCTACTTGGACGGTCAGGTGGTCAACTTCTCCGATGACCTGACGGCGCTCATCGGAGGGCGTGGCACGGGAAAGTCGACGGCCATCGAGAGTCTGCGCTACGTGTTGGACCTCAAGCCACTTGGAGTCGCAGCACGACGGGATCACGAGACCGTCATTGCTCAGGTTCTCGAGCGGGGGACGATCGTCAACCTCACGGTCGACGCCGTCAGTCCCGTCCCTAGCCGCTACACGATTCGGAGAACCGTCCCAGACCCGCCCGTGGTACTCGACGCGTCCGGTTCGCCCACGGATCTGCGTCCCCAGGATGTGACGGGTAGCGTCGAGATCTTCGGGCAGCACGAACTTGCGGAGGTGGCCGAGCAGCCGGCCAACGTCGCCCGACTGATCACGCGGTTCTCGGAGGACACCCCACCGCAGACACTCGATGAGCTCCGGGCTCGGCTAAGCGACAATCGGCACCGCCTCGAGACCGTCGAGCTTGAACAGGCAGAACTCGAGGAAGAACTTGCCGAAATGGGGCGGTTGCAGGCAACTGTCGCGCAGTTCGACCAGGCCGACTGGACCGACCGCCTGGCCGCTCAACAACGACTGAGTCAGGATGAAGCGACTCTCAGGGAAGCGCGCGTGCGCGTTGACTCGGCATCGGCGTCCGTCGGCGAGCTGGTCGAGGGCGATCTTGTCGGCACGCTCCGAGGAGCGTACGAGGGTCTGCAGGATTCGCCAGAGCGAGAGCTTCTGCAAGAGGCAGAAACTGTCTCCCGTCAACTGGCCGACACGATTGAATCGGCACTGAACGGTCTGCTCGAGGCGGTCGCGACGGCTGACCGACAGCTCGAAGACATCCAGCTGCGTCTCGCGAGTGCCTCGGAACCTAAGCGGGCCGAGCACGCTGAAGTGGTCCGCGAACTGAAGGCCGAAGGACATGATCCCGATCGGTTGATCGCAACGCAAGAACGCCTGACTCACCTCGCCGCCCGCTCCTCGCAGCGCGAGGTGCTGGCTAGTCGACGAGGCACCTTGCTAGAGGAGCGGATGAGCCTTCTCGACGAACTCGAGGAGGCAGAGACGGAGGCTCGGCGACACTTAGGTCGCGCGGTGACAGCGGCCAATAATGCGACCGTTGGAGTCGTCCGCGCGAAGCCGGTGGAATCTACTGATCACGCTCAGTTGGATCTGATTGTTGAACGCAACGTCGCCAACAGTCGGAAGGCGCTTTTGGAACTGATTGCACGAGCGGACTTTTCGCCCCGGCAGTTTGTCCAGGACGCGCGCTCGCGGAACCTAAGTGCCGCCTACGGCTTTTCTGCAGCCCAGGTCGGAGCAATCGAAAGCGCCGGGGAACGGTTCCTTCGTGAGTTGGAGGAAGTCGTCGTCGAGAGAGCTGTCGAGGTATCGCTGAACGTCGCCGATGAGGGACAGCCGGGCGCCTACAAGACATTGGAGGCGCTGTCGAAGGGTCAGCGCGCGACGGCCCTGTTGCTCTTGCTGTTACGCGTGTCCAAGAGTCCGTTGATCATCGACCAACCAGAAGACGACCTGGACAACCGCTTCATCTACGCTGGCATCGTGAGACATCTACGTCAGTTGAAGGGTGAGCGGCAGATCATTGTCAGCACTCACAACGCCAATGTTCCAGTACTAGGTGACGCCGAGCTCATTGTGACCCTCGAAGCGGATGGCCAGCGCGCGCAGGTGAGCGACGAGCGCACTGGATCACTTGACGAACAGGCCGTGATGCGAGCTGCGGAGGACCTCCTCGAGGGCGGTCACAAGGCATTCGATACCAGAAGACATCTCTACGGATTCTAGAACGTCCGCGAAGCTCGAGGCAACCGTCTGCGCGTCGCCTCGGAGGCCATGAGAAGCGTCAATCTGGGCGGAATGCCCGCCGGCGGGGGCTGACGGTCGACCAGGGCCAGGCGCGACGGAGTGGCTCAGCCTGCCGGCCCCGCGCGGTGGTTTCGAGACAGGCGCCAGGGCGCCTTCCTCAACCACCGTCAGCGAGCGGCTTCGACCAAGGACGCGAAGACCGCGAGCTGCTGCTCGTCGGTGGCCCACGTGTCCTCGGGGTGCCACTGGACGCCGAGGAACCAACCGGGCGCGGTCGGCATCTCGACGCCCTCGATGACGCCCTCCTCGGAGCGGGCGGTGACGACCATGCCGTCGCCGAGGGAGGCGATGCACTGGTGGTGGTAGCACGAGGACTCGACCTTGTCGCCGACGACAGCGGCCAGGAGAGTGCCCTCGTCGACGGCGATGGCGTGCACCCGGTGCCGGTGGTGCCTCATCTCGCCGTAGGCCTCGTCCATGTCCTGCACGACCGTGCCGCCGCGCGCGGCGTTGACGACCTGGAGGCCGCGGCACACGGCGAGCAGCGGGATGCCGCGGTCGAGGCAGACCCGGGCGACGGCGAGGTCGAAGGCGTCCTGCTCGTCGTCCACGTCGTACAGCGCGGGGTGGGCGTCCTGGCCGCTCCAGTGCGCCCCGAGGTCTCCACCACCGGGCAGCAGCACGCCGTCCGCGACCTCGAGCCGGGCGGCCACCTCGGCGTCGTCGGCGACGCCGCCGGGCGCGTGCGGGTGCAGGACCAGCGGTTCGCCGCCGGCGGCCCACACGGCCTCGACCAGGTTGCGCGAGGTCACCTCGGCGGCGTACCGGAGCGCCGAGGCGCTGGTGGAGAAGCGCGCGGGGATCGCGACGCGCGGGCGGCGCTCACCCATAGTGGACCCAGGTCGTCTTCAGGTCGGTGTACTCGTCCAGCGCGTGCCGGGACTTGTCCCGGCCGAAGCCGGAGAGCTTCACGCCGCCGAACGGCACGCTGAGGTCGCCCTCCTCGTAGCAGTTGACCCAGACCGTGCCGGCCTTCAGCCTCCGCGAGACGCGATGGGCCGTCCCGAGGTCCGACGTCCACACCGCCGCGGCCAGCCCGTACGGCGTGTCGCCGGCGACTCGCACCGCGTCGTCCTCGTCGGCCACCTCGAGCACCGAGAGCACCGGGGCGAACAGCTCCTCGCGGACCAGCAGGTTGTCGGGCGCGAGGCCGGTCACGACGGTGGGCTCGAGGTAGGGACCACCGCTGTCACTGCGAGCCCGGCGGCCTCCGACCCGGACCTCTCCCCCGGCCGCCACGCCCTCGTCCAGCTGGCCGAGGATCCGCTGCAGCGAGCGCTCGTCGACGACCGGCCCCATCCTCGTCGCCGGGTCGAGGGGGTCGCCGGGCGCCCACTGCGCCGACGTCTCCACGATGCGGGTCACGACCTGGTCGGCGACCTCGCGGTGCACCACCAGTCGCGAGCCGGCGGTGCACATCTCGCCGGTGTTGAAGAAGATCGCCCACGCCGCGGTGTCCGCCGCCGCGTCGAGGTCCGGGGCGTCGGGGAGGATGATGTTCGGCGACTTGCCGCCGAGCTCGAGGTAGACCCGCTTGAGGTTGCTGTCGGCGGAGTAGCGCAGGAAGTGGCGTCCGACGGCGGTGGAGCCGGTGAACGTCAGGATGTCTACGTCGTGGTGCTCGCCGAGCGCCCGGCCGACCACGGCCCCGTCGCCACTGAGGACGTTGAGGACGCCGGCCGGCAGGCCGGCCTCGATGCCCAGCTCGGCGACCCGCTGCATCGACAGCGGCGACTGCTCGGCGGTCTTGAGCACGACCGTGCAGCCCGCGGCGAGGGCCGGGCCGATCTTCCAGCCCGCCAGCGTGAGGGGGAAGTTCCACGGCACGACGGCCGCGACCACGCCAGCCGGCTCGCGGGTGACCAGGGAGAGGTCCCCCTCGGTGGTGGGGGTGATCTCGCCGTGCTCCTTGTCGGCGAGCTCCCCGTAGTAGCGCAGCGTCCGGACCAGCGCGCGCAGCTCGATCTCGTGCGCGATCCGGATGGGCTTGCCCATCTCCAGGCTGATCAGCAGCGCGAGCTCGTCCCGGTGCCGGTCGACCAGCGCGGCGAAGGCCTGGAGGATCTCGCCGCGCTCTCGCGGGTGCAGCCGCGGCCAGGGGCCGTGGTCGAAGGCACGGCGTGCCTCGGCGACCGCGCGGTCGGCGTCGGCCGCGTCGGCCCAGGCCAGCTCGCCGAGCGTCGACCCGTCGCGTGGCGTCACGATCGCGCGGGTGCCCGCGGCCGCACGGAACTCGCCCCCGACGAAGATCCCGCCCGGGGTCGTCAGGTCGGCGGCGCGGGCCGCCCAGTCGGTCGTCCCGACGTGATCGGTGGTCATCAGTGTGCCGCCGGCTTGGGCTTGCGGATGCCGCGGAACTCCCAGTCGCCGCCCTGGGCGGTCGACAGGACCTCCTCGGACTCGGTGGGCTGGGCGCCGACGTCGGTGCGGATCGGGGTCGGTCCGGTCACGATGTGGTTGCGCAGCGTGCCGAGTCCCTCGACCTCGACCTCGACGACGTCGCCGGGGTACACGGTGCGCGAGATGGCCGGCGTGCCCGAGAGCAGCAGGTCGCCCGGCTGGAGCGTGATGGTGCGGGCGATGTCGGCGACGAGGTAGTGCATGTCCCACTCCATCTCGTCGGTGTTGCCGTCCTGCTTCACCTCGCCGTTCACGCGGGTCTGGATGCCCTTGCCGCGGAAGTCCCAGCCCTCGACGACACCGGGACCGACCGGGCAGAGGGTGTCCGCGCCCTTCACCCGCAGCATCGAGCCGGAGTCGGTGTCGCGGAAGTCGTGGAGGCCGTAGTCGTTGGCGACCGTGAAGCCGCGGATGTGGTCGCCCGCCTCGGCCGGCGAGATGTTGCGGGCGGTGCGGCCGATGACGATGGCGATCTCGCCCTCGTAGTTGAGCCACTTGCAGCCCTCGGGGCGGACGACGGCGGCGTCGTGGGAGTTGAGGGCCGAGACCGGCTTGTGGAAGTACGTCGGCGCCGGCGGCAGGGTCGTCAGCAGCTCCCGCACCCGGCTGATGTAGTTCAGGTGCACGCAGATGATCTTCGACGGCGTGACCGGTGGCAGATGGCGGGCGTCGGCGATCGCCACCTCGCGGCCGTCGCCCGCGACCAGGGTGTCGCCGTGGCGTACGACGTCGACGGGGTTGCCGTCGAGCAGGATGCGGCGCGTCTCGCGCAGGGTCATGGCGTTCCTCTCAACCGGCGGCGGGCACGTCGGCGCCCGCGCCGCCCGTCTGGCGGACGTAGTCGGGATCGGTGGGCGTCTGGTTCGCCGGCGGGAAGCCGCCCTCGGGGCGGTCGAACCACAGGTGCACCTGTCCGGTGCCGATCGAGTTCTCGTACTCCCCGTACTGGCGGGCCGGCGCGGTGCAGGCCTCCTCGCCGATCGCGCCGATCATCATCAGGTAGTGCATGAACTTCGCCTCCGGCCGGTAGCGGAGGAACTCGGGCATGGTGTCCAGGACCCGCTTGTGGTCGCCGGCCTTGAACCACTCGATCCGCTCGAGGTCGGCCTGGAGTGCGGCGTTCGAGTAGATGTGCTCGTGGCCGGCTGCCTCGTGGTCACGCAGCTGGCGCAGCGGCCAGAACGTGTGCGACAGCGCTCCGGAGGCGATCAGCATGACCTTGCGGTCGGACTCGGCGATCGCCTCGCCGAGCGCGCGACCGAGCCGGACGCTGTCCTCGCCGTCCGCCGTCTGGCAGACACCGATGGAGATCCAGCGCTTGTCGAGACCCGCTCCGAGGAACTCCCACAGGTTCGTGGTCGCGTAGAAGATCGGCAGCGAGTGGTCGTCGATCGCGGTGATCCACGTCGAGTGGTCGGCGGCCTTGCTCGCGATCAGGTGGGCGAGCTCGGGGTCGCCCGGGAAGTCGTACGGCCGTCGCTGCATCCCGCGCGGCAGCTCCTCGGAGGTGAACAGGCCGCTGCGCCGGTCCTGGGCGGTCACGACGTACTCCACGGTCGTGGCCCAGTGCGAGTCGAGGACCACGACCGTGTCGTGCTCGACGGTGTCGAAGACCTCGCGGCGCAGCTGGTGCAGCCCGGACACCAGGGTGGTGTCCGCGCCGTTGTTGAGCTCGCGGCGGACGGCCTCCGGGAGCACGATCGTCGGGACGTGCGCCAGCAGGCCGGCGCCGACCACCTCACCCATGGTCACTCCTTCCAGCCGGACGGGCTGAACACGCTGTTCTTGATGTCGGTGTAGAAGTCGAAGGACCAGATGCCGCCCTCGCGGCCGATGCCGGAGCGGCCGTTGCCGCCGAACGGCGCCTCGAGGTCGCGGACGAAGAAGCAGTTCACCCAGACGGTGCCGGCGTTCAACTGCGCGGAGACGCGTTCGGCGGCCTCCCGGTTCCCGGTGACCAGCGTGGCGGCGAGTCCGAACCGGGTGTCGTTCGCCCGGTGGATCGCCTCGTCCTCGGTGTCGAACGACTCGATGGTGACGACCGGGCCGAAGACCTCCTCGGTCATGATCTCGGCGTCCGGCTTGGCGTCGACCAGCACCGTCGGACGGAAGTAGAGGCCGCCGAGCTCGTCGTTCGGCCCACCACCGAGGAGCGGCCGCGCGCCGTCGGCGATCGCGCGCTCCACGAACCCGCGGATCTGCTCGAAGTGAGCCCGCGAGATCAACGCGGACACGTCCGTGTCCTCCGCACGCGGGTCGCCCTGGCGGAGCGTCGCCGCCATGGCGACGACCCGCTCGGTGAACTCGTCGACGAGCGAGGAGTGCACGAGCATCCGGGCGGCCTTGAGACAGACCTGCCCGGCGTTGTCGAACTGCTCGACCGCGATGTCGACAGCCAGGTCGAGGTCCGCGTCCTCCAGCACGACGAGCGGGGACTTGCCGCCGAGCTCGTAGGACAACGGCACGATGTTCTCCGCGGCCGCCTTCGATATGACGCCGGCGGTCGGGACCGAGCCGGTGAAGGCCAGCCGGTCGATGCCGGGGTGCGCGGTCAACGGCGCACCGGCGTCCAGGCCCGTCCCCTGCACCACGTTGAAGACGCCGGCCGGTACGCCGGCCTCGTGCATGATGTCGGCGAGCAGGCTCGCGGTCAGCGGCGCCCACTCCGGTGGCTTGAGGACGACGGTGTTGCCCGCGGCGAGCGCGGGTCCGATCCGCCAGGTCGCGAGCATCAGCGGGGCGTTCCACGGCGTGATGACGGCGACCACGCCGGCGGGGTCGTACGAGATCCGCTCGCGGTGGCCGCGGACCTCCAGGTCGGGGTGGCCGAGCCGCTGCTCGGCGAAGTCGGCGAACGCGCGGAAGTTCAGGGCGACCCGCGGCATCACGCCGCGGCGATGGCTGCGGATCAGCGAGCCGTTGTCGCGGGTCTCGACCCGGGCGAGGTCCTCGACCCGCGCCTCGACACCCTCGGCGACCCGGCGCAGGACCGCCGCGCGTTCGGCGACGGGGAGTGCGGCCCAGGCCGGGAACGCGGCCCGTGCGGCGGCGACGGCGGCGTCCACCTCGGCGGCCCCGCCGGCCGCCACCTGGGCGATCTCCGCCTCGTCGATCGGCGACACGTCGGCGAAGGTCCGCTCGGACGCCACCCGCTCGCCGCCGATCCAGTGCCGCAGGTCGACGACGACGCCCTCGACAGGTGCGGTGTGTGCCTGCATGAACCCTCCGTCGACGCGATCGTTTGGCCCCAAACGTATTCGCCGGACCCGGGCCCGTCAAGGCCCGCTCGGACCGCGTCATTCGGAGTCGAATGATTTACTTTCGAAGCCTCGACAAGATCGTTTGGCCCCGAATAGTGTGCGCCGTAATCCAGGTCACACGGCAGAGAGGCCTCACTCCCATGACCGCAGAACAGGGTGCGCTGCAACCGGCGCCCGACCTCGCGACCGACGAGGTGCTCGCCAGGAACAGGCTCGGTGTGGCCGGGATCGTGTTCTTCGTCGTCGCCGCGGCAGCACCGCTCGTCGGCATGACCGGAGCCGTCCCGGTCGCGATCGTGCTCGGCAACGGCGCCGCCGTACCGGGCACCTACCTCGTGGCCGGACTCGTCCTCCTGGCCTTCAGCGTCGGGTACTCCGCGATGAGCCACCGGGTGAGCAACACGGGTGCCTTCTTCGCCTACGTCGGACGCGGTCTCGGCATCGTCCCCGGCGTCGGTTCGGCGTTCGTCTCGCTCCTGGCCTACCTCGCCGTGCAGCTCGCGGTCTTCGGGTTCTTCGGCGGCGTCGCCGCCGCCCAGTTCGACGCCAAGCTCGGCATCGACCTCACCTGGTGGGTCTGGGCGCTGATCGCCTGGGCCGTGGTGCTCGTGCTCTCGGTGCTCCAGGTCGACATCGGCGCCAAGCTGCTCGGCGTCCTGATGCTCATCGAGGTCGGCTCGCTGGCGCTGCTCGCGGTCGTCGTGCTGCTCCGGGGCGGCGGCCCCGACGGCCTCGGCTTCGTCGACTCCTTCGCGCCGTCCGACATCTTCGCCGGCGGCTTCAGCGGCTCCGCCGGCATCGCCCTGGCGTTCGCGTTCGCGTCGTACATCGGCTTCGAGGCGACCGCCATCTACGCCGAGGAGACCAAGGACCCCAAGCGCAACGTGCCGATCGCGACGTACGCCGCGGTCAGCCTGATCGCGGTCCTGTTCGCCGTCACCTCGTGGGCGGTCGTGAGCGGCGTCGGCACCGCCGACGTCGTCAACCGGGTCGCCGAGATCTCCAGCGTCGACGGCACGCCGCTGGCGGACCCGGCCGCGGTCATCTACTCCGTCGCCGACGACTACGTCGGCAGCTGGCTGTCGGACCTGATGAGCTGGCTGGTCCTGAGCAGCCTGTTCGCCGGCCTGCTCGCGTTCCAGAACAGCGCGGCGCGCTACTTCTACTCGATGGGCCGCGCCGGCGTGCTGCCGCGCGCGCTCGACCGGGTCAACGGCCGGGGTGCCCCGGTCATGGGTGCGGTCGCGACGTCGGTCGTCTCGCTCGCCGTGATCCTGCTGTTCGTGGTCACCGACAAGGACCCGATCCTGAACCTCTTCTACTGGTTCAGCGGCCTCGCGGTGCTCGCGATCGTGCTCGTCGAGATCCTGGTCTCGATCGCGGTGATCGCGTACTTCCGGCGCGAGAACGACGACAAGCGGGTGTGGAACACGGTGCTCGCTCCGCTGATCGCGGTCGTGGGCCTGATGAGCGCGGCGTACCTGCTCATCGCGCGCTTCGGCCTGCTGGCGGGAACCACGGCCGAGGGCGTCGACCCCACCACGCAGACCTTCGGGCTGTCCACGACCGGGTGGGTGCTGGTGCTGGCGCCGGTCACGGTCTTCATCCTGGGGATGGTCGTCGGTGCGGTCCGCCGCAACGACGAGAACGAGGACGCGGTCGCCGACTTCGTCAGCTGATCACTCGCTCCGAACGGGCCCGTCTCACCTCGGTGAGGCGGGCCCGTAGCGTTCCGCGACCCACGAGCCGAGCCGGCGCGCGAGCCTCTCGAGAGGCGCAGCGGCGGCGCTGCGGGGGTCCCAGGCAGCCACCAGGCGGACGCTGAGCCGCTCACCGTCGAGGTCGACGGCCACCGGCCTCAGGTCGAAGCGCGGGTCGTCGGAGACGACCGCGACGCCACGCCCGGAGGCAGCCAGCGCCTGGGCGATGGTGCCGTTCGCGGCCTCCACGATCCCCGAGTACGACGCACCGCGTGCGGCGACCGCGGTGTCAAGGGCCTCCCGTGCGGCGAACGCCGGCGGTACGACGACCAGCGGTCGGGTCAACAGGTCCGCCAGGGAGACCCGGTCGCGCTCGGCCCACGGGTCAGCGGCGGAGACGTAGGCCCACACCGGGAGCACGGCCAGCGGTCGGGAGCTCAGCGGCGCCGGCGGACGCTGCGTCCCGATCGCCAGGTCGGCGCCGGACCGGAGCAGCTCGGCCGTCGTACGCCCGTCACCCTGCAGGACGTCGACGACCGGGTCGTCGGACGACATCGTCGCCACGAACGGCGACACGATGTCGGTGAGCGTGACCGTCGGCGCCGCGATCGTCACCCGCTCGAGACCACCACCGGCATGAAAGGCGGCCCGGCGCTGGAGCGCGTCCGCACTGGCCAGCAGGTCGCGCGCAGCGGGCAGCAGCGCCCGCCCGGTGCGGCTCAGGGCCAGCCGCCCGGCACTGCGGTCGAACAGCGCCACCCCCAGGTCCTGCTCCAGCAGCCGCAGCTGGCGGGACAGGGCGGGCTGGGTGACGTGCACCCGCGCGGCCGCGGCGCTCACGCTGCCCGCGTCGGCGGTCGCCACGAAGTATCTGACGTGCCGCAGCTGCACCGGCCACCTCCCATGTCTTCAAGGCATGGACTTGTTCTGGATTCGGTATTGGACAGCATACGGGGGCGCTCCGGACACTGGCCGCATGACCGCCGCCACCGTCGACGTCACCGTCCCCCAGGAGCGCCGCCTCGTCAGCGAGATCCCCGGCCCCGCATCGCGCAGCCTGATGGCGCGCAAGCAGACAGCGGTCGCGCCCGGCGTGGCGACGACCATGCCGGTCTTCGCCCGGGGAGCGGCGGGCGGCATCGTGGTCGACGTCGACGGCAACCAGCTGATCGACCTCGGGTCGGGCATCGCGGTGACCACCGTGGGCGCGAGCGCGCCCCGCGTCGTCGAGGCCGTCCAGCACCAGGCCGCGGCGTTCACGCACACGTGCTTCATGGTGACGCCCTACGAGGCGTACGTCGCCGTCGCGGAGGCGCTCAACCGACTCACCCCCGGCGACCACGCGAAGCGCACCGCGCTGTTCAGCTCCGGCGCGGAGGCCGTGGAGAACGCCGTGAAGATCGCGCGGGCGCACACCGGCCGCGCGGCGGTCGTCGTGTTCGACCACGCCTACCACGGCCGCACCAACCTCACGATGGCGATGACCGCCAAGAACATGCCGTACAAGCACGGCTTCGGGCCGTTCGCGAGCGAGGTCTACCGCGCTCCCCTCTCCTACCCCTACCGCGACGGCGACACCGACGGGGTCGCCGCGGCCCGCCGCGCGATCGACGTGATCGAGAAGCAGGTCGGAGCCGAGAACCTGGCCGCCGTCGTGATCGAGCCGATCCAGGGCGAGGGCGGGTTCATCGAGCCGGCGCCGGGCTTCCTCCCCGCGCTCGCCGCCTGGTGCCGCGACCACGGCGTCGTGTTCGTCGCCGACGAGGTGCAGACCGGCTTCGCCCGGACCGGCGACCTGTTCGCGTGCGACCGCGAGGGGGTCGTGCCCGACCTGATCGTCACCGCCAAGGGCATCGCCGGCGGGCTCCCGCTCTCCGCGGTCACCGGGCGCGCCGAGATCATGGACGCCCCGCACGCCGGCGGACTCGGCGGGACGTACGGCGGCAACCCGATCGCCTGCGCCGCCGCGCTCGCCGCGATCGAGACCATCGAGGCCGAGGACCTCGTCGCCCGCGCGCGGGAGATCGAGGCGCTCCTGCTCGGCCGGCTCCGCCGGATCGAGGCCCGGGACGCCCGCATCGGCGACGTCCGGGGCCGGGGCGCGATGATCGCGGTCGAGCTGGTGCAGGCCGGCACCGACGTACCGAACCCGGAGCTGGCGAAGGCGGTGGCCTCCGCCGCGCACCGGCAGGGCGTGATCGTGCTGACCTGCGGCACCCACGGCAACGTGCTGCGCTTCCTGCCGCCGCTGTCGATCTCCGACGAGCTGCTGCACGACGCGTTCGACGTGCTCGCCGCGATCTTCGAGGCGACCCGGTGACGACGTTCCGCGTCGAGGACCCGGCGACCCTCGAGGTCGTCGCGGAGGTCCCGGACCAGGGCGTCGACGAGGCCCGGACGGCGGTCGACCGTGCCGCCCTCGCGTTCCCGGAGTGGTCGCTCACCTCGCCGCGGTTCCGGTCCGACGTGCTGCGCCGCGCGCACGAGCTGATGCTCCGCGACAGGGACGAGCTGACCACGCTGATCGCCCGCGAGAACGGCAAGTCGCTGGCCGACGCCGCCGCCGAGGTCGGCTACGCGGCCGAGTTCTTCCGCTGGTTCTCCGAGGAAGCCGTCCGGCCCGGTGGTGAGTACGGCGAAGCGCCGGCCGGCGGCGTACGAACGCTGGTCTCGCACCGACCGGTCGGGGTGGCCGCGCTCGTCACCCCGTGGAACTTCCCGGCCGCGATGGCGACCCGCAAGATCGCCCCCGCGCTCGCCGCCGGCTGCACCGTGGTGCTCAAGCCGGCCGCCGAGACCCCGCTCACGGCCCTCGCGGTCGCCCGGATCCTGGCGGAGGCCGGCGTACCCGACGGCGTCGTCGAGGTCGTGACCACCACCGACGCGGCCGGTGTCGTCTCGGCGTGGCTCGAGGACCCGCGGGTCCGCAAGGTCTCGTTCACCGGCTCGACCGGCGTCGGCCGGGCCCTGCTGCACCAGGCCGCCGACCGGGTGCTCAACGCCTCGATGGAGCTGGGCGGCAACGCTCCCGTCGTCGTCACCGAGGACGCCGACCTCGACGCCGCCGTCGCCGGCACGATGATCGCCAAGTTCCGCAACGGCGGTCAGGCCTGCACCGCCGCGAACCGCATCTACGTGCACAGCGACGTCGCGTTCGACTTCCTCGCCCGCCTCGGCGCCGAGGTCGAGAAGCTCACCGTGGGCCCGGCCGTGGACGGCGCGGCGATCGGCCCGGTCATCTCCGCCGCGGCGCTGCAGCGGATCACCGCGGCGGTCGACCTCGCCGTCCGCGAGGGCGCCCGCATCTCGCACCGGGCCCAGCTGCCGGACGCGCCGGGCCACTTCTACCCACCGACCGTGCTCGCCGGCGTCGCGCCGGACGCGACCATCCTGCGCGAGGAGATCTTCGGTCCGGTCGCCCCGGTCGTCGCCTGGGACGACGAGGACGAGCTGGTCCGGCTCGTGAACGACTCCGAGTACGGGCTGGCGGCCTACGTCTTCGCCGGCGAGCTCGGCCGCGCGATCCGGCTCGGCGAGCGGATCGACGCCGGGATGGTCGGCATCAACCGCGGCCTGGTCTCGGACCCGTCGGCGCCGTTCGGCGGGGTGAAGCAGAGCGGCCTGGGCCGCGAGGGCGCCCGCGACGGGCTCCGGGAGTTCCAGGAGACCCAGTACCTCAGCGTGGACTGGCCCTGACTGTTGTTCGGGTCCGAATGATTGTCTAGGGTTCCGGCATGCGCGTCCTGGTGATCCAACACGACCACGCCTCCCCGATCGGACCGGTGGGTGAGCGCTTCGCCGACCACGGGTACGACGTGGTCACGCACCCGGTCGTCGCCGAGGAGCACTTCCACAGCCCCGGCGTCACCACCGAGTTCCCGGACTTCGCCTCGTTCGACGCCGTGGTGCCGATGGGCGCGCCGTGGTCGACGTACGACGTCGCGACCGTCGGCAGCTGGGTCCTCCCCGAGCTCGACCAGCTGCGCGCGGCCGACGCGGCCGGCGTACCGGTCCTCGGCATCTGCTTCGGCGGCCAGCTGCTCGCCGAGGCGCACGGCGGCGGCGTGCAGCCGACCGAGCGGCCCGAGATCGGCTGGTACGACGTCGCGTCGTCCGCGCCGGACATCGTGCCGGCGGGGCCGTGGTTCGAGTGGCACTACGACGCGTGGACGATCCCACCGGGCGCGACCGAGATCGCGAGCAACGCGAACGCGTCGCAGGCGTTCGTCCTGCGCCGCAACCTCGGCGTGCAGTTCCATCCCGAGCTGACCAGCACGATGCTCGCGGGCTGGTTGGCCAACGGCGGGAACGGCAAGGCCCGGGAGTTCGGTCTCGACCCGGCCGACCTGCTCGCGCGGACGACGGCCGTGGACAGCCGGAGTCGTGCCCGCGCCCACGCCCTGGTGGACGGGTTCCTGGCCAGGGTCGCCGACCGGCTCAGCCCTGCTCGGCCCGCTTGACCAGGGTCCGCAGCCCGCGCGCGAGCTCGCGCTGCCGAGGGTCGTCCATGCCGTCGGTCAACCAGGCCTCGGCGGCGTTGAGCTCGGGGAGCAGCTGCTTCGTCAGCCGTCGCCCGTCCTCGGTCGACGACAGCAGCACGCGGCGTCGGTCCTCCGGGTGCACCCGCCGTTGCACGAGGCCCCGCCCGATCAGGGTGTGCTGGACCCCGGTGAGCGTGGCCTTCGACAGCCCCGCCTCCGCTGCGACGACGCGACTCTCCGTCTCGCCCCACACCCACAGGACCCAGAGCACGACCCAGCCGGTCCAGGTGAGCCCGTGCGGCGTCAGCACGGTGCGCTCGAGGTGGCACCGCAGGGCGTGCGCCGCGCGGTGGACCTGGGACACGACCGCCATCGCGGTGATGTCGAGGTCGCTCGCGTCCCGGACGTAGCGGCTCAACGTGCAGCTCGCGTCGTCGCAGGGGCAGCGCGACGGCTCGCACTCGTGGACGTACCGCGCGGTCGTCATGCCAGAACGCTAGGCGGCTCCGCCGCACTGCGCCCGGGCCGAAAGACCCGAACATCTGCCTACTCAAGGGGTTGACCGCTGATCGAACATGTGTTTGAATCGGATGTAGATGCAGTAGTCCTTCGGTCCCCGGACCGTCGCCCGTCTTGTGACGCGCTGGCATCGACGTTGTGTGAAGTCCCGTGCGGTAT
>NZ_BAAAJE010000038.1:0-58713 GCF_039526625.1 Nocardioides aquiterrae
CGCCGGCCGGGCCGCCACCGAGCCGGGCCGGGCGGCGACGTCCGGGGCGGGCGCCAGCAGCTCGAGCACGCGGTCCGCGGCGGCGACGAGCGCCGGCCGGTGCGCGACGACGACCACGCCGCTGGTGCGGCCCAGCTCGCGGACCGTCTCGGCGATCACCCGCTCGGTGGCCGGGTCGAGGTGCGCGGTCGGCTCGTCGAGCAGCACGTACGGGCGGGCCGCCAGCACCACCCGCGCGAGCGCGAGCCGGGCCCGCTCCCCGGCGGACAGCGTGGTGCCGTCCTCGCCGAGCTCGCCGTCGAGGTCGATCCGGAGCGCGACCTTCGCGAGCGCCGCGCGCAGCTGCTCGTCGGTGGCGTCGGGCACGGCGAGCCGCAGGTTGTCGGCGACGGTGCCGGTCACGAACACCGGGCGCTGCGGCAGCCACGCGATCCGGTCGCGGGCCGGACCCTCCACGGTGCCGGCGGTCGGCTCCAGCAGCCCGGCCAGCACGAGGAGCAGCGTCGACTTGCCGCACCCGGACGGCCCGGTGATCGCGACGACGCCGCGCCGCGGCACGTCGAGGGAGACGTCGTCGAGGGCGGGTACGGCGCGGCCGGGCCGCAGCACGGTGACGTGCGCGGCGCGCAGTGCGCCCGGTCGCCGTACCGGTCCGTCGCCGGCGTCGTCGACGAGCTCGCTCGCGGCCTCGAACGTCGCGACCCCCTCGGAGGCGGCGTGGAACTCGGCGCCGACCCGGCGCAGCGGCCAGTACGCCTCGGGCGCGAGGAGCAGCACGACCAGCGCGGTCTCGAGGTCCAGGCCGCCGCCGGCGAGGCGGATGCCGACGGTGACCGCGACCAGCGCGACCGAGAGCGTGGCGACCAGTTCGAGCACCGCCGAGGAGGCGAACGCGATCCGCAGCGTCGCGACCGTCCGCCGCCGGTACCGGTCGGTGGCCGCGCGGATCGTGGCCGCCTGGGCCTCGGCGCGGCGGAACGCGACCAGCGTCGGCAGCCCGCGCATCACGTCGAGGAAGTGGCCGGACAGGGAGGCCAGCGCGCGCCACTGGGAGCGGGCCCGGTCCTGGGTGGCCAGGCCGACCAGGATCCCGAAGACCGGGATCAGCGGCAGCGTGCAGAGCACGACCAGCGCGCTCATCGGGTCCTGGGTCGCGATCGCGACGAGGGTGACGACCGGCAGTACGCCGGCGAGCACCAGCGCCGGCAGGTACCGGGTCAGGTAGGGCTCGGCCGCCGCCGCGCCCCGCGTGGCGAGGCCGGCGAGCTCCCCTGTGGCTCGCCCACCCCCGCCGTCGCGCAGGATCGCGCGGACCACCCGGCGTCGTACGTCCGACCCGACGAGCGCGGCCGCGCGGGCCGCGGCGGTGTCGGTGACCCACCCGGTGAGGGCCCGGGCCGCGAACACCGCGACCACCACCGCCGCCCAGGGCGCCACGTCGCCGTCGCGGAGCGCGGCCAGGAGCAGCTCGGTGACCGCCCAGGCCTGTCCCACCAGCAGCAGGCTGCCGAGCACGCCGGCGGCGAGCACCGCCCCGAGAGGGCGGTGCGCCGGCGTCAGCTGCCGGCGCACCCGCGGATCGGTGGGCCTCATCCGACGGCCTCGAGCTCCGCGTCCGGGATGTGGTGCTCGGCGATCCGCTTGCGGAACACCCAGTACGTCCAGGCCTGGTAGCCCAGCACGATCGGGGTGAAGATCGCCGCGACGATCGTCATCACCTTCAGCGTGTAGTCGGTGGCCGAGGCGTTCGACGTGGTGAGCGAGTACGCCGCGTCCGTGGTCGACGGCATCACGTCGGGGAACAGCCCGACGAACAGGCCGGCGACCGCCAGCGCGATGGTCGCGAAGGTCCCGAGGAACGCCCAGCCCTCCCGGCCGGCCCGCGCCATCAGCACGCCGCCGACGAGCGCGAGCGCGGCGAGCACGAACAGGACCGCGGAGCCCGCGTTGCCGGTCTCGGCCTGGGCCCAGACGAGGAACACGACGGCGGCCAGCGCGGTGGCCAGGCCGAGGTTCACGGCCAGGGCACGGGCGCGGTGCCGGATGTGGCCGTCGGTCTTCAGCGCCAGGAACATCGCGCCGTGGGTCAGGAACAGCAGCAGCGTGACCAGCCCGCCGAGCAGCCCGAAGGGGTTGAGCAGCGTGAAGATCGTGCCGGTGAAGTCCTTGGTCTCGTCGATCGGGACGCCGCGGACGATGTTGGCGAACGCGACGCCCCAGAGCACCGCCGGGACGTACGAGCCGACGATGATGGCCCGGTCCCACCACGAGTGCCAGGCGGCCTCGGGGCGCTGGTGCCGGTACTCGAACGCGAGGCCGCGCACGATGAGCGCCAGCAGGATCAGCAGCAGCGGCAGGTAGAAGCCGCTGAACAGCGTGGCGTACCACTCCGGGAAGGCCGCGAAGGTCGCACCTCCGGCGGTCAGCACCCAGACCTCGTTGCCGTCCCACACGGGGCCGATGGTGTTGATCATGATGCGGCGCTCGCGGTCGTCGCGGGCCAGCCAGGGCAGCAGCATGCCGACGCCGAAGTCGAAGCCCTCGAGGGTGAAGTAGCCGATCCAGAGGACGGCGATCAGGATGAACCAGACGGTGCTGAGCTCCATGTCTCCGCTCCTCTCTCAGTAGGCGAACGCCAGCGGGCGGTCTTGGTCGTCGTCGCTGCCGCGCAGCGTCGGGTCCGGTGGCTCCACGAACGGGTCGGCGCCGCGCTTGACGAAGCGGACGATCAGCCCCAGCTCGATGACCGCGAGGACGGCGTACAGCAGCGTGAGCGTGATGATCGAGATCCACGCCTCGGCGACGCTCACGCCGGGCGAGACGCCGTTCGCGGTGTTCATCAGCCCGAACACCACCCACGGCTGCCGGCCCATCTCGGTGAAGATCCAGCCGGCCGAGTTGCCGAGCACCATGACGATCGGCGTCGCGACCGCCATCCGGCCGAACCACCTCGACGTCGGCGCGCGGCCCTTGCGGGTCAAGAACAGGATCAGCGCGGCGAACAGCGCCGCCAGGAAGCCGAGCCCGATCATGTAGCGGAACGTCCAGTACGTGACCGGGATGATCGGCGAGTAGTTGGCGGTCGGGTCGTAGTAGCGCGCGCCCGGGTCCTGGCCGAACTGCTCCTGGTACTGCGCGCGCAGGTCGTTGATGCCCTCGACCTTGCCGTCGGTGCTGCCGGTCGCGAGGAAGGACAGCACGCAGGGGACGGTGATGGAGAACTTCTCCTCCTTGCCGTCCGGCGTCCCGATGGTGAAGAGCGAGAACGGCGCGCAGGAGTCCTCGGTGTCGTAGAGCGCCTCGGCCGCCGCCATCTTCATCGGCTGGACCTCGGTCATGATCTTGCCCTGGTAGTCGCCGGTGACCGCGACCAGCAGGCCGGCGACCAGGGTCACTGAGGCGCCGAAGCGGATGCCCCTGCGGTACAGCGCGCGGTCGTGCTGGTGGCGCTTGGCGACGTAGAGCCAGGCGCTGATGCCGAGCACGAAGGCGCCGGCGGTCATGTACGCGGCGGTGACCACGTGCGGGAACGTCGCGAGCTGGACCTTGTTGAACATCACCGCCCAGAAGTCGGTGAGCTCGGCGCGGCCGTTCTCGGGGTTGTAGGTGTAGCCGACGGGGTGCTGCATCCAGGAGTTCGCCGCGAGGATGAACCAGCTGCTGGCCAGGGTGCCGATGTGCACCAGCCACATGCAGCCCGCGTGCAGGCCGCGGGGCAGCTTGTCCCAGCCGAAGATCCAGAGGCCGAGGAACGTCGACTCCAGGAAGAACGCCAGCAGCGCCTCGACCGCGAGCGGGGCGCCGAAGATGTCACCGACGAAGCGGGAGTAGTCCGACCAGTTCATGCCGAACTGGAACTCCTGCACGATCCCGGTCACGACGCCGATGGCGAAGTTGATGAGCATCAGCCGCCCGAAGAACTTGGTGAGCCGGAGCCACTCGGGCTGCCGGGTGCGCAGCCACTGGGACTCCATCGCGGCGACCAGGGCGGTCAGGCCGATGGTGATCGGCACGAACAGGAAGTGGTAGACGGTCGTGATCCCGAACTGCCACCGTGCGATGTCGAGGATGGTGTCCAACGTGTGCTCTCTCCGCTCCGGCGTCGTGGTGCGACGAGGAAACGCTAGGAACGGCGGTGCACCGGCGGCCCGTGCCGAGGGTCCTCCGGATCGGGCCAAAGGTCCCGAAATGGTCCCGGCACGCCGAGTCGGCGTCAGCGGCTGAGGAGCACCGAGGAGCCGTGGCCGAACAGGCCCTGGTTGGCGGTGATGCCGACCCGGGCACCCTCGACCTGGCGCCCGGTGGCCTGGCCGCGCAGCTGCCAGGTGACCTCGCAGACCTGGGCGAGCGCCTGGGCGGGCACGGCCTCGCCGAAGCAGGCCAGACCGCCGGAGGGGTTGACCGGGATCCGGCCCCCGAGGGTCGTCTCCCCCGCGCGCAGCAGCGCCTCGGCCTCGCCGCGCTTGCAGAGCTGGAGGTCCTCCATCCAGTCCAGCTCCAGGGCCGTCGACAGGTCGTACACCTCGGCCAGGCTCACGTCGGCCGGGTCGATGCCGGCCTCCTCGTACGCCGCCTGGCCGATCGACTCCTTGAACGTGCGCTCGGGCGCGGCGACCGCCGTGCTCGCGTCGGTCGAGATGTTCGGCATGTCCAGGACGGTGTTCGGGAACGTCGGCGTGACGGTGGCGACCGCGTCGATCCGCACCGGGCGGTCGACGCCGTGCCGCTTGGCGTACTCGGCGCTGGTGAGCACGACCGCCGCGGCGCCGTCGGACGTCGCGCAGATGTCGAGCAGGTGCAGCGGGTCGCACACGACCGCGGACGTCAGCACGTCCTCGAGGGCGACCTCCTTGCGGTAGCGCGCGTTCGGGTTCTCGAGCCCGTGCCGGGCGTTCTTGACCTTGACCGCCGCGAAGTCCTCCGGGGTGGCGCCGTAGAGGTCCATCCGGCGGCGCGCGTACATCGCGAAGTACGCCGGGTTGGTCATGCCCAGCAGCCGGAACCGCAGCCAGTCCGGGTCGTCCCAGCGCTCGCCGGCGTTGGGCGCCAGGAACCCCTTGGGGGTGGTGTCGGCGCCGACGACGAGCGCCACCTCGGACAGCCCGGCGAGGATCCGCGCTCGGGCGGTGTCCAGGGCCAGGGCGCCGGTGGCGCAGGCGGCGTACGACGTCGCGACCCGTGCGCCGTTCCAGCCGAGCGCCTGGGCGAACGTCGCGCCGGCGACGTACCCGCCGTAGCCGTTGCGGACGGTCTCGCCGCCCACGACCAGGTCGACGTCCTGCCAGTCGACGCCGGAGTCGGCGAGGGCGGCGCGGGCCGCGTGCACGCCGTACTCCACGAAGTGCCGGCCCCACTTGCCCCACGGGTGCATGCCGACACCCAGCACCGCGACGCTCACTGGTCCGCCTCCTCGCCCATCTCGGTGACGGGCTTCCAGCGCCAGATCGTGCGGTCGCCGGTGTCGTCGGTGTAGAGCGTCTCGACGACGAGCTCGACCTCGCCGCCGACCCGCAGGTCGCGCACGGCGTACCCG
Source organism: Nocardioides aquiterrae (assembly GCF_039526625.1). Lineage (NCBI taxonomy): Bacteria > Bacillati > Actinomycetota > Actinomycetes > Propionibacteriales > Nocardioidaceae > Nocardioides > Nocardioides aquiterrae. The sequence continues at coordinate 5,534 of NZ_BAAAJE010000038.1, forward strand.
TCGGCGACCTGGCCGACGACGACCAGCCCCTCGGGCAGCTCGACGGCCGCGAGCGCGAACGGCTCGTACGGGTCGGTGCGGGGGAGGTACGGCGGCGGCGGCTGGTACTGCGCGTCCGTGTAGGACCAGACCGTGCCGCGCCGGGACAGCTCGGCCTCCTCGAACTCCTCGCCCGCGCAGCCGGGGTTGCGGCAGAAGCCGGCCGTGCGCGGGAAGAAGACCGTCCCGCACACCGTGCACCGCGACCCGAGCAGCGCCGGGTCCGGGCCCGTCGTGAACCAGCCCTCGATGGCGGGCGTCGCCGTCATGCATCCTCCAGAGAACTAGAACGTGTTCTCACTATAGGGGGCCTGGCGGTGCGATCGAGCTGCGGGTTTCGGCTGCTGGCAGCCAGAACCCGCACGACACGCCGGGGCGCATCGGCGTGTCGTGCGGGGTTCGGCTGTCAGCAGCCGGACCCCGCACGCGTTCAGCCGCGCGCCAGGTACGCCAGCAGGTCGTGCCGGGTGACCACGCCGACCGGCTTGCCGTCCTCATGCACGAGCAGCGCGTCGGCGCCCTCCAGCGCGGTGACGGCGTCCGACGCCGGCTCGGTCGAGCCGATCGTCGGGAGCGGGTCCGCCATGTGCTGGCCGACCGGGTCGGTGAGCTTCGCGGTGCCGGTGAAGAGCAGGTCGAGCAGGGTCCGCTCGGAGACCGAGCCGACGACCTCGGCCGCCACGACCGGGGGCTCGGCGCGGACGACCGGCATCTGCGAGACGTTGTACTCCTGCAGGATCGCGACGGCCTCGGCGATCGTCTCGTTCGGGTGCGTGTGCACCAGGTCGGGCAGCCGCCCGTCCTTGCCGCGCAGCACCTCGCCGACGGTCCGCCCCGGGCGCTCGGCGCCGTCGACCGGGAAGCCGTACTGCGCCAGCCAGTCGTCGTTGAAGATCTTGGTCAGGTAGCCGCGGCCGGAGTCCGGGAGCAGGACGACGATGACCGCGTCCTCGCCCTCGGGCGTGCCCTCGAGCTCGTGCGCCAGCTGGATCGCGGCGTACGCCGCCATGCCCGACGAGCCGCCGACGAGCAGCGCCTCCTCGCGGGCGAGGCGGCGGGTCATCGCGAACGAGTCGGCGTCCGAGACCTCGATGATCCGGTCGGCGACCGAGCGGTCGTACGCGTCCGGCCAGAAGTCCTCGCCGACGCCCTCGACCAGGTAGGGACGGCCGCTGCCGCCGGAGTACACCGAGCCGGCCGGGTCCGCGCCGATCACCTGGACCGCGGGGTTCTGGTCCTTGAGGTAGCGGCCGGTCCCGCTGATGGTGCCGCCGGTGCCGACGCCCGCGACGAAGTGCGTGATCTTCCCGTCCGTCTGCTCCCAGATCTCCGGGCCCGTGGTCTCGTAGTGCGACCGCGGGTTGTTCGGGTTGGAGTACTGGTCCGGCTTCCACGCGCCGGGCTGCGACGCGAGCCGGTCGGACACGTTGTAGTAGGAGTCCGGGTGCTCGGGCTCGACAGCGGTCGGGCACACCACGACCTCGGCGCCGTACGCCTTGAGCACGTTGCGCTTGTCCTCGCTGACCTTGTCCGGGCAGACGAAGATGCACTTGTAGCCCTTCTCCTGGGCGACCATCGCCAGCCCGACGCCGGTGTTGCCGGACGTCGGCTCGACGATCGTGCCGCCCGGCTGGAGCTCGCCCGAGGCCTCGGCGGCCTCGATCATGCGGGTGGCGATGCGGTCCTTCACGGAGCCGCCGGGGTTGAGGTACTCCACCTTGGCGAGGACGATCGGTCCCTTCGCGCCTTCCAGGGAGCCCATGGACTTCGAGAGCCTGAGCAGCGGGGTGTGGCCGATCAGCTCGAGCAGGGAGTTCACGTACTGCATCCGGACAATCTAGGGCCGGGCGGCGGTCAGCCCGCAAACGTCGGCTCCTAGAGTGAGGGCGTGGGGAAAGCCGGTGCCGCACGGAAGCTGGCCTCCGCCGCTGCGTACGGCGGGGGCGGGCTGTCTGCGCTCGGCCTGAGCCTCTACGGCGTGCTGCGGGCCGAGGCGGCGGTTGCGCGGCGGGCGATCGGCAACGCCGAGGGCGATTCGCCGGACCCCACCGGCTACTACGGCCGCGGCCGCCCCGGCCCCGCGATCAAGGTCGCCCTGCTCGGCGACTCCAGTGCGGCCGGGTACGGCGTCGAGCGCGTCGAGGAGACGCCCGGCGCACTCCTGGCCAGCGGCATCGCCGAGCGCGCCGACCGGCGCGTCTACCTGCAGGACGTCGCGGTCGTCGGTGCCCGGTCGTCCGACCTGGACGGCCAGATCGACCAGTGCCTGCCCAACGAGCCCGACGTCGCGGTGATCCTGGTCGGCGCCAACGACGTCACGCACCGAGTGCTGCCGTCGGCCTCCGTGCGCCACCTGTCCGAGGGCGTGCAGCGGCTCCACGAGGCCGGGGTCGCGGTGCTCGTCGGGACCTGCCCGGACCTCGGCACCATCAAGCCGATCGCGCCGCCGCTCAAGCAGGTGGCCCGCGTGTGGTCGCGGCGGCTCGCGGCCGCGCAGACCATCGCCGTCCTCGAGCAGGACGGCCGCACGGTCTCGCTGGGCTCGATCCTCGGACCGGAGTTCGCCGCGGCGCCCGCGGTGCTGTTCGGGCCGGACCAGTTCCACCCGTCCGCCGAGGGCTACCGCTCCCTCGTCCAGGTGCTGCTGCCCTCCACGCTCGCCGCGCTCGGCCTGATCCCCGACGACGAGGCGGAGCCCGAGGCCTACCGCGGCGAGGGCGTCCTGCCGATCACCGCCGCCGCCATCCGGGCGGTCAACTCGCCCGGCACCGAGCTGGACGCGACCGAGGTCGGCGGCTCGCGGCGCGGCGTCCGCGGGCTCTGGGTCGAGCTGCGGCGCCGGCGGCGCCAACCGGGCGCCGAGGGTCAGGCGCCGGACGAGAACGACGAGCACGACGAGGAGCTCGAGCCGGCCGAGGGGTGAGCGTGGCTGCGCTGGGCGACACGCCGGCGGGTTTCCCCGGCTGACCGGTGAAACCCGACCGACACGCCGAGGCGGCCCGGCGTGTCGGTCGGGTTTCGCACGACAAGTCCGCGTCCTGCCGCCGGGCGCACCACCACCCCGGACGCGCCACGACATGACGACGGGCCCCGGATCGCTCCGAGGCCCGTCGTACCGATCCAGCGGTCAGTCGCTGCCGCGCAGGATCGCGAGGATGCGCAGCAGGTTGGTGTAGATCCAGACCAGGCTGACGGTCATCGCGAAGGCGGCGCGCCAGCCCTCGCGGTCGGGGATCCGGTTGGCGATGCCCTGCTCGACGAAGTCGAAGTCGAGCACCAGCATGAACACGCCGAGCACCAGGCCGGCGACCGCGAACAGCAGGCCGACGCCACCCATCCCGAACAGGCCGATCTGGGCGCCGAACATGCCGAGCACCATCTCGATGAGGCCGATGCCGATCATGCCGAACATGGCGGCGATCACCATCGTCCGGAACTTGCTGCCGACCTTGATGTTGAAGAACTTGTAGACCGCGAGCGTGCCGGCGAACGCGCCGAAGGTGCCGAGGACCGCGGCGGGCACGACGCCCGGGTAGGCGAGCTCGAACACCTTGCTGATCGCGCCGAGGGCCACACCCTCGAAGGCACAGAACAGCAGCACCAGCGCGGGGCTGATGACGCGCTTGAACGAGTTGACCATCGACAGGGCGAACGCGCCGAGCGCGCCGAGTCCGGCGACGGCGAAGAGGCCGCTGATCGACGACGGGTCGGTGCCCGTGCCGACGTCCGGGCTCATCACCCAGGTGATGGCCGCGGTGACGATCACGACGGCCAGCGCGGCGGCCGTCTTCTGGACGACCGAGTCGATCGTCATCGGCTGCTGGGCGGTGGTGGGGGCGCTCGGCACGCCCGGCGTACCGGTGCCCCAGGTGGCGGGATCGGTGTAGCCGGATCCGGCGTACGCCGTGGCGCCCGGCCGGTTGAACTCCTCCGACCGGCGGAATACCGGGTTGTTGCTCTGCATGGGGTCTCTCCTCGAGGCCGCGACTGTCACACCCATCCTAGGTGGGTTCACCCGGTCCAACGGCGGCCGGGCGTGGATGGTTCCCGGCAGGGTCGGCCCGGTCGCCACGCTGCACCGGTACCCACCCGGTCCGTGCCTACCGCGGGAAGGCCGCCGACATCAGCACCGTCGCGCGCCGACCGATCCGGTAGTCGCGGATCTGGTTCGCCTCCGGGTTGTCGCGGAGCAGCCCGTCCCAGTCCGACAGCCGCTCGACGGCGTACCCCTGGGTCCGGGCGAGCAGGTCCAGCGCCGCCAGCGTGGGCCGGCCGGTCAGCACGGTGTCGCCGTACGTGTAGGCGTCGGCGACGGCGTTGCCCTCCCGCTCGACCCCCTCGTCGGCCAGGCGGACGATCGGCTCGGGGCTGCGGTGCACCTCGGTGTCGACGACGACGTGCCGGGCGGACGTCTGACGGATCCGCGTGAAGAGCTCGGTGTGCCGGAGCGTGTGGTACAGGAACCCGAGACACAGCACGACGTCCACCTCGGGCCGTTCGCTCGCGAGCACCTCGAACACGTCGCCGGCCACGAAGTCGAACCGTCCCCGGGGTTCGTACGCCGCGAGGTTCGCCTTCGCGTGCCCGACCAGGTCCGGCCGCGCCTCGATGCCGATCACCGAGTCCGCGCCGGCCTCCAGGGCCGCGAGCGACCACCGGCCGTCGTGGCTGGCGATGTCGAGCACCCGCGCGCCGGGGAACAGGTCGGCGTACTCGTCGAAGATCGCGGCGTGCCGCAGGTTCAGCCGCCACGGGTACGACGACGTCTCGCTGGTCTCGAAGAAGCGCGGGTGGTCGTCGAAGAACCCCCGCTCGATCGTCCGGCTGCCGGGCGGCGCCCCGCTCGGTGGTCCCGCCGGCCGGTCGGGCGGCTCGGGCGTCGCTCGGTCACGGGAGCGGATCCAGGGCATGCCTCACCGTAGCGGGCCGGGTCGGCGGCCCGGGTCGGCCGGAGGGGTGTGGTATCCGTGGGGGACCGTCCGAACCGAGACCGAAGGCCGCTGCATGCAGAAGTTCTCCCTCGAGGAGGCCCCCCGGGTCCCCGTCAACGTGGGGATCGTCGGTGTCCAGAAGGCCGGGACCAGCTCGCTCTTCGACCTCCTGCGCAAGCACCCGGAGGTGTGCGCCGGGCCGCGCAAGGAGTGGCACCTCTTCGACGACGAGAAGCGGTCGTGGGACCAGCCGGACTACTCCGACTACTGGGCGCCGGGGCGGACGGACCGGCAGCGGATCGCGATCGACGGCACCCCGTCGTACCTGTTCTGGCCGCAGGCGATGGAGCGGATGCGCGCCTACCGCCCGGACATGAGGCTCATCGCCAGCTTCCGCGACCCGATCGACCGGGCCTTCTCGCACTGGGCGATGTACTACGGGAAGCTCGCCTCCTACCCCAGCTTCAGCAAGCTCGCCCAGGGCCCGGCTCGCGCGGCGCTGCTCGACCGGATCCCGGAGGGCTGGAACCACCTGCGCATGCGGCGGTGGTCGATGATCCCCCGGGGCCTGTACGGCGCCCAGGTCCGGCGCGGGCTCGAGCTTTTCCCGCGCGAGCAGTGGCTGTTCCTGGACTTCCACCGGTTCGTCGGGGACCACCGCGAGACGCTCGACCGCACGACGGCCTTCCTCGGCCTGGCGCCCTACTCCCGCGAGCCGCGGCTGCCGGTCATCCAGTCCACGCGGCGCGACCTGGCCGCGCCCGCACCCACGGCCGCGGACGTCAGCCGACTCGCCGAGGTGTACGCCGACGACCTCGACCTGTTCACGCGGCTGTCCGGCCTCGACGTGGGCGACTGGCCGACCCGGCAGGTCCTGGAGGGGCGGCTCGACCCCGCCGACCTGGCCGACCGGCTGGCCCGCAAGGCCGGCCTCCGCGGCTAGGGGACGGCCCCGCCGGCGGGTGCCCCCGCTGGGACTCGAACCCAGACTGGGCCGCTTTTAAGGCGGCTTCCTCTGCCGATTGGGATACAGGGGCGTCCCGGCCCGGGACGTCATACGGAGGGTGCAAGGGGACGCACTGTCCGTATGACGTCCCGGGCGGCTGGCTACATTCTGCCCAGTGCGGCCGCCCGGGCGAGGACGTCGTCGAGCATCGGCTCGGTGAGCTTGCCGGTGAAGGTGTTCTGCTGGCTGGGGTGGTAGCAGCCGAGCAGCGTGATCGAGCGGTCGCCGTGGACGAGGGCGGCCTCGGAGCCGTGGGTGAAGCGGGGTTTGGGCCGGGCGACGGCCCAGCCGAGGGCGGCGAAGGTGCGCAGGGCGGCGTCCCAGCCGATCGAGCCGAGCGCCACGACCACCCGGACGTGCGGGACGAGCAGCGAGACCTCGGCCTCGATCCACGGCGCGCAGGTGTCGCGCTCGACGGTCGTGGGCTTGTTCTGCGGCGGCGCGCACCGCACGGCCGCGACCATCCGGGTGTCGACCAGCTCGAGGCCGTCGGCGGCGTGCACGCTGGTGCCCCGCGTCGCCAGGCCGACCCGGTGCAGCGAGGCGAACAGCCAGTCGCCGCTGCGGTCGCCGGTGAAGATCCGGCCGGTGCGGTTGGCGCCGTTCGCGGCGGGCGCGAGGCCGACGATCAGGACGGCGGGGGTGTCCGAGCCCCAGCCGGGGATCGGGCGGCCCCAGTACGGCTGGTCCGCGAACGACGCGCGCTTGGCGTGGGCGACGTCCTCGCGCCACCGCACCAGCCGCGGACAGGCCCGGCAGACGGAGATGCGCGCATCCAGCTCGTCGAGCGGGACCGAGCGGGCGAGCCGGCGTACCTGCGCGGCGGTCCCGGCGACCGGGGTGTCTGCGGTCGCGGGCTCCCCCGGCCATCCCGAGCCGGGCGGCACCGGCGAGGGGAACAGCCGGCCCGTCGCGGGGTGCGGGAGGAGGTCGCTCACGCGGCCCATCCTCCCGCGGTCCCCCCACGGGACGTCACGGACGCGACGTGACCTTCTCCTTCGCGGCGTCGACCACCGACGAGGCCTGCTCGGACACGGCGTCCTGGGCGCGGTCGGCGGCCGCCTGGACCTTGGGGTTCTGCGCGACCTTCGTCGCGCCGGCCTTGATCTGCTCGTAGCGCTCCCGGCCCGCGCGGGAGCCGAGGACGTAGCCGGCCGCGAAGCCGACGAGCAGGCTGGACTTGCTGAACATTGGTTCTCCTCCTCAGTGGTGGGTACGCCGCCACACGAGCAGCCCGACGATCGCCACGGCCCCGGCGGCGGCCACGATGGTCGCGACCCGCGCGGTGGTCCGGGCCCGGTCCTGGAGCGTGTCGTGGAGCTGGTCGATGGTCGCGGCGAGCTGCTCGCGCTGGCGGGCGATGTCCGCCTCGATCTGCTGCGGGGTCGTGCCGTTGGAGCTCATGCGTGGTCCTTGATCGTCGCGATGTCCTGCTTGACCCCCGCGACCGCGTGCTCGGGCACCGGCGGGGTCGCCTGCTGGATCTCGCTCCGTCCGCCCAGGGCGGCGCCGAGCGCGCCCACGAGCAGCGCCGCGGCGACGATCAGTCCCGCCGCCCACAGCGGCAGCACGAGGTCGAGGGCGATGACCGCCGTCGCGATCAGCACGGCGACCGCGAAGAACGCCAGCAGGCCGGCCAGGCTGAACATGCCGAGGCCGAGCCCGGCCCGCTTGCCCTTCTGGGTCAGCTCGGCCTGCGCCAGCCGGATCTCGCTGCGCACCAGCTCCGGGATCTGTTCGGAGAGCCGGTGCACGACCGCGCCGATCGGCTCGTCCGTGGGTCGTGAGTCGCTCATGGGGCCTCGGTGCCCAGCCGGACGCGGTCGGAAACAGCCGGGGCGGGTGTCAGCGCTCGACCAACGACCAGGCGATCCCGTCGAGGATGTCCGACTCCGAGACGACCAGCGACTCGACGCCGGCGCGTCGCAGCACCCGCGCGAGGATCAGCGCCCCGGCTCCGATCACGTCCGCGCGGCCCGGGTGCATCGACGGCAGCGCCCGCCGCTCGGCCACCGTCATCGCGAGCAGCCGGTCCACGGTCTCCTGCACCTGCGCGATCGGGAGCGCCGCCTGGTCCACGGCCTCCCGGTCGTACGCCGGCAGGTCGAGCGCGACCGCCGCCAGCTGCGTCACGGTGCCGGCCACGCCGACCACCGTCGCGGCGTCGGCGGGTAGGACCGGGCACGCGTCGAGGTGGGCGTCGACGTCGGCCACGCAGGCGTCGACCTCCGCCCGCGCGGGCGGGTCGGAGTGGAGGTGCCGCTCGTGCAGCCGGACCGAGCCGATGTCCATCGAGTCGGCGGCGTCGGGGTGCGTGGACCCGACGATCAGCTCCGTGGACCCGCCCCCGACGTCGATGACGAGCACCGGCTCGGCCGGCGGGGTCCGCAGGTTGCGCACCGCGCCGTCGAAGGAGAGCGCGGCCTCCTCGGCGCCGCTGACCACCTCGGGCTCCACGCCGAGCCGGTCGCGGACCCCCGCGACGAACACGTCGGAGTTCGACGCGTCCCGGGTGGCCGAGGTCGCGACGAACCGCACCCGCGCCGGCGGGACGTCGTACGAGCGGATGATCGCGGCGTACTCGTCGATCGCGGCGAACGCCCGCTCCAGCGCCTCGTCGGCGATCCGGCCGGTCCGGTCGAGGTCCTGCCCGAGCCGGACCATGCGCAGCTCGCGGACGTCGATGGACGGCAGGTCCCCGACCAGCAGCTTGATGGTGTTGGTGCCGCAGTCGATCGCCGCTACACGCACGGACCGGGCTCCCACCACGGCCCGAGCCGGTCCAGGACCTCGTCGCCGAGCGGGTTCACGCCCCGGCCCATCGCCAGCGCCTGGCCGGCCAGCACGTGCAGGCACTTGACCCGGTCGGGCATGCCGCCGGCCGAGATGCCCTCGATCTCCGGCACCTCGCCTAAGGCCGAGCGGAACTCCAGGTACCGCTCGTGGGCGCTGCGGTACGCCGCCGCGAGCTCCTCGTCCGCGCCGAGCCGGTCCTGCATCTCCTTCATCAGGCCGGACCCCTCGAGGGTGCCGATCCGCGACGCCGCCCGCGGGCAGGTCAGGTAGAAGGTGGTCGGGAACGGCGTGCCGTTGGGCAACCGCGGCTCGGTGGTGACCACGTCCGGGTTGCCGCACGGGCACCGGTGGCCGACCTCGTGGATCGCCCGGGGCTCGCGGCCGAGCTGGGCCTCGATGGCGCTGACGTCGTCCGGGTCGATCACGCCTCGATCATGTCAGGGCTTCTCGTCGATCTTCGCGGCCGGGGGCGGCTCGGGCCTCGGCGGGTTGCCGGCGATCTCGACGGACTGCCAGGCCGTCGACCACCAGGCGGTCGGCGGCTTCCGCGCGACCGTGGACGGGTCGGTGAGCCGACTGTTCTGCTCGAGGGGCTCGCCGTTCTCGTCGAGGACGACGTACGACGTCTCGCCGGGCATCACGTAGTTGAGCTCGCGCGCCTGCTGCCGGACGTACGCCGGGTCCTGCCAGCGCTCCTTCTCCCGCTCGAGGTCCGAGATGCTCGCCTGGCGCAGCGCGATCTGGCTCTTCAGGTCCTCGATGTGCGAGCGCTGCTGCAGGTAGGCCCGCAGCGACGAGGCGTAGCTGACCGTGAGCACGGCGACCACGAGCACGAGGATCGCCGCACGGCCGGTGAACCGCTGCCGGCGCGCCCCGGCCGCCGGGGCGGGCGCCGCGACGACGCGCGGTGCCGCCCGGCGCGGCATGCTCCGGCCCCGGGGTCCGCGCGACGGCGTACGACGGGCTTCGGAGGGCATGTCCCCTAGGGTCGCTCAGGCACCGTACCGAGGGAACGCCGACGCGCCGGAGTAGCGCGCGGCATCTCCCAGCTCGTCCTCGATCCGCAGCAGCTGGTTGTACTTCGCGACCCGGTCGGACCGCGCCGGGGCACCCGTCTTGATCTGGCCGCAGTTGGTCGCGACGGCCAGGTCGGCGATGGTGGTGTCCTCGGTCTCGCCGGACCGGTGGCTCATCATGCAGCGGTAGCCGTTGCGGTGGGCGAGCTCGACGGAGTCCAGCGTCTCGGTCAGCGTGCCGATCTGGTTGACCTTCACCAGCAGCGCGTTGGCCTGGCCGCCGCTGATGCCGCGCTGCAGCCGCTCGACGTTCGTCACGAACAGGTCGTCGCCGACCAGCTGGGTCCTGGTGCCGAGCTCGTCGGTGATCGCCTTCCAGCCGTCCCAGTCGTCCTCGTCGAGCGGGTCCTCGATCGAGACGATCGGGTACGACGCCACCAGGTCGGCGTAGTACGCCGTCATCTCCTCGGCGGACTTCGTCCCGCCCTCGAACGCGTAGGAGCCGTCGCGGAAGAACTCCGACGCGGCGACGTCCATCGCCAGCGCGATGTCGCTGCCCAGCTTCAGCCCGGCCGCGTCGACCGCCTCGGCGATCAGGTCGAGCGCCGCCCGGTTGCTGTCCAGGTTCGGAGCGAAGCCGCCCTCGTCGCCGAGGCCCGTCGAGAGGCCCTTCTGCTTCAGCACCGACTTCAGCGCGTGGTAGACCTCGGCACCGGAGCGCAGCGCCTCGCGGAACGACGGCGCACCGATCGGGGCGATCATGAACTCCTGCACGTCGACGTTGGAGTCGGCGTGCGCGCCTCCGTTGAGGATGTTCATCATCGGCACCGGGAGCAGGTAGGCGTTCGGGCCGCCGACGTAGCGGTAGAGCGGCAGCTCGGCGGACTCGGCCGCGGCCCGGGCGACGGCGAGCGAGACGCCGAGGATGGCGTTCGCGCCGAGCCTGGCCTTGTTGGGGGTCCCGTCCAGCTCCAGCATGGTCTGGTCGAGCAGCCGCTGGTCGTCGGCCGCGAGGCCCTCGACGGCGGGGGCGATCGTCTGGATCACGCCGTTCACGGCCTGCTCGACGCCCTTGCCGCCGTACCGCTGGCCGCCGTCGCGCAGCTCGACCGCCTCGAAGGCCCCGGTGGACGCGCCGCTGGGGACCATCGCCCGCGCGAACGCGCCGTCGTCGAGGAGCACCTCGACCTCGACCGTGGGGTTGCCGCGCGAGTCGAGGATCTCGCGGGCGCCGACAGCTTCGATGGATGCCACGTCACTGCTCCTGGGCTGGGGGTTCGATCGGTCCGTCGACGAGCCTAGCGGCGGGGAAGGAGACGGTCATCGTCGTCCCACCGTCGTGGTTGTCGCGTGCGCGGGCGATGCCGCCGTGCCGCTCGACGATCCGCTTCACGATGGACAGGCCGAGGCCGGTGCCGCGGTAGCCGTCGTGGTGCGCCCGGTGGAAGCTGTCGAAGACCTGGTCGTGCTGACCGGCGGGGATGCCGATGCCGTTGTCGGAGACGTCGAGCTCCACCATCGGGCCGACGGCGCTGTGGGCGCGCCGGGCCCGCACGCTGATCTCGGGGCGGGCGCCGGGCGCGACGTACTTGATCGAGTTCCCGATCAGGTTGTCGACGACCTGGCGCAGCAGCACCGGCTCGGCGAGGACCGCGGGCAGGTCCGGGTCGACGCTGATCACCGGCTCCGGGAGACCGCGCACCCGGCTGGACTCGACCCGGGCCCGCGCGATGTCGCCGACCAGCGGGTCGAGCTCGACGCGCACCGGGTTGATGTCGCGGTCCCGCGCGGTCGTGTACGCGAGCAGGTCGCTGATCAGGTGCTGCATGCGTTGCGCGGCGCGCTGGATGCGGTCCAGCCGGTGCATCTGGGTCTCGGCGTCGACCGGAGTCCCGGCCCGAGCCTCCTCGAGCAGGGCGTCGGACCAGCCGTCGATGACGGTGAGCGGGTTGAGCAGGTCGTGGGCGACGACGCCGGCGAACGACGCCAGCTCGTCGCGCTCGCGACGCTCCGCCGTGACGTCGTGGAAGACGACCACCACCAGCGGCGGGTCCGTGCCCGGCAGCGGCCGCGCGGTGACCTCGAGCATCCGCCCGCCCGGCACCAGGGCGTTCCGCACGACGAGGTCCTCCTTCTCGATGGTGCGGCCCGAGAGCGCGAGGGCGACCGGGTTCTCCTCGGGGGCGAGCGGTCGCCCGTCGACGTGGCGCAGCCCGTAGGCGTCGACGTCGACGCGGCCTCCGGCGTCGCGCCTGGGGTCACCCACCAGCGCCTGTGCCGCGGGGTTGCGAAGCACCAGCCGTCCCCTCGCGTCGATCACGCTGACGCCGTCGGCCATGGTGTCGACGATGGTCCGCACCATGGCCGCCTGCTCGGCCAACCGGTCGTTGAGCGTCAGCACCTCACTGCGGCCGGCGGACAGCGCGAGCGTCAGCACCACCACGACCGCGACGTACGCCTGGAGCACCAGGGCGCGGGTGGCGGGGTCCTCGATGAGCGTGAACGGCCCCATGCCGAGGACGGTCGCGACCGTGGCGGCGCCGCTCAGCAGGATCGCGTGCACGACGGCGACGAACGGCGAGAAGCGGGCGCCCGTCCAGGCGCTCACCGCGAGCACCAGGAACGGGATCGGCAGCGAGCTGTTCACGAAGAACACCAGCCAGGCGGTGACGGCGCTGGCCAGGGCCAGGGCCGCCAGCTCGACCGGGCCACGGCCGCGCGTGGGCCCGACCGGCGCCGGGCCACGCTGCGGGTCACTGGCGCGGGTCAGGTGTCGCGCGGTCAGGGCGAGGGGGAAGACCGCCAGCACCCCGGTGCCGTTGCGCAGCACCCAGGAGACGACCTCCTTCCAGCTGGTGTCGGCGACCGAGAGGACCGCGGCGGGGCCGACGACGGCGGAGGCGACGGCGGCCAGCAGCGCGGCCGCGGCGAGGTAGCCGAGGTCGCGGACCCGCTCCACGCCGGGCGGCGGCTCGGTCCCGAAGCCCCACCAGCCCGGGCACCACCGCATGATCAGCAGTCCGAAGACCAGCGTCTGGAGCACGGTCGCGAACGCGAGCCCGAAGGCCAGCCCGGGACTCGCGCCGGTGAGGGTGTTGACGGCCGCGGAGAGGGCGAACAGCACCACCGCGTCCAGCCAGGTCCAGCGGCTCCAGCCGTTGGCCGCCAGCCAGGCCGCGGCGACGCCGGCCGCGGGCCACACGAGCGCGAGGCCCGACCCGTCGAGCATGGCCTGCCGGCCGAGCACCGCCGCCAGGACGAAGCTGGCGGCGAAGCCCAGGAGGTCGTAGAGGCGTGCCCAGCTCAAGCCCGGTGACCTCCAGGAGCGAGGGCCCGCCGTACGGCGGCGCGCAGGTCGTCGGCGTCGAACGGCTTGGCGACCCGCTCGTGCCCGGTCTGCTCGATCCGGGCGATGATCTCGCCCGTCCACTGGACCGTGACGAAGACGGCGGGCAGGCCCTCCCAGACCGCGGCCAGCTCGGCGAGCAGCGCGACGCCGTCGGTGTCGGGCAGGGCGTAGTCCATGAGGACGAGGTCCGGCCGGTATCCCGGCTCGTCGCGGACCAGCGTGAGCGCGTGCGCGCCGTCCGGCACCCCGCGCAGCTCGTGGCCCTCGCGCAGCAGGCAGTGGGCGATCCAGTCGCGCACGTCGGAGTCGTCCTCGACGATGAGTACCCGCGCCACGGTCCGACCCTAGAGGAGCCGGCGGACCGCGTCCCGGAGCGCCTGCTCGGCGTCCACACCCTGGTCACGCGCCTCCGCCACGAGGGCGAGCAGCCGGTCGCCCACGCCGTCGCCGGCGGGCTCGGCCGGCCTCCCCTCGCGCTGGAGCCGGTCGAGCACCTTGTCGGCGTACAGGAGCGCCGGCAGGCCGGGCGGCAGCCCCTCGGTGACCGACGTGCGCCGCTTCTCCTCGCGCTTGATCGACTCCCAGACCTCGTTGATCTGCTCGGGCGTCCCGCCCTCGCCCGCCCCGAACACGTGCGGGTTGCGGCGGACCATCTTGGCGACGATGTCCGTGGCGACGTCGTCGAGCGTGAACTCGCCGCTCTCCTCCGCGATCACCGCGTGGAAGTAGACCTGCAGCAGCAGGTCACCGAGCTCCTCGCGCAGGTGCCCGGCGTCGCCGGTGTCGATGGCCTCGAGGGTCTCGTGGGTCTCCTCGAGGAGGTACCGCGCGAGCGAGCGGTGGGTCTGCCCGGCCTTCCAGGCGCACTCCGCGCGCAGGCGGCGCATCACCTCGAGGAACTCGAGGAGCGGCTCGCCGGACGCCGCGGTCATCCCGGTCCCGTCAGCCGCAGCGCTGGTTGTCCGGGAGCGCACCGGCGTACTCGGCGTCGGGCTGGTCCGCATCCGCCTTCGTGGAGGTGTCGCTGAGGCCGTAGGAGAGGCTGGTGTCGGTGAGCTGCGAGGTGCCGTCGGAGATCGACACGCCGAAGCGCGGGTCGATCGAGATGTCCTGGTCCGCGAGCCAGTCCTGGAACGCCTGCTGGCCGGCCGCCTGCTGGGCCTTGTCACCGCCACCCCCGCCCAGCGCCGCGCCGACGGCCTTCTCCACCGCGCCGACGTACGTCGCGGCGCCCTGCACCTCGATGATCGCCCGCCGCTGCGCCTCGCCGAGGTCGGCCAGCGACTGCTCGGCCTGCTGGACCGCGGCGTCGTACGACGGGTCCGCGGTGACCCCCTGCTCGGCGGCGAACTGCTCGGCCGCCGCCCGCAGCGCGAGGCTGCCGGCGACCTGGCCGCGCAGGTAGTGCTGCGGGAGCGCCTGGCCCGCCTGGAGCTGCGTCTCGGCGGCCTGGCAGTAGGCCGCGGTCATCTCGTCGACCGTGTTGATCGAGATCGTGTCGTCACCGACCCGGGCGGCCACGCCCGGGTTGAACGCCGGGACCTCGTTGCAGCCGGTGAGCAGCACGGTGGCGGCGAGCGCCACGCCGACGAGACGGATCCGGGTCACGAGTTCTCCTGGGGGTCGATGACGGTGTCGATCACCTGCCGGGCCCATTCAAGCAGGGCGATCCCGGCGATGGGCTTGCCGCCGACCACCGCGGTCTGGGGCCGCGGTACGAGGATGGTCTTCACCGGCGCCTTGACGATCGACTTCGGGTAGAGCCGGTTGAGCCGGACCACGCGGGAGTCGGGGAGCTCGACCGGCGCGAACCGGACGTTCTTCCCCGCGATCGTCACCTCGCCGATCCCTGCCTGCCGGGCGCGGGCGCGGAACCGGGCGACCAGCAGCAGCGACACGACCTCCTGGGGCGGCTCGCCGTACCGGTCGAGCAGCTCCTCGTTGATCAGGTCGACGTCCTCGTCGGAGCGGACCTCCGCCAGCCGCTTGTACATCTCCAACCGGAGCCGCTCGCTGGGGATGTAGTCGTGCGGCAGGTGGGCGTCGACGGGCAGCTCGATGCGGACCTCGTCGAGCTCCGGCTCCCGGTCCCCGCGGAACTCGTTGACCGCCTCGCCGACCAGCCGGACGTACAGGTCGAAGCCGACGTCGGCGATGTGCCCGGACTGCTCCCCGCCGAGCAGGTTGCCGGCGCCGCGGATCTCGAGGTCCTTCATCGCGATCGCCATGCCGCCGCCGAGGTCGGAGTGTTGGGCGAGCGTGGCGAGCCGCTCGTGCGCGGTCTCGGTGAGCGGCTTCTCGGCCGGGTAGAGGAAGTAGGCGTACGCCCGCTCCCGGCTCCGACCCACGCGGCCGCGCAGCTGGTGGAGCTGGGAGAGGCCGAGGGTGTCCGCGCGCTCGATGATCATCGTGTTCGCGTTGGAGACGTCCAGGCCGGACTCGACGATCGTGGTGCACACCAGCACGTCGAAGCGCTTCTCCCAGAAGTCCAGCATCACCTGCTCGAGCTGGTGCTCCCCCATCTGGCCGTGCGCGGTCGCCACCCGCGCGTCGGGGACCAGCTCGCGGATCTTCGCGGCGGCCTTCTCGATCGAGTTCACGCGGTTGTGGATGTAGAAGACCTGGCCCTCGCGGAGCAGCTCGCGGCGTACGGCGGCGATGACCTGGCGGTCCTCGTACGCGCCGACATAGGTCAGCACCGGGTGCCGCTCCTCCGGCGGCGTGGTGATCGTGGACATCTCGCGGATGCCCGTGATCGCCATCTCCAGGGTGCGCGGGATCGGCGTCGCCGACATGGACAGCACGTCGACCGAGGTGCGGAGCCGCTTCATCTGCTCCTTGTGCTCGACGCCGAAGCGCTGCTCCTCGTCGACGATGATCAGCCCGAGGTCCTTCATCTTGATGTCGGGGTTCAGCAGGCGGTGCGTGCCGACGACGATGTCGACGGACCCGTCGGCGAGGCCGGCGATGACCTCACGGGCCTCGGCGTCGGTCTGGAACCGGGACAGGCCCTTGAGCACGATCGGGAAGCCGCTCATCCGCTCGGAGAACGTGCTGAGGTGCTGGGTGACCAGCAGCGTCGTCGGCACCAGCACGGCGACCTGCTTGCCGTCCTGCACGGCCTTGAACGCCGCGCGCACCGCGATCTCGGTCTTGCCGTAGCCCACGTCGCCGCAGACCAGGCGGTCCATCGGGACCTGGCGCATCATGTCGCCCTTGACCTCGTCGACGGTGCTCAGCTGGTCGGGGGTCTCCTGGAACGGGAACGCGTCCTCCAGCTCGCGCTGCCACGGGGTGTCCGCGCCGAACGCGTAGCCCTTCGTCGCCTGGCGGGCGGCGTACAGCTTGATCAGCTCGGCGGCGATCTCGCGGACCGCCTTGCGGGCCCGGTTCTTGCGCTTGGTCCAGTCGGCGCCGCCGAGCCGGTCCAGCGACGGCTGCTCGCCGCCGACGTACCGGGTGACCTGGTCGAGGGCGTCGGCGGGGACGTACAGCCGGTCCGGGGGGCCACCGCGCTTGGAGGCGCCGTACTCGAGGACGAGGTACTCGCGCACCGCTCCCCCGACCTCGCGCTGCTTCATCTCCACGAACCGGCCGACGCCGTGCTGCTCGTGCACGACGTAGTCGCCGGCCTTGAGCTCGAGCGGGTCGATCTGGCGCTTGCGGCGGGCCGGCATCTTCCGCATGTCGCGGGTCGACGCCTTCTGACCGCTGAGGTCCTCGCCGGTGAGGACGGCGATCCGGTTGGCGTCGTCGACGAAGCCGTGATCGGCGGCACCGCAGGTCACCGTGACCACGTCGGTGGTCAGGTCGCCGGCCTCCTGGAGGTCCTCGGCGATGCGAGCCGGAACGTCGTGCTCGGCGAGCACCTCGCGCATCCGCTCGGCCGGGCCGTGGCCGGCGTGCAGCACGACGACCCGGTAGCCGTCCTGGCGCCAGCGGTCGATGTCGCCGATGGCGCGCTCGATCTCGCCGCGGTAGGCCTCGGCCGGCTTCGCCGGGAGCAGGCGGGTCGGGACCGCGTGCACGTCGATCTCGGCCTTCTCGTCGGTCTCGATGCCGAACGGGCTGACCGTCCACCACGGCTTGCCGGCCTCGAGGCTGTGCTCACGCACCTCGGCGATCGACCGGTACGACGCGGCGCCCAGGTCGATCGGCGCCGTGCCCCCGCCGGCCGCGGCGGCCCAGCTCGCGCCGAGGAACTCCTCGCTGGTGGCGACCAGGTCGTGGGCGCGGCTGCGGGCGCGCTCGGGGTCGAGGACCAGCACGTGGGTGTCGTCGGGCATCAGGTCGACGAGCAGCTCCATCTCGTCGACGAGCACCGGGGCGAGCGACTCCATCCCCTCCACGGCGATGCCGGCCGCGATCTTGTCGGTCAGCTCGAGCAGCTGCGGGTGCTGCCGGCCCAGCTCGGCCGCCCGCGCGCGGACCTCGTCGGTCAGCAGCAGCTCGCGGCACGGCGGCGCCCAGAGCCGCTCCGCCTTCTCCAGCGTGCGCTGGTCGGCGACCGAGAACGAGCGGATCTCCTCGACGTCGTCGCCCCAGAACTCCACGCGCAGCGGGTGCTCCTCGGTGGGCGGGAACACGTCGACGATGCCGCCGCGGACCGCGAACTCGCCGCGCTTCTCGACCAGGTCGACGCGGGAGTACGCCGCGGCGCTCAGCCGTCGTACGACGTCCTCGAGGGGCTCGGTGTCGCCGGGGACCAGCTCGACCGGCTCGAGGTCGCCCAGGCCCTTGACCTGGGGCTGGAGCACCGAGCGCACCGGGGCGACCACGACCTGGAGCGGGCCGTTGCTGACGTCGTCGCCCGGGTGGCGCAGCCGTCGGAGCACCGCCAGCCGGCGGCCGACCGTGTCGCTGCGCGGGCTGAGCCGCTCGTGGGGCAGCGTCTCCCAGCTCGGGTAGTAGGCGACCCGCGCCGGGTCGACGAGGTCGCCGAGCGCCTCGACCAGGTCCTCGGCCTCCCGCGCGGTGGCGGTCACCGCGAGCACCGACCGGCCCGCGCGCACCAGCCCCGCGACGACGTACGGCCGCATCGCCTCGGGTCCGGTGAGATCGAGGGCGCGCACGGTCCCGGCGCGCGCATCGGCCATCGCTTCGTCGAGCGTGGGGTCGGCGAGGACGGCTTCGGCCAGGCCGGAGAGGTGCACGGGTGATCCTGTTCTGCAGGTGAGCGGGACAGCACGAGAGCCCCCGGCCGACGAGCGACAGGGGGTACCCCCGATTCTACGGGCCCCGTTGAATCGAGACTCGACGGTCAGGCGGTGCGGTCGGCGTAGGCCTTCGCGGCGGCGTAGACGGAGTCCACGTACGACTGCGCGTGGTTGTAGGAGAAGATCGCCTCCGCCCAGCCGGCGCCCGAGGTGAGGTCGTGGCCGTCGGCGCACAGGTAGCGCACCGCGGCGTACGCCGCGTCGTCGAGGTCGTTGGGGTCCGCGGTGCCGTCGCCGTCGCCGTCCGCGCCCCAGGTCTCCCAGGTGGACGGGATGAACTGGAGCGGGCCGACCGCGTGGTCCCACCGCGGGTCGCCGTGCCAGGCGCTCGTCTCCGGCGTCGCCGGGATCGCGGCGAACCGCCGGCCGTCGAGAGCCGGGCCGAGGATCGGCGTCGAGGAGTGGCCATCGTCGCCGAGCGTCCGGCCGTCGATCGTGCCGTGCTGGGACTCCACCCAGCCGATCCCGGCGAGGGTGGTCCACCCGACGTCGCAGCCGCGCGGCTCGGCGAGCTGCGCGTTGGCGTACGCGCGGACGGCGGGCGCCGGGATGCCCGCGCGGGCCGCGGTGTCCGACACCCACTGCGGGGCTACCCGCTGCGGGCCGACCGGCTCGCCCGGCGCGACCTCGCGGCCCGCCCTCGCCGCGGGCGCGGGCGCGTCGACGTACTGCTGGTCGGAGACGACGTACGACGGCGGGGCCAGCACGGTCTGCGAGGCGACGTACCCGAGCCCCGCGACGACCAGCAGGCCGGCCGCCAGAGACGCGATGATGCGGGCAGGGCTCATCCGGAGCGGCCGTGCCCGTCGTCGCTCGTCCGCGGGTCCTGCGGGCTCGGGAACATGGGCTCAGTATCCCCGTGCCGCACGAGGGCGGCGGAGCTGCCCTGGGAAACCGCCAGCCCGCTCACCCCTCACCTCGCGAGCTCCGCGTCGGAGCGCAGGAGGCAGAACTCGTTGCCCTCCGGGTCGGCCAGCGTCACCCAGCCGGTCCCGTCGCCCCTGATGTCGCGGTGGTCGGCGACCAGCGTGGCGCCGTGGGCGAGCAGCGTCTCGAGCTCCTCGTCGCGCCGGGCCGAGCAGGGACGGATGTCGAGGTGCACGCGGTTCTTCACGGTCTTCTCGTCCGGCACCTCGATGAACAGCAGCTGGTGACCGGTCTCGGGATCGCGGATCAGGCACTCCTCGTGCCCGGGGAGGTTGGGGTCACCGTCGAGGTCGACGTACCCGAGGACCGGCTTCCACCACTCCGAGAGCTCGTAGGCGTTGCGGCAGTCGATGGTCGTGTGCGAGACGAAGGAGGTCATGCCCGCAGCCTCGCGGCGACCGCGACGGACCTCAACGGGTTAACCCGTGCGCCAGGTAGAGCGACCCGATGCCGACGGCGAGCCCGCCGAGCCCGCACGCGATGCCGATCCCCTAGTCCGGCGCGATCGACCCGGCGGCCACGACGGACAGGACGACGTACGTCGACGCCCCCACGACCGAGGTCACGAACGTCGTGACCACGGCGATCACCAGCCCCGCGACGAAGGCGAGCAGCAGGTCGGGGGTCACCCGCCGACGCTACCGGTGCAACGGCGGTGCGGGGCTACTCCGCTCCGTGCTCGGCGATGAACGCGAGGATCCGCTCGGCCAGCTCCGGCCGGCAGACGACGACGTCGGGGAGGTAGACGTCCTCCTGGTTGTACTCGAGCGGCGACCCGTCGATGCGGGAGGTGAACAGCCCGGCAGCGCGAGCGACCGCGACGGGGGCCGCGGAGTCCCACTCGTACTGGCCGCCGGCGTGCACGTAGGCGTCGGTGACGTCCCGGGTCACCGAGATCATCTTCACGCCGGCCGAGCCCATCGGCACCAGCTCGGCGCCGAGCTCCTCGGCCAGCGCGTTCACGAACGCCGGCGGGCGGCTGCGCGAGACCGCGATGCGGGGCCGCTCGGACGTCGAGGGGGGTACGACGGGCGGCGTCCCGGTGTTGAACGTCTCGCCGAGCGCGGGCTGGGCGACGGCGCCGGCGACCAGGTCGCCGTCCTGCCAGAGCGCGACGTGCACGGCCCAGTCGTCCCGGGGCACCTCGGAGAACTCGCGGGTGCCGTCGAGCGGGTCGACGATCCAGACCCGGCTGCTGGCGAGGCGGGCCTTGTCGTCCTTGCCCTCCTCGGAGAGGACGGCGTCGGCCGGCCGGTGCTCGGCCAGCAGGGCCATCAGCAGCTCGTGGGCGGCCCGGTCGCCGGCGTCCTTGAGCTCCCGGCCCTCCAGGCCCTCGCCGCGGACCTCGAGGAGGCGCTCGCCGGCGACGGTCGCGAGCCAGGTCGCGAGCACGTGGTCGTCGGTGGCGGCCTCGGCGGGCGGGGTTCCGGGGTCGAACGTCATGCGGGGCACCTTACGTCGATGGCTACGAGTTGAAGTTCTGCTGGGTCCGCTCGAGGCCCTCGGTCACGAGGGACTCGACGGCGTCGGCGGCCCGGTCGACCTGGAACGGCAGGATCTTCCGCTCGGCCGACGAGTAGTCGGACAGCACGAAGTCGGCGACGTCCTGGCGGCCGGGTGGGCGGCCGATACCCACGCGCACCCGGGCGAAGTCACCGGTGCCGAGCGCGGACCGCATCGAGCGCAGCCCGTTGTGGCCGTTGTCGCCGCCGCCGACCTTGACGCGCATGGTGTCGAACGGGATGTCCAGCTCGTCGTGCACCGCGACGATCCGCTCGGGCGGCACCTTGTAGAAGCTCGCGAGCTGCTTGACCGGCCCGCCGGACTCGTTCATGTACGACCGCGACTTCATCAGGACGACGCGCGGCCCCGGCGTACCCGGCGCACCGAGCCGACCCTCGACGACGTCGGCGCGGCCGGACTTGTGCGCGCGGAAGGGCGAGCCGAGCCGCTGGGCGAGCTCGTCGACGACGAGGTGGCCCACGTTGTGCCGGTGGCCGGCGTAGGAAGGGCCGGGATTCCCCAGCCCGACCACCAGCCACACGGGCGTGGAGTCGGCCATGGAATCCCGGCCCTTTCCGTGGAACAGGTGGCGGAGGGTCACTCCTCCGACGCGGCCTCGCCGTCGGCGGCGGCCTCGGCCGGCGCCTCGCCACCGGCGGGCTCCTCGTGCTCCTCGCGCTCGATGCCGGCCTCGGCCTCGGCCTCCTCCAGCTCGGCCTCGAGGGCCTCGGCGGAGACCTGCTGGGTCACGTTGACGACCAGCGTCTCCGGGTCCGTCAGCAGCGTGCTGCCGGAGGGGAGGTTCAGGTCCGAGGCGTGGATCTGGGTGCCGACCTCGGCGCCCTCGATGTCGACCTCGATGGTCTCCGGGATGTGCGTCGCCTCGGCCTCGAGCTGGACGGTGGCGTTCTCGGTGACCACGAGGGTCTCGCGGGCGGCCTCGCCGACCAGGTGGATCGGCACGTCGACGGTGACCTTCTCGCCGCGGCGGACGGCGACGAAGTCGACGTGCTCGAGGTGCCGCTTGATCGGGTCGATCTGGACCTGCTTGGTCAGCGCCAGCTGGGTCTGGCCGTCGATCTCGAGCTCGAGCAGCGCGTTCGCGCCGCCGTGCTTGAGCGCCATCATCGTGTCGTGACCCGGCAGGGTCAGGTGGATCGGCTCGTTGCCGTGGCCGTACACGACCGCGGGCACCTTGTCCTCGCGGCGGATGCGGCGCGCGGCGCCCTTGCCGAACTCGGTGCGCTTCTCGGCCTTGATCTTCTCGCTCATCGCGACTGTCACTCCTCGTACGTGCTGGCTGCTACTACAGATCGGGGGCCTCGACACGACGGCGCGGCGCAAACCCGGGAGGATCAGCCAGCCCTGTCGATCACGGAGCACCTGTCCTGCGGAGCGCTCCCTCGCCGAGGCAACTGCACCAGCCTACCGGGGAGCCGCTGCTACCGGAAATCGTGAGCCTCGAGCCGCTCAGCCCCCGCCGAGTCGGCGCCAATGCAGGTCCTCGGACCGTCGAATCGGCGCGAATGCAGGCGCCGAGCCTGCAGTAGCGCCGACTCGGCGCCCTGACGGCCTGCAGTAGCGCCGACTCGGCGTCAGCTGGCGCCGTCGAACATCGAGGTGACCGAGCCGTCCTCGAACACCTCGCGGATCGCGCGGGAGACCAGCGGCGCGATGGACAGGCAGGTGAGCTTGTCGAAGACGCGGTCGGGCGAGATCGGGAGCGTGTTGGTGACGACCACCTCGGCGGCCGGGCTGTTCTTGAGCCGGTCCACGGCCGGGTCGGACAGGATCGCGTGCGTCGCGGCGATGATCACGCCGGCCGCGCCGTCGGCCATCAGCGCCTCCGCGGCCTTCACGATGGTGCCGCCGGTGTCGATCATGTCGTCGACCAGCACGCACATCCGGCCGCTGACGTCACCGACGACGCGGTTGGCGACGGTCTCGTTCGGGCGGTCGACGCGCCGGGTCTTGTGGATGAACGCCAGCGGCGCTCCCCCGAGCCGGGACGACCAGCGCTCGGCGACCTTGATCCGGCCGGCGTCCGGGGAGACCACGGCGAGCGACTGGTGGCCGTACTTCTCCTTGACGTAGTCGGCGAGGATCGGCAGCGCCATCAGGTGGTCCACCGGGCCGTCGAAGAACCCCTGGATCTGGTCGGCGTGCAGGTCGACGGTGATCAGCCGGTCGGCGCCCGCGGTCTTGAACAGGTCGGCCATCAGCCGGGCCGAGATCGGCTCGCGGCCCTTGTGCTTCTTGTCCTGCCGCGCGTAGCCGTAGAACGGCATCACGACCGTGATCCGCTTCGCCGACGCCCGCTTGAGCGCGTCGACCATGATCAGGTGCTCCATGATCCACTCGTTGATCGGAGCCGTGTGGCTCTGGATCACGAAGGCGTCGCACCCGCGGACCGACTCCTCGTAGCGGACGTAGATCTCGGAGTTCGCGAACTCGTACGCCGACTGCGGCACCAGGTCGGTGCCGAGGAGGTCGGCGACCTCGGTGGCGAGGTCGGGGTGAGCCCGCCCGCTGAAGACCATCAGGTTCTTCTCGGTGGTCTTCTTGTATCCGGTCACGGTGCGTTGCTCCTCGGTCGCCGGAGAGTGTCCACTCAGGATTCTGCCATGCCCTGTTCACCGTCTCGTCGGTCGGCCAGCGCCTGCTCCGCCGCCTCGGCCTGCGGGGTGCCGGCCCGCTTGCTCAGCGCCCAGCCTTCGAGGTTGCGCTGAGGCCCGCTGGACACGGCGAGCGCCCCCGGCGGCACGTCGCGGCGGACGACGGTGCCGGCGCCGGTCGCGGCGCCGTCCCCGATCTCGACCGGGGCGACGAAGGTGTTGTTCGAGGCGGTGCGGGCCTGCCGGCCGACCTTGGTGCGGTGCTTCCGCACCCCGTCGTAGTTGGCGAAGATCGTGCCGGCGCCGATGTTGGTGCCCTCGCCGATCTCGGCATCCCCGACGTACGAGAGGTGCGGCACCTTGGCGCCGTCGCCGATGGTGGCGTTCTTGGTCTCCACGAACCCGCCGATCTTGCCGCCGGCGCCCAGCGTGGTCCCGGGGCGCAGGTAGGAGAACGGGCCGACGTTCGCGCCCGCGCCGATCACGGCCAGCTCGCCGTGCGTCCGCACGACCCGGGCACCGGCGCCGATCTCGCAGTCCTTGAGCGTGCAGTCGGGGCCCACGACCGCGTCCTCGGCGATCACGGTCGCGCCGAGCAGCTGCACGCCGGGCAGGATCGTCACGTCCGGCTCCAGGCTCACGTCGGCGTCGATCCAGGTGGTCGCCGGGTCCATCACGGTCACCCCCTCGCGCATCCAGCCCTCGACGATCCGGCGGTTCATCTCGGCGCCCATCCGGGCCAGCTGGGCCCGGTCGTTGACGCCTTCGGTCTGCATCACGTCGGCGATCGGGAAGGCGCCGACGGTGAGCCCGTCCTCGCGCGCGATCGCGACCACGTCGGTCAGGTAGTACTCGCCCTTGGCGTTGTCGTTGCCGATGCGCGGCAGCGCGCCGAGCAGGAACTCCGCGTCGAACGCCAGGATCCCGGAGTTGATCTCCCGCACCTCGCGCTGCGCCGGGGTGGCGTCCTTCTCCTCGACGATCGCCTCGACGTCGCCCTCCTCGTTGCGGAGCACCCGGCCGTAGCCGAACGGGTCGTCGACGATGCCGCTGAGGATGCTGACCGCGTGCTGCGCGGCCTCGTGCTCGGCCGCGAAGTCGCGCAGCGAGCGCCCCTCCAGCAGCGGGGTGTCGCCGTACGCCACCAGGACGGTGCCGCCGACCTCACCCAGCGCCTCGACCGCCATCCGGACCGCGTGACCGGTCCCCAGCTGCTCGTCCTGCACGGCGAGCACCGCCCCGGGCTCGAGCTCCTGGATGTGCGCAGCGACCTCCTCGCGCTGGTGCCCCACCACCGCGACGATCCGCTCCGGCTCGGTCTCCCGCGCCGCGGCGAGGACGTGGCCGATCATGGTGCGCCCCGCGATCGGGTGCAGCACCTTCATGGTCTTCGACTTCATGCGGGTGCCGCCGCCCGCGGCGAGCACGATCACGGTCAGCTGGTTCACGCAGCGTCCTCCTGAGGCCGGTCGCCCAACTCTAGAGCGACGTCCCGGGGTGGGCCCACCGGGCCGCCGCCGTCACGGGCGGCGCGGGTCGACGACCGTGTGCGGGTCGAAGAACGCGCCGATGACCGGGTCGCGCGCGTGCAGCGCCCGCTCGAGGGTGATGCCGTCCATGTCGATCCGCGCCTGACGCAACGAGCCGGCCGCGACCTGCTGCCATGCGAGCCGGGTGGCGTCGACGCCGAAGAAGTAGGCGTACCCCTCGTGCTCGTGCAGGAACCGGTACTCCGGGTCGGTGTCGGCGTACGGCGTGACACCACTGATGTCGGCCCCGAAGGGGAACACGAACTCGCGCGTCGGCCCGACGATCCGCCCCACCTCGGCGTTCCACTCACGCGTGTCCCAACGCAGTCGATCCATCCCGACGGCGGTCGTGTCGATGTGCCCCCACGTGTGGTTGGCGAAGTGCCAGCCGTCCGCCTTCAGCGCGGTCGCGACGACCGTGGCCCGGCTCCGGGCCTGTCGGGTGGCAGGTGTGTCGCCGTACTCGTAGGTGGAGGACCGGTAGCCGAGGACACCGTTGTAGCCCGTGAGGGCGATCGTGCCCTTGTCGCCGCGGTAGGAGAAGTCCGGGTGCGCGCGCACGAAGTCGTCGACGATCGGGACGACGTCGTAGGCGCCGACCAGCCGGCGACCCCGTGCGTCGACGTAGTGGTTCTCGATGGTCCCGTCGGGCGCGACGAACAGGTCGGTGGCGAAGCCGTCGCCGGTCATGTACT
Organism: Nocardioides aquiterrae; assembly: GCF_039526625.1. Taxonomy (NCBI): domain Bacteria; kingdom Bacillati; phylum Actinomycetota; class Actinomycetes; order Propionibacteriales; family Nocardioidaceae; genus Nocardioides; species Nocardioides aquiterrae. The sequence continues at coordinate 31,156 of NZ_BAAAJE010000038.1, forward strand.
CGTAGTAGCTGACGTCGTCGACCGACAGCACCAACGGCGTCTTCCCGGGAGGCAGCATGATCCGGCGGTAGCGCATCACGCCGCCCGGGCCAGGGCGGGCGATGCGCTCGGGGTGCACCAGGACGTAGCCCCGACGGTAGATCTGACGCAGCTCGGCCCGGAACTCCCGGACGGTGACCATGTAGTCGCGGTACCCCTGGGCGCTCCCGTCGGTCGCGTGGAACGCCCGTCGCGGGTCGACCACGAGCGAGTGGTAGAAGACATGCGGGATCTGGTCGTCGTGCGGGTACGCCCTCAGGCGCGGCGTCGGCGGCGACGCGCTCGACGAAGCTCGGGGCGTCGCGTCGCGGCCCGCCGTGGCCGACGCTGGCGGCGCCGGAGCCGCCGCCGGCGCCAGGGCCGGAGGCGGGCTCCCGCCGCACCCGGCGAGGAGGGACCCACCAGCACGACGACGACCGCCCTGATCGCGCTCCCGGTCACACCGGTGTGACGCGACGCCCGGGCGTCTGGTTGTGCTCCCCGGGTAGGAGTCGAACCTACGTCGCTAGTCCTGATTCAAAGTCAGGCGGGCCCTGCCGGCAGACCAACCGGGGATTGCTCTCGCTGCAGCCCACAGGGTAGGGCAGCGCCGGGACGTCATACGGACAGTGTGTCCCCTTCCACCGTCCGTATGACGTCCCGGCGGCGGCTAGCCTCGACATCGTGGACCTCCCCGTCATGCCGCCCGTCCGGCCGATGCTCGCGAAGTCGGTCCAGGGCATCCCCGACCCGGAGAAGCTCGGCGGGCTCAGCTTCGAGCCGAAGTGGGACGGCTTCCGCTGCCTGGTCTTCAAGGACGGCGACGAGGTGGAGCTGGCCAGCCGCAACACCAAGCCGCTGACCCGCTACTTCCCCGAGGTGGTCGCGGCGATGCGGGAGCAGCTGCCCGAGCGCTGCGTCCTGGACGGCGAGCTCTTCGTGGCTCTCGGGGACCGCTTGGAGTTCGAGGTGCTCCAGGAGCGGATCCACCCGGCGAAGTCGCGCATCGAAATGCTCGCCGAGAAGACCCCCGCGTCGTACGTCGCGTTCGACCTGCTCGCCCTCGACGAGGAGTCGTACGCCGACCGGCCGTTCGCCGAGCGCCGCGCGGCGCTGGCGCAGGCGCTCGGCCACCTGGACGGGCCGTGCTTCCTGACCCGCACCACGACCGACCCGGCGCAGGCCGAGGAGTGGTTCCACCAGTTCGAGGGCGCGGGCCTGGACGGCGTGGTCGCCAAGCCGCTCGGCGCGACGTACCAGCCCAACGCCCGCACGATGCTCAAGATCAAGCACGAGCGGACCGCCGACGTGGTGGTGGCGGGCTACCGCGAGCACAAGACGAGCACGCCGGAGCGGCCGCTCCTGGGCAGCCTGCTGCTCGGGCTCTACAACGGCGACGGCCAGCTCCAGCACGTCGGCGTCAGCGCGAGCTTCACGGAGAAGCGGCGCGCCGAGCTGATCGAGGAGCTCCAGCCGCTGGTCGTGCCGATCGAGGACCACCCCTGGGGCCACTGGGAGGAGTTCCTGACCGCCAACCCGGACCGGATCCCCGGCACCCAGAGCCGCTGGAGCCAGGGCAAGGACCTGTCGTTCACGCCGCTGCGGCCCGAGCGCGTGCTCGAGGTGGCCTACGACCACATGGAGGGCCGCCGGTTCCGGCACACGGCCCAGTTCCGCCGCTGGCGCCCCGATCGGGACCCCGAGTCGTGCGGGTACGACCAGCTCGACGAGCCGGTCTCCTACGATCTGGCTAGTGTTCTCCGCGTCGACCAGGAGGGTTGAGATGTCCGAGAACGGCACCACCGAGGACTACGACGTCGTCCTGCTCGTCGAGCAGGCGCTGACCCCGCAGGACGCCGCCCAGGTGCACTCGCTGCACGAGGGGCTCGACCAGCCGGTGACCTACCACGTGCTGCTCCCCCTCGAGGACGCCGCGGCGCGCATCGAGTCCGCCATGGGGTCGCTCACCGCCGGCGACATGCTGGCGTCGCCGACGATGCCGATGAGCGAGGTCGACCTCGAGGCGGTCCGCAAGGACTGCGAGGAGCGGTCCGACTCCGAGCTCGCCCGGACCCTCGCGGCGCTGCGCGCCAGCGGCGCCACCGCCCGCGGCCAGGTGGTCGTGGACCCGCCCATCGACGCGCTGGCCGCCAAGGTCGCGGAGGTCGACGGCCGCGAGGCGATCATCCTGACCCGCCCGCACGTGGTGGCGGAGTTCTTCCACCTCGACTGGACGTCGAAGGCCCGGCGCCGGCTCGGCGTCCCGATCCTGCACCTGCTCGAGCACGAGAACTTCGACGAGCAGGCCGAGGGCTACGGCGACGAAGGGGTCACCGGAATCTGACCCGCCCCCGCCGCGCAGTTACCATCGCGTCACTGCCGGCAGAGGGAGACCAGGTGAACTTCACGCAACGTCTCGGGGGCGGGGTTCGCAAGGCCGCCCGCACGACCCGTGCGGTCGTCCGCGACCTCGCCGGCGAGGCTGCGGACGCGGTCTACGCGCGCGTCCTCGACGGGGAGCACCTGTGGGTGGCGGTCCCGGCCGGGGCCGGCCGTCCGGCGCTGCAGGACCCCGCCACCGGCGAACTGACCGAGGCGGAGCCGCTGCCCGACGAGGACCCGGCGTACGCCTCGGCCCGCTGGCGCCTCACCGACGTGCTCCCCGAGACCGAGGACGCCGAGGCACTCCTGGTCGCCGTCGGCGACAAGGCGAAGCCGGCCGCGCTCCGGCTGGCGGTCGCACCGGCGGACAGCCACCTCCGGACGCCGCCGACCCCCGACGGGCGCTGGCGGTTCCTGGTGGTCACCGACGACGCCGGGTTCCTGCGGGTACGCCGCACCCGGGCCGCCCGCGTGGCCCGCCTCCTGGCGATCACGAGCGCCGGCGGCAGCGTGCAGCTGCGGCTCAGCCCACCGGAGGCCGGGCTCGAGCCCCGCCTGCACTTCGTGCGCAAGGACGGCACCGTCGCGCACTCGGTCGTCGCGGTCACCGACGGCGACGACGTCGTGGCGACGCTCGGCGCCGCCGACGTGCCGGCCCCGCAGGGCGGCTACCGCATCGCGGTCGGCCCCGCCGACGACCCGGTCACCGTGGCGCGCCTGACGAACGACCTGACGGTCGTCGAGGCGTCAGCCGTGCTGCTCCCGTTCCTCCTCGACCCCGAGACCGACATGGTCGCCGGCCGCTTCGTCTTCTCCGACCAGGGTGTCCTGCGCTTCGCGCGCAAGGTGAGCACGATCGGAGAGACCGCGTGAAGATCACGTTCCTGCTCCTCAACCTCGACGGCGGCGGCGGCACCGAGCGGTCGGTGGTGACCCAGGCCAACGCGCTGGCCGCGCTCGGCCAGGACGTCACCATCCTGAGCGCGCTGCGGACGAGCGATCGACCGCATTACGACGTCGACCCGGCGGTGTCGGTCCGCCGGCTCGTCGACCTGCGCGACCCGGAGACCCCGCGCACCGAGGACGACGTGGTCGCCGCCGACCTCACGGCGGCGCTGGCCGAGCGCCCGTCCCTGCTGGTCCCCGACCGCTGGGACGCGCAGTTCAGCGCGCTGACCGACGCCATGTACGAGCACGTCCTGCCGGCGCTGGACGCCGACGTGGTCGTGAGCGTCACGCCCGGCCTGCTCGCGGCCGCCGTGCAGCTCCTCCCCCGGCGGGTGGCGATCGTCCACCAGGAGCACCGCTCCTCGTCGGACCGCACGTCCGGGCTCGAGCCGCTGCTGACCTTCGCGCCGCGCGCGGACGTCGTCGCGCTGCTGACCCGCAGCGCGCAGGAGTGGCTCACCGAGACGCTCGGCCCGGTCGCGCCGCAGACCGTCGTCGTGCCGAACCCGCTCCCGCAGGGCTTCAAGCCGCGGTCGACGCTCGAGACCGGGCTGATCGTCGCGGCCGGGCGGTTCGTCGCCGAGAAGCAGATGACCAAGCTGATCGAGGCCTTCGGGGAGATCGCGGACCGGATCCCCGGCTGGCGGCTGCGGATCCTCGGCTCCGGCCCGCAGCGCCTCGACCTCATCCGGCTGATCCGGCGCCTGGGGCTCTGGGACCGCGTCGAGCTGCCCGGTCAGAGCGCCGACATGCCGTCGGAGTGGGCCGCGGCGAGCATCTCGGCGCTCCCGTCGCGCAGCGAGGGCCTGCCGCTGGTGGTCCAGGAGGCGATGGCCGCCGGCGTGCCCGTCATCGCCTTCGACAACCCGTCCGGCTCCCGTGCGGTCATCCGGCACGAGGTCAACGGCCTGCTGGTCGGCCCCGACGCGCTCTCCGGCCTGTCGACCGCGCTGCTGCGGCTCGCGACCGACGACGCCCTCCGGCACCAGCTCGGCGAGGGCGCCCTGGCCAGCTCGCGGCAGTACGCCCCCGAGGCGATCGCCCGTCGCTGGCTCACGATCTTCGAGGGCGCCGTCGAGCGCCGCTCGGGCGACCCGCGGCCCCTGCACCGGCGCGTGAGCGAGCTCGCCACGACGCCCGCGGCCACGGCCGACCTGCCGACGGCTGCCACGGACCTCACGCCCGCGGAGGCCCGCCGGATGGCGGTCTCCTGGGCCGTCCAGTGCGCCGCACGGGTCTCGCAGCGCTGGTTCGTCGTGCCCGCCCACGGCGACGACCCCGCGACGGTCGTGGTCCCGATGGCCGCCCGCTCGGCGTTCCTGACCGAGCTCGGCGGCCCGGAGGCGCCGGACCGGCTCAGCCTCGTCGACACCGCGGGCCACGGCTGGCCGGAGCGGCGCGACCGGATCGGCCGGCTCGCGGCCGAGCTCGCGCCGGAGCACACCGGGCGGGTCAGCCTCGAGCCGTGGCCGATGCTCGACGAGCAGTGGCCGGGCGTGCTGTCGTCCGGGTGTCGCATCCACGTCGAGTTCTGGGAGAGCGCCCCGAACGGCGACCTCGTCTCCGCGGGGCTCAACGCCTACACCAACCGGCTGCCGGCCGACTTCGAGACCGTCGAGGCCGAGATCGAGGGCGTGGTCGCCCGCACGCTGCCGCTGATGGCGCAGCCCACGGTCCGGGACTGCACCTTCCCGATCGACGCCGTCTACACCTGGGTCGACGGCGACGACCCGGAGTGGAACGCCGCCCGCGAGGCCCGGCTCGCGGAGGTCGGGCGGCCCCTGGACCGCACCGCGGCCGGGCGAGCCCGGTTCGTCAACCGCGACGAGCTGCGCTACTCCCTGCGCAGCCTCCACCTGTTCGCGCCCTGGATCCGCACGATCCACCTCGTCACCGCGGGCCAGGTGCCGTCCTGGCTGGTCGACCACCCGCAGGTCAACCTCGTGCACCACCGCGACATCCTGCCGGCCGACGCGCTGCCCACGTTCAACTCGCACGCGATCGAGAGCAGCATCCACAAGATCCCCGGGCTGGCCGAGCACTTCGTCTACCTCAACGACGACTTCCTCCTCGCGCGCCCGCAGCGGCCGCAGCGGTTCTTCGACCCGTCCGGCCACACCGCGGTCTTCTTCTCCAGCCACAACATCGGGATCGAGCACGACGGCGACGCCGCGCCCTGGCTGAAGGCGGCGTGGAACAACCGGCGGCTGCTGCGCGAGACCTTCGGGGTCGTCAGCACCCACAGCCTCGCGCACGCGCCGTACGCCCACCGCCGGTCGGTGCTCGAGGAGATCGAGCGGCGGTTCCCGGAGGAGATCGCCCGCACCGCCCGCTCGCCGTTCCGCGCCGACGACAACATCTCGCTGCTGTCGTCGTTCGCGCAGCACTACGGGCTGGCCACCGGCACTGCCGTCGTCGGGTCCTCCGAGAACGCCTACGTCGACATCAGCGCCAACGACGTGATCCGGAAGCTGCGGCGGCTCAAGCCCCGCGAGCAGGACTTCATCTGCCTCGGCGACCACCACGACCACGCGTTGACGCCGGCGGCGCTCAAGGAGGTCCTCGACGACTTCTTCACCTTCTACCTCCCGGTGCCCGCACGGTGGGAGAAGGCCGAGTAGCAGCTAGAGGACGAACCGGCTGCTCGGCCACAGGGCCGCGAGGTCCGCGTCGGGGAACCGGGACGCGACCGCGTGGTAGGTGTCGCCGAAGTACGTCGCCACCCGCTGGACCAGGTCGTCGGGCAGCGCCGCGACCGCCTTGCCCGACGAGACGTTCGACTTCTTCTCGAAGTCGGGCGTGCGGAAGTCGATCCCGACGAGGTCGCAGATCGCGCGCACCTCCTCCTCGCGGAAGAGCTGCTCGTAGAAGCCGTAGTGGATCTCGCTGCGGTCCCAGACGGCCTCGAGGTGGTCCAGGGTGCGCTCGTAGCGCGAGAACTGCTCGTACCGCGGGTCGTCGAAGAGCCGCTCGACCATCTGGTCCGCCGGCGCCGGGAACCGGGCCGGGCGCCGGCCCTCCTGCATCCGGATCTGCGACCAGATCCGGTCCACCGGGTCGCGCATGAGGAACAGCACGCGGGTGCGCACCTTGCGGGCCGCGAACCCGTCCCGGATCGACGCCAGCCGCTCGACCGGCAGCACGGCGTACTCGGGGGTGACGTCCGCGGTCGCCCGGAACCTCGGCCGGCTGCGGATCAGCCCGGTGAAGTAGTCGAAGTAGAACTCGGGGTCGGCGATCATCGCGGCCCGGTGCAGGTGGACCGGGTCGGCGGGCTCGCCGCGGCGGAGCTTGTCGAGCTCGGCCTGCGCCATGTCGAGGTTGCGCCCCAGCCACGGCTCGTCGGGCAGGTCGCTGCTGTCGAAGACGTGGTACTCCTTGCGGTAGCCGCGCACGAACTGCGGCGACCGCGCCAGGTAGTGGTGCACCCAGGTGGTGCCCGCCTTCTGCGCCCCGACGCCCAGCAGGAACGTCTTCGCGCCGCGGCCGCTCTTCACCGCTTCCAGGGGAGCCGGGAGCCGCCGCCGCCGGAGCTCGCCTGGTCGAGCTGGCCCTGGAGCCGCTCGACCTCGGTCTTGCGCCGGTTCAGGCGCTTGCGCAGCTCGGCGTTCTTCGCCTGCACCTCGCGGCGGCCGAGCGCGACGGCCCGGTTGGTGTGGTCGAGGGCGATCGCCTCGGCGTACTGGTGCAGCACGACGTAGCGGTCGTGGACGCCCGCGAGGGCCGCGATCGCGCCCTCGTCGTACGGCGCGTCGACGAGCGTGTTGCACGCGTCCCAGGCGATCGTCGCCTGCTCGCGCAGCTCGGGGATGGTGTCCACGTCGTCCCAGGTGATCTTGCTGCGGTAGAGCTTGGTGTCGATGAAGTCGTCGACGTCGTGGTGGTCGCGCGTGGAGAGGTCGGCGTTGAACGTGATGCCGAGCTGCTGCTGGGCGCGGGCCATCGCCGAGCGCCAGTCCTCGAGCAGGTCGGTGTAGCGCACGAAGGCGCGCTTGCGCGGCCGGGTCGCGACCTCGGTCTCGTACGCCGAGTTGACCCAGCCGGCCAGGTTCGCGGTCTGGCGGGTACGCCGGAACTCGTCGGTCTGGTTGGACAGGTAGTAGGTCTCGCGGGACTGCACGACCTCGGTCGGGTGCCGCAGCATGGTGAGGTACGACATCTCGATGCCGAGCTCGTCGGCGACGGACGCCCAGAGCTCGTGCGCCCAGAACGCGCGCGGGTCCTTGATGACCAGCTGCCCGCCGGGCCCGACCTCCGCGGCGTGCTCGGCCAGCCAGGTGCGCAGTTCGTCGTGCACCTCGGGGGCTGCCGCGGCGGCGGAGACGTCGGCGGCGGCCTGGGGCCGGGCGTCGTTCGTGCGCGCCGGGATGCTGTTGAGCAGCCGCTTGTGGAAGTCCACCACCCAGATCGGCTCGTAGAAGCCGCGCGGGTTCGTCTCGTCCGGCGGCATCTCGGGCTGCGGGACGTGCAGGCCGAGCCGCTTCAGGGTGCCGGCCACGGTGCTGGTGCCGCTGCGGCCGGAACCGGTGACGACGACGAGACGGACACGGTTCTCCGGTGGTGCTTCGGACACGGGCTTCCTCGTGGCTCGGGTGGGGCGACGCCTCAGCCTAGTGCCCGGAACGACAGGGCGTGCCATCGAGGACCGACGGGCGTGATCTCGACGCGGCGCGGGTCGAGGCCGTCGTGCGGGGCGTCGCCGCGCACGATCGCGACCTCCAGCCGCGACTCGGACAGGCCCTCGGCCAGCCCCTCGCCCCACTCCACCACCGTCACCGCGTCGTCGAGGGAGGTGTCGAGGTCGAGGTCGTCGAGCTCCTCGAGGCCGCCGAGGCGGTACGCGTCCACGTGCACCAGGTCCGGCCCGCCGATCAGCGACGGGTGCACGCGGGCGATCACGAACGTCGGCGAGGTGACGTCGCCGCGCACCCCGAGCCCGGCGCCGAGGCCCTGGGTGAACGTGGTCTTGCCCGCGCCGAGCTCGCCGCTGAGCACGACCAGGTCGCCCTGCGCGAGCTGGCCGGCGAGCGAGCGTCCCAGGGCGCGCATGGCGTCGGCGTCGCGGACCTGGAAGGCGTGGGTGCGCAGCGGCCGGCGCAGCTCGACGTTCGGGGAGTCGCGCCGGATCTCGCGGAAGCCCTGCCGCTCCCAGAAGCGGATGGTCGCGGGCAGCTCCTCCCGCGCGACGACCGTGAGGTCCTCCGAGCCCTCGGCGGCCTCGGCCGCGGCCTCGATCAGCTCGGCCGCGACGCCGTGCCCCTGGGCCGCCGGGTGCACCCCGAACCGGCGCAGGTACGTCGTGCTCCCGATCGGGTCGAGCACCAGCGCACCCACCGGCTCCCCGTCCAGGCAGGCGAGCAGGCCACCGTGCCCGGCGAGCTTCGCGGCGATCGTCTCCTCGGTCTCGGTCAGGGCGGCGGCCGGCGGGTCCAGCGGCGGTCGCGCCTCGAACGCCGCGCGGACGACCTCCAGCACCTGCGCCGCCGACTCCGGGCCGACGCGTCTCACCTCGAGCGTCACGCGTCGACTCCCGCCTGCGAGAGCAGCTTGTCGAGCTCGCCGTTGACCTCGTCGGACCGCTCGAGGATCACCATGTGCCCGGCGCCGTGGCACTCCAGGATCGTGGACCCGCCGATCCTGGCCTGCAGCTTCCGGCTGTGGCCGATGGAGGTCAGCTTGTCGTCGGTCCCGCAGATCACCGCGGTCGGCACCTTGGCGAGCACGCCGACGTGGTCGAACTTGTCGAGCTCGCTGAAGCCGGGGAAGAACTCCGCGACCACCTCGAACGGCGTGGCCGAGAGCATCCGGTCGACGAACGTCACGTAGCTGGCCGGGACGTCGTCGCCGAAGGCGAGCTCGTCGGTCGCCACGAGGGCGATGTTGCGGCCGATCCTGCGCAGCCCGTCGACCGCCCGGTGGCCACGGGCCAGCGTGGCGACGCCGCGGTGCACGCCGCGCGAGCCGGCCCAGCCCGGCACCATCGGCAGGAGGATGCGGCTGGGGTCGAGGCCGCCCGCGGTCGTCGAGACGAGCGCGGCGCCGACCACCCGGTCACCGAAGAGCTCGGGGTGCTGCTCGGCGAGCGCGACGATGGTCATCCCACCCATGGAGTGGCCGACGAGCACGACCGGGCCCTCGGGGACCACGTGGTCGAGCACCGTCAGGAGGTCCTGGCCGAGCTGGTCGATGGTGGCGTGGCCGATCGGCGACCTCCCGGACCGGCCGTGCGAGCGCTGGTCGTAGTAGACCGCGCGCACCCGACCGCGGTAGTGCTCGCGCTGGAAGTGCCAGCAGTCGAGGTTCAGCGCGTACCCGTGGCAGAACACCAGCGTGACCGGGGAGTCCGCCTCGTCGACCTCCACGTGCAGCGGCGTGCCGTCGTCGGTCACGACCGTCACCGGCTCGGCGCGCAGCGACCCGAACGCCGGGTTGTCGCCCGGGTGGCGGCGGCTGATCGCGCGGCGCTGGCGGGCGGCGACGCCGGCGCCGGCGGCGGCCAGGCCGAGTGCGGTCGCCGTGGCGCCGAGCAGGTGGGTGCGCATCCTCATGCGTTGACATGCCTCCTGGCGAACCGTCCGCCGATGCGGGTGACGATCTCGTACGAGATGGTGCCGGCGGCCTCCGCCCAATCCTGCGCGGTGGGCTCGCCGTGGGTGCCGGGGCCGAAGATCACGACGTCGGCGCCGGGAGCGGGGCTGTCGCCGTCGAGGTCGACGACGAACTGGTCCATGCACACGCGCCCGCGCATGGCGCGCTGCTTGCCCTCCACGAGGACGTGGGCGGCGTTGCTGGCGTGGCGCGGGATGCCGTCGCCGTACCCGGCGGGCACCAGGCCCACGGTCGTGTCGGTGTCGGCGATCCAGGTGTGCCCGTAGGAGACGCCGTCGCCGGCGTGGATCCGCTTGGTCATCGCGAGGGTGGCGCGGGCGGTCATCGCCGGGACCAGGCCGAGGTCCGGCGTCCGCCCGGGCGCGGGGTCCAGGCCGTACGACGCGAGCCCGAACCGCACGAGGTCCAGCCGGCTGCTGGGGCGCAGGATGCCGGCCGCGGAGTTCGCGAGGTGGCGGACCTCGGGGGTGAGCCCGCCCGCCAGCGCGAGTGCCTGGTGGAACACCCGCTCCTGGGCGTCGTTCGCGGGGTGGTCCGGGTCGTCGCTGGCCGCGAAGTGCGACCAGATGCCGGTGATCCGCCAGCTGCCGTCGCGCTCGCCCTGCTCGGCGCGCGCCACGACGGCGGGCCAGTCGGCGAGCGTGGCGCCGCCGCGGGACAGCCCGGTGTCGACCTTCAGCTGGACGCGGGCGGACCTGCCCGTCGCGGCGATCTCGTCGAGCTCGGCGACCGAGTACGCGGTGACGTCGATGCCGGCGTCGATCGCGGCGGCCCAGTCGTCGCCGGGAACCGTGAGCCAGCACAGCAGCGGGCCGTCGTCGCCGCTCGCGCGGAGGGCGAGCGCCTCGTCGATGGTCGTGACACCCAGCCACTCCGAGCCGGCCGCGCGCGCGGCGCGGGCGACCTCGACCATCCCGTGGCCGTACCCGTCGGCCTTGACCACCGTCATCGACGGCACGCCGGTCAGCTCGCGGAGCGTGCGGACGTTGTGCCGGATCGCCGCGAGATCGACGACGATCTCAGCGCGCGCGACCGGGGTCATGCGGTCAATTGTCCCATCACGGGGTCGGCAGCCCCCGCACGGCGTCCGGGATCGCCTCCGCGATGGCGCTCGCCACCAGCGGACCGCCCCGGCTCGCGAGCGTCGCCGCCGCGCCGTGCAACCACGAGCCGACCGACGCGGCGTCGTACGGCGTCAGGCCGGCCGCGAGCAGCGCGCCGACCAGCCCGCCGAGCACGTCGCCCGCCCCGGCCGTGGCCAGCCAGGGGGTGCCGGTGGTGGTGACCCGGGTGCGGCCGTCCGGGCGGGCGACCAGCGTGTGCCGGCCCTTGAGGAGCACGGTGCAGCCGTAGCGGGCCGCGGCCTCCCGGGCGTGGTGGAGGGGCCGCGCCTCGATGTCGGCGCGCTCCTGGCCGAGCATCGCGGCGAGCTCGCCGGCGTGCGGGGTGAGCACGGCGGCGTCCTCGGGGCCGGTGACGTGCTGGAGGGCGTCGGCGTCGATGACGAGCGGGACGCCGTCGGCGCGGGCCGCCGCGAGCTCCTCCCGCGCGCCGGCCCCACCCCCGGAGCCGACCACCCAGGCCTGAACCCTCCCCTCGCCGACGACCTCGGGGTGCACCTCGCGCACGGTGTCCGCGGCGGCGCCGACGTACCGGACCATGCCGCAGAGCCCGCTGTCGGCGCCGGCGACGCTCAGCAGGGCGGCGCCGGGGTACTGCGCGCTGCCGGCGCGGATGCCGACCACGCCGCGGGTGTACTTGTGCGCGTCCGGGGCCGGCCGGGGCAGCAGGCGGGCGACGTCCTGGGGCTGGAGCGCCTCGACCGGCGCCTCGGGGAGCTCGAGGCCGATGTCGACGAGGTGCACCGCGCCGCACGCCTGCGCGGCCGGGTCGACGAGGTGGCAGACCTTGTGCGTGCCGAAGGTGACGGTCAGGTCGGCGGTCACGTGCGGGCCGTCGAGCTCGCCGGTGTCGACGGCGACGCCGCTCGGCGTGTCGACGGCGACGACCGGGACGCCTCGGACGCCCTCCAGGGCCTGCTGCGCGGCCTCCCGCAGCCCGGGCTGGCCGCCGATCCCGACGATACCGTCGACCACCAGGTCCGGGCGGGTCGGGTCGTCGGTGATCCGCCCCCCGGCGCTCCTCAGCGCCGCGACGCCCCCCTCGTGGGCGCGGTCGGACAGCAGCCGCGCCTCGACCCGTGCCCCGCGCCGGGCCAGCAGCGCGCCGGCGTACAGCGCGTCCCCGCCGTTGTCCCCCGACCCGGCCAGCAGCAGCACCCGCCGGCCGTACGCGCCGCCGAGGAGGTCGATGACGGCGTACGCCAGCCCGGCCGCTGCCCGCTGCATCAGCGCGCCCTCCGGCAGCGTCCGCATCAGCGCCGCCTCCGCCGCCCGCACCTGCTCGACCGTGTGCGCGCTCCTCATGGGCTCACGCTAGCGGGCCCGCTTTCATCGGGTCGTGTGCCTGAGAACGCGGCATAGCGCGTGCTCAGGCACACGACCCGACCCCTGTGGACAACGACGAGCCCGCCCGCGCGATCGGGGAAGCGTTCCGGCATGAACGACGTCCTCGAAGCACTCATCGCGTCGCAGCACGGCATGGTCGCCCGCCGGCAGCTGAACCGACACGGCGTCGACTGGGACCGGGTGCGCGACCATGGCTATGCGCGACGCTGGGTGGAGCGGACTCCCCGCGTGATCAGCACCGTGACCGGCGAGCTGACCCGGGCCCAGCGGGAGTGGCTCGCGGTCCTCCACGCCGGCGAGCGCAGCATGCTCGGCGGACTCACGGCGGCCGAGCGGCACGGACTGACGGGGTGGCACCGGGACGCGGTGACGGTCTACGTCGACGACGAGCTCAGCTTCGAGCCGGTCGACGGGGTCCGGTTCTTCCGCAGTCGCCGCCCGTTCGACCTGCTGCGGCACCCACGCCCGGTCATCCCGACCTGCCGACTCGAGCCCGCCGTGCTGCTGTTCGCGGCGTACCAGACGACCCCTCGGCCCGCCCACGGCGTGATCGCCGCGAGCGTCCAGCAGCGGCTGACCACGGCCGAGCGCATGGTCGAGTGGATCGACGTCCTCCGGCCGCTGCGCTGGGCGAAGCCGTTCAAGCGCACCCTGGGCGACATCGCCGGGGGTGCGCACTCGGGGGCCGAGCTCGACGTGCGACGCATGTGCCGCCGCTACGGGATCCCGATGCCCACGGGCCAGCAGGCCCGGGTCGACCGGTCCGGCAAGCGACGGTGGACCGACTGCGAGTGGACGCTGCCCGACGGCACCACACTCGTGCTCGAGGTCGAAGGGTCCTTTCACCTCGACGTGCTCGAGTCCATGAGCGACCACCGGCGCGGGCGCCGCCTCACCACCGCGAACCGGATCGTGATCCGGTGCTCGGCGTTCGAGCTGCGGTTCGAGCCCGCAGAGGTCGCCGCCGACCTGATCGCCCTCGGACTACCGGGTCGTGTGCCTGGGAACGCGGCATAGCGCGTGCTCAGGCACACGACCCGAAGTCACGCGGACTCCAGCACCACCACCGCCGACGCGATGCCGGCGTCGTGAGAGAGCGAGAGGTGCACGGAGGAGACGCCGAGCTCGGCGGCGCGGGCGGCGACGGAGCCGCGGACCTCGAAGAGCGGGCGGCCGGAGGACTCGGAGACGACCTCGGCGTCGTGCCAGTGCATCCCCGAGGGGGCGCCGAGCGCCTTGGCGAGCGCCTCCTTGGCCGCGAACCGGGCCGCCAGCGACGCGAGCGGCCGGGACGCCTCGGCGGGGGTGAAGATGCGCCCGACCAAGCCGGGGGTCCGCTCCAGCGACTCCCCGAACCGCTCGATGTCGACGACGTCGATGCCGACCCCGAGGATCATCGGGGTCCCCGCGAAAAGGCAAGCGAAGCGCGTTTTCGTGGGGTGTTCATTCGACGGTGACCGACTTGGCGAGGTTGCGCGGCTGGTCGACGTCGTGGCCCATCACGGTCGCGAGCTCGCACGCGAAGAGCTGCAGCGGCACGACGGCCACCAGCGGCTGCAGCAGCACCGGCACCTTCGGCAGGCGGAGCACCACGTCGGCGTACGGCGTGATCGCGTCGTCGCCCTCCTCCACCAGGCAGATCGTGCGCGCGCCCCGGGCGCGCACCTCCTGGATGCCACTGACCATCTTGTCGCGAAGCTGGTCCCGTCCCGCCGGCGGCACGACGCAGAGCACCGGGAGGCCCTGCTCGACCAGCGCGATCGGGCCGTGCTTGAGCTCGCCGGCGGCGAAGCCCTCGGCGTGCAGGTACGCGAGCTCCTTGAGCTTGAGCGCCCCCTCCAGCGCGACCGGGTAGCCGGCGTGCCGGCCCAGGAACAGCACCGACCGGGTGCCGACGTGCTCGCGCGCCAGGGCGTAGACGTCGTCGGCCGACGCCAGCACCGACTCGATGTGCGACGGCATCGCCTCGAGCTGGCGCACCACCTGCGAGATCTCGTCGCCGAACCGGGTGCCCTTGACCTGCGCGAGGTAGAGCGCGAGCAGGTAGCAGGCGACCAGCTGGGTCAGGAAGCCCTTGGTCGACGCGACGCCGATCTCGGGGCCGGCGTGCGTGTAGATGACGGCGTCGGACTCGCGCGGGATCGTCGAGCCGTTGGTGTTGCAGATCGCCAGCACCTTCGACTTCTGCGCCCGCGCGTGCCGGATCGCCTGCAGCGTGTCCGCGGTCTCGCCGGACTGGCTGATCGCGACGACCAGCGTGGAGTAGTCGAGGATCGGGTCGCGGTACCGGAACTCCGAGGCCAGCTCGACCTCGACCGGGATCCGGCACCAGTGCTCGATCGCGTACTTCGCGACCAGGCCCGCGTAGAACGACGTGCCGCACGCGATGATGATGATCTTGTCGACGTCGCGCAGCTCCTGGTCCGAGAGCCGCATCTCGTCGAGCTGCAGGTGCCCCTCCGCGGTACGGCGTCCGAGCAGCGAGTCGGCCACGGCGCGGGGCTGCTCGAAGATCTCCTTGCGCATGAACCAGTCGTGGCCGTCCTTCTCGGCCGCGGACAGGTCCCAGTCGACGTGGTAGCGCCGGCCGTCGGACGGCGTGCCGTCGAAGTTGCGCACGTCCACCGAGTCCCGGGTGATCGTCACGACCTGGTCCTGGCCCAGTTCCATCGCCTCGCGGGTGTGCTCGATGAACGCCGCCACGTCGGAGCCCAGGAAGTTCTCCCCCTCCCCGACGCCGACCACGAGCGGCGAGTTGCGCCGCGCCGCCACGACCCGCGACGGGTCGAGGGCGTCGACGGCCACCAGCGTGAACGCGCCCTCGAGGCGGCGCACCAGCGCCAGCATCGCCGAGGTCAGGTCCGCGCCCGCGAGCACCTCGAGCTCCAGCAGCTGCGCCGCGACCTCGGTGTCGGTCTCCGACACGAGGTGGTGGTCGCCCGCCTCGAGCTCGGCGCGCAGCTCGGCGAAGTTCTCGATGATGCCGTTGTGCACCAGCGCCACGCGGCGCGTCGCCCCGGTGTGCGGGTGCGCGTTCACGTCGTTCGGCGCGCCGTGGGTCGCCCAGCGGGTGTGCCCCATGCCGACCGTGGTCGGCGGCAGCGCGTCGTCCGCGATCGCCTTCTCGAGGTTCGCGAGCTTGCCGGCGCGCTTCTCGGTGGCCAGCCGCCCGTCCGCGACGAGGGCGATCCCGGCGGAGTCGTAGCCGCGGTACTCCAGGCGCCGCAGGCCCTCGACGACCACGTCCTGGGCTCCCCTGTGACCCACGTAACCCACGATCCCGCACATGGGTGTCACCCTAGCTGCGGGCCCCTGCAACAATCGCGCCCATGTCTTCGAACGGCGGGCCGCCGGAAGAGTCATCGCCGTACCTGGAGCTCGACCGCTCCGCCTGGGCGGCGCTGGCGTCCGAGGTGGAGAACCCGCTCACCGCCGACGAGATCCGGCAGCTGCGCGGCCTGGGCGACCAGCTCGACCTCGACGAGGTCCAGCAGATCTACCTGCCGCTGTCGAAGCTGCTCAGCCTGTACGTCGAGTCCGCGGGCACGCTCTACCGGCACCAGGAGGAGTTCCTCCACCAGGTCCAGCCGCAGCGCACGCCGTTCGTCATCGGCCTCGCCGGCTCGGTCGCGGTCGGCAAGTCCACGACCGCCCGCGTGCTGCAGCAGATGCTCGCGCACTGGCCCGAGCACCCGAACGTCGCGCTCGTGACCACCGACGGCTTCCTCTACCCGAATGCCGAGCTCGAGCGCCGCGGCCTCCTGCAGCGCAAGGGCTTCCCGGAGTCCTACGACCGCCGCGCGCTGCTGCGCTTCGTCGTCGACATCAAGTCCGGCAAGGACGAGGTCGAGGCGCCGGTCTACTCGCACCTGACCTACGACGTGCTGCCCGACGAGAAGGTCGTGGTCAAGCGGCCCGACATCGTGATCATCGAGGGGCTCAACGTGCTGCAGCCCGCCCGGGTCCGCGAGGACGGCCGCACCGGGCTGACCCTGAGCGACTTCTTCGACTTCTCCGTGTACGTCGACGCCGGCACCAGCCACATCCGCGACTGGTACGTCGACCGGTTCCTGCGGCTGCGCGAGACGGCGTTCCGCGACCCGGAGTCGTACTTCTCGCGGTACGCCGCCCTGTCCCACGACGAGGCCGTCGACGAGGCCCGCCGGATCTGGGACACCATCAACGGCCCGAACCTGGCGCAGAACGTGCTGCCGACCCGCTCCCGGGCGACGCTGGTGCTGCGCAAGGACCGCGACCACTCGGTCCGCTACGTGCGGCTGCGCAAGCTCTGACCGGTCGCGGGGTTCGGCGGTCAGCAGCCAGAACCCGCACGACACGCCGGCAGCACACGGCGTGTCGTGCGGGTTTCGGCTGCCAGCAGCCGAAACCGCGCATCAGCCCACGTCGCGACGCAGCGTGGTGAGCCGCCCGACCAGCGCCAGCACCGCGCCGTACCCGAGCAGCACCATCAGCGCCGCCCAGCGCGGCAGCAGGTCGCCCGACCCGCCGCCGTACGCCACGAAGAAGCTGGCGCCGATCACGCCGTCCGCGGCCGCGCCGGGCAGGAACTTCGCGATCCCGTCGGTGAGGTCGAACGCGCCCAGCGCGAAGCGCGCGATCGGCTCGACGAACTGCGTGAACGCCAGGATCACCACGATCGCCGCGACCTGGTTGGGCAGCACGCTGCCGAACGCCACGCCGATCACGGCCCACAGGGCGGTCACGACGACGCTGAGCAGCAGCACCTCGATCACGTCGGGGTCGGTCAGGAACGCACCGTCGCCCCAGCCGGCCAGCAGCGGCGCGCTGCCGAGCACGACCGCGGCGGTGGCGACCAGGCCGTACAGCAGGCCCACCGGGACCGTCGCCAGGAGCTTCGCGCCGAGGAAGACCGAGCGCCGGGGCTCGACCAGCAGCGACTGGGTGATGGTCTGGTGCCGGAACTCCGTGGTCATCGCCAGGCTCCCGATCACCAAGGGGAAGACGTAGCCGACGCCGTTGGTGAGCCCGTAGACCGCCGTGGCGGCGTCCACGCCGTGCAGCGTGACCCCGCCGGACCGGTCCTCGGGGGCGAAGACCAGCGAGAACGCCAGCACCGCGCCGATGAAGGCCAGGTACGCCGCCAGCGCGATCAGCAGCACCCACCACATCCGGGTGCTGACCAGCTTGCGGTACTCCGCGACGAGGGCGGGCCTCACCGGGTGCCTCCGGTGAGCCGCAGGAACACGTCCTCGAGGTCGCCGCCGCGGCTGGCCAGCTGGTGCAGCTCGATGCCGGCACGGTACGCCGCCGCGCCGACCTCGGCCGCGGTCGCGGTGCCGACGAGCAGCCCGCGGTCGGCCGGTCGCGCCGGCCACCCCCGCTCCTCGCACAGCCGCGAGACCCCGCCGAGGTCGGGCGACTCGACGTACGTCTCCGGCGCGGCCAAATGGGCGAGGTCCTCCAGCGAGGACGCGTGCACCAGCCGGCCCTGCGCGATGATCACCACGTCGTCGACGGTGTGCTGCACCTCGGCGAGCACGTGGCTGGAGACCAGCACCGTGCGGCCCTCGTCCGCGAACCGGCGCAGCAGCCGCCGCAGCCAGACGATGCCCTCGGGGTCCAGGCCGTTCGCGGGCTCGTCGAGCACGATCGCGGGCGGGTCGCCCAGGAGCGCGGTGGCGAGCGCGAGCCGCTGCCGCATGCCCATGGAGTAGCCGCCGACCCGGCGGTCCGCCGCGGCGCCGAGCCCGACGAACTCGATCAGCTCCCGGCACCGCTGCCGGGCGACGCCGACCTGCGGGGCGAACACCTCGAGGTGGCCGAGTCCCGTGCGTCCCGGGTGGAACGACGAGGCCTCGAGCGCGGCGCCCACCACGCGGGCGGGCCGCTCGTGCTCGACGTACGGCCGGTCTCCGACCAGGGCGCGGCCCGCGGTGGGCCGGGTGAGGCCGAGCAGCATCCGCAGCGTGGTGGTCTTCCCGGCGCCGTTCGGGCCGAGGAACCCGGTGACCGCGCCCGACCGGATCGTGAACGTCAGGCCGTCGACCGCTCGCACGGAGCCGAAGCTCTTCGCGAGGCCCTCGACGGAGAGGGTGGGCCCGGCGGCCATGTCACAGGGCCAGCTGGCGCCTGACCACGCCGGCGAGCCGCTCCGCGACGGAGCGCGCCTCCTCCTGCGTCGCCGCCTCGACCATCACCCGCACCAGGGGCTCGGTGCCGGAGGGCCGCAGCAGGATCCGGCCGGTGTCGCCCAGCACGGCCTCCTCCTCGGCCACCGCTGCCGCGAGCACGGCGTCCTCGTCGGCCCGGGTCTTGTCGACGTCGGGGACGTTCACGAGCACCTGCGGCAGCCGCGTCACGACCGAGGCCAGCGACTGGAGGCTCTGGCCGGTGGCGGCCATCCGCTCCAGCACGTGCAGCGCGGTGAGGATGCCGTCGCCGGTCGTGGCGTACTCGCTCATGATGACGTGGCCGGACTGCTCGCCGCCGAGCGAGTAGCCGGAGACCCGCATCGCCTCCAGCACGTACCGGTCGCCGACCTTGGTCTGGCGGACGCCGATGCCGGCGGCCCGCATCGCGTGCACGAAGCCGAGGTTGCTCATCACGGTGGCCACGACGGTGTTCTTCGCGAGGTGGCCGGTCTCGGCCATGCCGATCGCGAGGACGGCCATGAGCTGGTCGCCGTCGACGTCGTTGCCCTCGTGGTCGACCGCGAGGCAGCGGTCCGCGTCCCCGTCGAGCGCGAAGCCCACGTCGGCGCCGTGCTCGACCACCGCGGCCCGGAGGGGCTCGAGGTGCGTCGAACCGCAGCCGTCGTTGATGTTCAGCCCGTCCGGCTCGACGTTGATCGCGATCACCTCGGCGCCGGCGGCGCGCAGCGCGGCCGGCCCGGCCTCGTACGCCGCGCCGTGCGCGCAGTCGAGCACGACCTTGATGCCGGTCAGCGGCTTGTCGATCGTGCCGACGAGGTGCTCGACGTACTCCTCGACCGGGGTGCCGTACGGCGTCACTCGCCCGACCTGACCGCCCAGCGGCCGGTCCCAGTCCTCGTCGAGGTGCTGCTCGATCTGCTTCTCGACCAGGTCGTCGAGCTTGAGCCCGCCGCGGGCGAGGAACTTGATGCCGTTGTCGGGCATCGGGTTGTGCGACGCGCTGATGACGACGCCGAGGTCGGCGCCCAACGCCTGCGTCATGTAGGCCACGGCTGGGGTCGGCAGCACCCGCAGCCGGAACACGTCGACCCCGGCCGCCGCGAGCCCCGCGACGACGGCGTGCTCGAGGAACTGGCCCGAGATGCGCGTGTCCCGGCCCACCACGGCGAGCGGGCGGTGACCCTCGAACTCGCCCCGGTCGGCCAGGACACGGGCGGCGGCAACGGAAAGGTCCAGGGCCAGCTCGGCGGTCAGCTGACCGTTCGCCAGGCCCCGGACCCCGTCCGTGCCGAACACACGCGGCATGCGCGTCGTACTTAGCGCTTGCTGAACTGAGGCGCCTTGCGGGCCTTCTTCAGACCGGCCTTCTTGCGCTCGATGACGCGGGCGTCACGGGTGAGCAGGCCGGCCTTCTTGAGCGACGGGCGGTTCGCCTCGACGTCGACGGCGTTCAGGCAGCGGGCCACGCCCAGGCGCAGCGCGCCGGCCTGGCCGGTGATGCCGCCGCCGTGGATGCGGGCGATCACGTCGAAGCGGCCCTCGAGCTGCAGCGCGGCGAACGGCTCGTTCACGACCTGCTGGTGCAGCTTGTTGGGGAAGTACGAGTCCAGCGTCCGGCCGTTGACGGTCCACTGACCGGTGCCGGGGACGATGCGGACGCGGGCGACGGCCTCCTTGCGGCGGCCGGTGGCCGCGGCGGGGGCGATGGTCGCCGGACGGGCGGGGGTGTCAGCGGACGGGGCGCTCTCCGAGCTGTAGGCGATGCCCTGCTCGTCGGCCTCGTAGGTCTCCTCGACCTCGGCGGTGGTGTCAGCCACGATGTTCCTCACTCAGACTTTCGTAGGCGATTCAGATGATTACTGGGAGATCTGCTTGATCTCGAACGGAATGGCCTTCTGGGCCTGGTGCGGGTGGTTGGGCCCGGAGTAGACCTTCAGCTTCTTCAGCATCTGACGGCCGAGCTTGTTCTTCGGCAGCATGCCCCACACGGCCTTCTCGATGGCCTTGCGGGCGTCCTTCTCGAGGACCTCGCCGATCGGGGTGGAGGACAGACCGCCCGGGTAGCCCGAGTGGCGGTAGGCCATCTTGGTGGTCTTCTTGTCGCCGGAGAGGGCGACCTTCTCCGCGTTGACGACGATGACGAAGTCACCGGTGTCGACGTGCGGGGCGAAGATCGGCTTGTGCTTGCCGCGCAGGAGGTTCGCGGTCTGCACCGCGAGGCGGCCGAGGACGACGTCGGTGGCGTCGATGACGTGCCACTCGCGCGAGATGTCGCCGGGCTTGGGGCTGTACGTGCGCACGGAGGAGCTTCCTTCGTTCGTAGGGCCCGGTCGACTCGGTGCCGGCCGGGGGGTGGTGCTACGCCTTCTGACGAACACTGCCCGGCTCCCCACGTGGGTGGCGTCCGGGTCTGCACCCCGATCCCGTGGCGGGTCGGAGCGCGGCAGGAGGCGCGACTGACAAGAGTACGGGGGTGCGTCTGCGCAGGTCAAAACCGCAGGGCGGGCTCCGTCGTGGACCGGTGGTCCCAGGGTCTCGAGACGCGTCGCGAAGCCTCGCGCTGGCGCGCGTGTCCCCGCCGACGCTCCTCGACCTCCTCGGCCGGCGTTCCCTCCTCGCAGGCTCGGAGTGAACGGTCCTCGGACACCGGGTTTCGCGGACGCTGGAGGCGCAGTCTAAGTTGAGAGCGTGACTGAATCTCTCACCGTCCGCGACAACCGCACCGGACAGGAGTACGAGGTCCCGATCGCTGACGGCGCCATCAAGGCCGCGGATCTGGGCAAGATCAAGGCCGCCGAGGACTCCCCCGGCCTGGCCGTGTACGACCCGGGCTTCGTCAACACCGCGTCCTGCCGCAGCGCCGTCACCTTCATCGACGGTGACAAGGGGATCCTGGAGTACCGCGGCTACCCGATCGAGCAGCTGGCCGAGAAGTCGACGTTCCTCGAGGTGGCGTACCTCCTCATCCACGGCTCCCTGCCCACGAAGGCGGAGTACGAGTCCTGGGTCCACGAGATCACGTACCACACGTTCGTCCACGAGAACGTCAAGGAGTTCATGCAGGGCTTCCGGTACGACGCGCACCCGATGGGGATGCTGATGGCGTCGGTCGGGGCCCTGTCGACGTTCTACCCGGACGCGCGCAACATCAGTGACGCCGACAACCGGCACATGCAGATCGTGCGGATGATCGCCAAGATGCCGACGCTCGGGGCCTGGTCGTTCCGCCACGCGCAGGGCAAGCCGTTCGTCTACCCGGACAACGAGCTGAGCTACACCGCGAACTTCCTCTCGATGCTGTTCAAGATGAGCGAGCACCGGTTCGAGGCGGACGAGCGCCTGGTCAAGGCGCTCGACGTGCTGTTCATCCTGCACGCCGACCACGAGCAGAACGCCTCGACCAACGCGGTCCGTTCCGTCGGGTCGACCCAGGTGGACCCCTACTCCGCGGTCGCGGCCGGCGTCGGCGCCCTCTACGGGCCGCTGCACGGCGGCGCCAACGAGGCGGTGCTGCGGATGCTGCGCCGGATCGGCACCAAGGACAACATCTCCGCCTTCATCCAGGGCGTGAAGGACGGCAACGAGCGGCTGATGGGCTTCGGCCACCGGGTCTACAAGAACTACGACCCGCGCGCGAAGATCATCAAGAAGGCGTGCGAGGACGTCTTCGAGGTCACCGGCGTGAACCCGCTCCTCGAGATCGCCCAGGAGCTGGAGAAGATCGCGCTCGAGGACGAGTACTTCGTCAGCCGCAAGCTGTACCCGAACGTCGACTTCTACTCGGGCCTGATCTACGAGGCGCTGCAGTTCCCACCCGAGATGTTCACGGTCCTGTTCGCGATCGGCCGCACCCCGGGCTGGCTGGCCCAGTGGCTCGAGCTGGTCCAGGACAAGGAGCAGAAGATCGCCCGGCCGAAGCAGATCTACACCGGCGACCGCAACCTGGACTTCGTGCCCGCGTCCGAGCGCTGGAGCTGAGCGGAGCGAGGCCCAGCGCTCGGACGAAGCCCGGGCCGGGTTGAGTAGTGGCACGGCTGAGCCCGCGAAGCCGTGACCCACGTATCGAAACCAAGCCCCGCGTCCGAGCGCTGGAGCTGATCTCCGGCACGCCCTGACAGGAGCCCCACCGCAGCAGCGGTGGGGCTCCTGTCGCGTCCGGGCTCGTGCGCCCCCATAGCCCGCCACGACGCCGCCCGGACCAGAACCGACCGGAATTCACCCTTCCGCGCACCCGTGGTCTGCACCGGCGGCCGCCGATCCGGCGCGGTCGCTTGCTGCGGGCCGGTGCGCCATCCATCCTGCGGCGGGGGATCTGACCGCTTCGTCGCCGGCCCGCTCGGGCGCGCGTCCGTACGACGCCTTCGACGGGGGACACACGATGAGTCAACGCAGGACGCGTCTCGCAGCAGTGCTCGCGACGCTCGCCACGGTCGTCACCGCGGCCCTGGTGCTGGTGGGGCAGCCGAGCACGGCCTCCGCGGCGCCCGACGACGCCCGGTGCCGCCCCGGCGCCGGGGCGGCCCGCGCGTGTGGTTCGGTGCTGACGGTCACGGTGTCGGGCGCCGGGACCGTCACGGCCCCCGGCGACCCCGCCATCAGCTGCCGCGAGGTCCCGCCGCCGCGGGCGCACCGCGCCATGCCTTCCACGTGCTCGTCGACGTACGGCGGCGGCGCGGTGGTGCTGACCGCGACCGCTGACGACGACCACCGGTTCCTGGAGTGGACGGGCTGCGGGACCGTCGACGGGAACCGCTGCACCGTGACGATGACCCAGGACCGCTCGGTCACCGCGACGTTCGTCGTGGACACCCGCGTGGTGGGTGTGCAGGTCCAGGGGGGCGGCACGGTCGTCTCCGACCCCGAGGGCATCGAGTGCCGGGCGGGCGACGACCAGCAGCGTGCCCGCGGGAAGAAGACCTCCTGCTACGGCGACTTCCTCCGGGGGGCCGAGGTGACGCTGACCGCCGTCCCCGACGCGGGCCAGCGGTTCACCGGCTGGACGGCTCCGGTCCTGCTCCGCTCCGGCGGTCGCGACGCCCCGGAGCCCGCCTGTTCCGGCGCCGCCCCGAGCTGCACCTTCACCGTGACCGGGGACCCGCGGGCCCGGGCCACCTTCGCTCCGGCCACTCCGACGGTCTCGAACACGCTCCGTGTCTCGACCGCGGGCGCCGGCACGGGCACCGTGACCAGCGACGGCGCAGGCATCGACTGCGGCGCCGACTGCTGGGAGGCGTACGACCAGGGCACGGTCGTCACCCTGACCGCCAGGCCGGCTGCGGGCTCGGAGTTCGCCGGGTTCTGGGGCTGCTCGGGGAAACCCTGCGCCGTGACCATGGACAAGGCGCGCCACGTGACGGCCACGTTCACGGTGCCCGCACCCGCCGACACGTCGGCACCGGACACCCTGATCACCTCGGTGCCGCGCTTCCCGGCCAACGACCACTCGCAGTTCCGGTTCGCCTCGACCGAGGAGGGCTCGACGTTCCAGTGCTCGATGGACGGCGGCGCGCGTGCGGACTGCGTGTCCGGCGTCGACTTCCCGTGCCTGGCGCCGGGCCGCCACACGTTCTCGGTCTGGGCGACCGACCCCGCCGGCAACGCCGACCCGACGGCGGCGTCGCACCGCTTCCGCGTGCACGCCAACGGAGGTTGCCCACCTCGCTAGCGTGGCGCCGTGACCGACACCCCGGCCGCGGTGATCCTCGACCTCGGCAACGTCCTGATCGCCTGGGACCCCCGCCTCGCCGTCGCGGCGGGGGTCGGCGCCGAGGAGACCGCGCGGTTCTTCGCCGCCGACGACTTCGACTTCTTCGCGTGGAACCACGTGCAGGACAGCGGCCGACGCTGGGCCGACGGGGTCGCGGAGGTGGGCCGGACGCACCCGCACTGGGCCGAGCACGCGGCGGCGTACCTCGAGCACTTCCCGGCCTCGCTGAGCGAGGTCCCGGGCAGCCTCGACGTCGTGCGCGACCTGCACGCCGCCGGCGTACCCATGGTCGGCCTCACGAACTGGTCCGACGAGCTCTACTACCCGTACGCCGCCGAGGAGTTCGCCGTGCTGCGGCTGCTCGACGACGTGGTGGTGTCGGGCGAGGTGAAGGTGGCCAAGCCCGACCCGCGCGCCTACGCGATCGCCGCCGAGCGCGCCGGGCAGCCCTTCGACCGCCTGGTGTTCGTCGACGACAGCCCCGCGAACGTCGCGGCCGCACGCGCCCTCGGGATGGACGCGATCCTCTTCACCGACGCCGCCGCGCTCCGCACCGAGCTGCGCAGCCGCGGCCTGCCCGTGTGATCAGCGCTCGACCCGCACCGTCCGCGACACCGCGCGACCGCGGCTCGGGTCGACGGTCACGGTCACCGCGTCGAGCCTCGCCAGGTGCCGCTTCGCCGCGGCGCTGAGCGGCAACGACGCGGTCGAGGACCTCCCGGGCTTCAGGCCGACGGTGCCGCGGGCCAGCACCTTCGCGCCCGCCTTCACGGTGACCGCGCCCCGGCCGGGCATCGAGGAGACGACCCGCATCGAGAACGACGAGCCCGCGAGGCGTGGGGCGCCGACGAAGCCCGCGGTGTCCGAGCCCGGCTGCACGGTCACCGTGGCGCTCGCGGCGTTGTTCGCCGGGTTGGCGTCGGTCGACGTCGAGGTCACCGTCGCGACGTTCACGACGGTCACCGGGACGCGCGTGCCCATCTCGGTGCCCGTGCGGTCGTTGAGGCACAGCAGGTCGAGCGTGGCGCTCTTCGCCGTCCCGGACTGGTTGAACAGCCGGAAGGCGCGCTCCTTGAGCCGCGGGTCGTTGCCCCAGTGCTGCACGCCCGGTGGCAGGTCGAACGTCGCGACGACGCCCTTCGCGTCGTCCGGACAGGTCACCTTGAACTCGGTGCCCTCGTCCGCCGTGTCGCCGGGGACGGAGACCGTGTCCACGACGTGGGTGAACCGCAGCCGGTGCGTGTGCCCGGCGTAGGGGCTGGTCGTCGTCGACAGGCACCGGGCGCTGACGGCGGCGGTCACCGGTGACGAGGCGTCGAAGGTGAAGGTCCAGGTGCGGTTCGCGTAGTCGGCCTCCGAGCCGACGAGCACCGCCGCCGCGGACGAGAGGTCGTAGCCCGGCGCGATCGGGACGGTGCCCGTGCGGCAGGTCAGCGTCACGGAGGCGCGACCCGGAGCCAGCGCCTGCGAGGCGGTGACGAGGGCGCCGTCGGCGAGCAGGTCGTGCCGGTGACCGTTGTTGCCGCCCTCGGTCCGGCCCGGGAGGCAGACGGTGAACGCCTTCGCCTGGACCCGGCCCGCGGCGTCGTTGCGGATGACGCCCTTCCAGGTGCCGAGGCCCGTGCTCTGCGCGCTGAGGATCTGCACGTCGGAGAAGGTGCCGGTCCCCTGGTCGACGTGGTCGATGCGGAAGTCTCCGTCGGAGAGGATGTCCCCGGGGTCGCAGGACACCGACACCGACTTCTGCTCACCCGGCTCGAGGTCGACCTGGACCTCGGGGTGGTACGGCGTCATCCAGTGCTCGTCGCCGGTCTCGCCGACGGGGCCGGCGCCGGCGATCGGGTTCGCGGTCACCGTGATCGTGACCGTGCTCGACGCCCCGGCGGCGAGGTTGCCGACGGCGCAGGTGACGACGCCCGCGGTCTGGGTGCAGGGCGCCGACGCGGACACGAACGTGACTCCGGCCGGCAGGGTGTCGTGGACGACGACCCCGGTCGCGCCGGCGTCCCCGACGTTCGTCGCGGTCAGCGTGTAGGTGAAGGTGTCACCGCCGGTCGGCGTCACGGTCGACGCCGACTTGGTGATCGTGACGTCCGGGGTGCCCGGCGTCGGCGGCGGCGGCGGGACGCAGGAGCTGCTCGGTAGCAGGTTCTGGTGGGTCTCGAAGTTCGAGGAGAAGCTCTTCGCGATGACCTGGCCGATGGTGTGGCCGACGGAGCTCACCGTGAACGCCGCGCGCGGCGCCAGGATGTGCCCGCCCCAGGCGGAGCCGTAGCTCATGGTCAGCGTGGTGGCGTCCGGGAAGTTCCAGACGATCCCCGGGTATGACGCCATCACCGTGTCGTTGACCTGGCTGGCGCCGGACGACACGTCCCACATCTGGCCGGCGAGGGTCACCGACGTGCCGGGCACGTTGATGATCGTGGTGGCGCTGCCCGGGACGCGGTAGCCGACGTGCTTGCCGGCCGCGAGGTCGGCGGCCTGGGCGGGGGTCAGCGTGAAGACGTTCAGCGCCGGGTCGGTGCCGGTGAACACCAGCGCCGGGTTGCCGCCCGCCGTACCGCTGCTCACCGTGCCCGTGGCGCTCGCGGCGCCCCAGGCCGTCGACAACGCGCGCAGCTGGGCGAACGACGCCGCGAAGTCGATCGGGTTGCTCCCGAGGTACCCGGTGCCGGCGCCGCCGTTGAAGTTCACCCCGGTCTGCGGCGTGACGTAGGCGCTGCCCTTCTGGAGGTTGTAGGTGCCGTGGGTGCCGGCGACCACGAGCGCGGCGGAGCCGGCCGGGAACCCGGACGGCAGGCGGGTGCCGACGGTCATCCCACCGGCGCTGTGGTCGCCCCCGTAGGCGATGGCGCCCTCGGACTCCGAGCCACGGCTCCCGTTCCTCTCGACGAACTCGGTCCAGCCCGTCGCCGGGCCGAACGCGTTCGAGACAGTCGTGCACGAGACAGGCGTGCGCGCAGCTGCCCCGCCCCCGCTGAGCTGCAGCACGACGAGCGAGCCGAGGCAGCAGGCGAGGACGGCGGCGAGAGCAGGAAGACGGCGCGCGCGGAGCGCGCGCGTTGACCCAGACGTGCTCATACGGTCTACCCCCCAGTAGGTCAGCACCATCGACGGTGCCACCTCCGCGCGGGCGGGGCCGCGCCTTTGCCGAAATCGCCCGGGACCGGACTGGACCGGGAGGGCGTGTCGGTTTCCCCGGTCAACCGGGGAAACCTGTACTTGCGGGCCGAAACTTCGAATCTCCTGACTGATGTGTGGGTCAGGTTCGGCCGGGGAGGACGGGTCGGTG
>NZ_BAAAJE010000039.1:0-15854 GCF_039526625.1 Nocardioides aquiterrae
CGCACTCGGCGGGCTACCCCCGACCAGTCGCCTGTGACCAACCTGATGGCCGGGTACACCTAGACCGCGGGGCCGCCGTGCTGCCGCGGTGATCCGCCGGCCCGCACCGGACGAATCCGTTCCGTGCCCACCAGGCTGATCCGGGACTACCGTGACCGCATGACGGCGCGCGGACCGTCCCCGCACGAGGCGCAGCTGCTCGCGCGTATCGCCGCCGGCGACGGCGCGGCCCTCGCCGCGCTGTACGACGAGCACGCGGCGGTCGTGTTCGGGGTCGCGCGTCGCGTGACCCGCGACGAGCAGCTGGCCCGCGAGGTCTGCCAGGAGGTGTTCGCCTACCTGTGGGAGCGCCCCGACCGGGTCGACCTGGCCCGGGGATCGATCCGCGCCCTGCTGGTCGTCGTCGCGCACCGCCGCGCCGTCGACGAGGTACGCCGCAGTGAGCGCCGGCTCCGCGCCGAGACCCGGCTGGATGCGCCGGACCTCGCCGACGGACCCGAGCCCGAGGTCGTGGACGCCGCGGCCGCCCGCTGGCGCGACCAGCGGCTCTGCGCCCTGGTGGACGCCTTGCCGCCGGACCAGCGGCAGGCACTGCGGCTGGCGTACTACGAGGGCCTGACCTACCGGCAGGTCGCCGCCCGCCTCGGCATCGCGGAGGGGACGGCGAAGTCGCGGCTGCGGCTGGCGCTGGCGCGGCTGCGGGCGTCGCTGGAGACCGAGTACGGGACGGCGATGTAGATGACCGACGAACGGAACCCGGGCATGGGCGAGTACGACGACGAGCCGGCCGCGCTGCTGGCGCTCGACGCGCTGACGCCCGACGAGCAGGTCGAGGCCGAGCTGCGCCTCGGCCCCTGGCCGATGCCGCTCGCCGAGGCGACCCTGCCGCTGGCCGAGGCGGTCGCGAGCGAACCCCCACCCGACCTGCGCTCGGACGTCCTGGCGGCGGCGCTCGCGCGCCGCCCGGCCGGCCGGCCGGTGCCCGCGGTCCGCGCGGTGACGCCGGCGGAGGCCTTCGAGCGGACCCTGGACGAGTTCCACGACCTGCTGCTCTCCCTGTCCGAGGCCGAGGCGTCGCGGAGCGCGCACGAGGAGCACGGCCGGGTGCGGGACCTGGTCGCGCACCTGGCGGGCGTCGAGCGGCTCAACCTCCGCTGGCTGGACCCCGACGGCGACGCGCCGTACCTGCCCGACCACGTCGCGGCGACCCGCGCCACCGTCGCGGAGCTCGCGGACCTCCCGTTCGCCGAGGTGGTCGCCCGGTGGCACGCGGCCGCCCTGGCGATGCTCGCGGCGGCCCGGCGCGGGGACCAGGACCGGCAGGTTCCGTTCCACGACATCGCCGTGACCGTCGGCGGGATGCTGACCATGCGCACGTTCGAGCTGTGGGCACACGGGATGGACATCGCCCTGGCGACCGACCGGCCGCTGCTCGACCTCGACGACGAGCGGATGCGGCTGATGTCGTCCCGGCTGATGGACGCGCTGCCGCTGGCGCTGGCCTACCGCGGCGTCGAGCCCCCCGGCCGCACCGTCCGGTTCGTGCTGACCGGTCCCGGCGGCGGCTGCTACGACGTACCGCTCGACGGCGCAGCCGCCGCCACCGACCCCGACGTCCTGGTCGTCACCGACGTCGTCGCCCTGTGCCGGGTCGCCGCCGCCCGCCTGGGCCCCGACCGGCTGGACGTCACGGTGGAGGGCGACCGGGAGCTGGCCGACCTGGTGCTCGCCCACGTCGATGCGTTCGCCCGCGACTGACTAGGGTGTCCCGAGCACACGGGGCGGTAGCTCAGTCGGTCAGAGCAGAGGACTCATAATCCTTGGGTCGTGGGTTCGAGCCCCACCCGCCCCACCGGCCTCAGGCGTCCCACCGCCGATGGATAGGGTCTCGTGGACTTCACCCCCTGCGGCGGAAGGCCGGTCTTGCGAGTTGCGGCAGTGCTGATGGAGCCCGTGCTGGGCGACGTGGCGGAGAACCTCCGCCGGGCCGAGGTGCTCGCGGACGAGGCGGGGGCGGCGGGGGCCGAGTGGATCGTGCTGCCCGAGTTCTTCTCGACCGGGATGGGGTTCGCCGAGCGCATGGCGGACGCTGCCCTGCCGGTCGAGGGGCCTGCTCTCGACCTGCTGCGGCGGCTCGCGCGGCGGCACGGCGCCACGGTCGGCGGCTCGTTCATCTGTCGCGATGCCGACGGGCACAACCGCAACGCCTTCTTCCTGGTGGGCCCCGGCGGCGACGTGCTGGGCCGCCACGACAAGGACCTCCCGACGATGTGGGAGAACTGCTTCTACGTCGGAGGCGACGACGACGGCGTGATCGATGCGGGGGAGCTCACCGCGGGCGCCGCGGTCTGCTGGGAGTTCATGCGCACCCAGACCGCCCACCGGCTCCGCCGACGGGTCGACCTGGTCGTCGGGGGCTCCGCCTGGTGGAGCATCCCCGCCTGGCGCCCCCGGTGGCTGACCCGCCGGATGGAGGAGGGCAACGCCCGGACGGCGGCCGGCGTGGCGGCGGCGATGGCGCGCGTGGTCGGCGCCCCGGTCGTGCACGCGGCCCACGTGGGAGCGCTCGAGTGCCCGCTCCCGTGGAGCCCGCTGACCTATCGCGGCTGGCTCCAGGGGGGTGCGGTGATCTGTGACGCCGGGGGAGAGGTGCTGGCCCGCCGGGACCGCACCGAGGGCCCCGGCGTCGTCGTGGCCGACATCGAGCCCGGGCGGCGTACCCCGGTGGACGACATCCCCGCCGGGTTCTGGTTCCACGACCGCGGGGCGCTGTCGGCGTTCACGTGGTTCTACCAGCGCCACCACGGGAAGCGGTGGTACCGCCGGCACGCCCTGGGCCGCCCGACGGCACAGGTGGAGCGGGCCTGACCCTGTTTGCGGATGCTGTCGGCGGGCACTGCGGAGCATGCGCGCGACCCTGGAGTTCGTCGGTACGGCGACCACGCTGCTGCGGCTCGGACCGTTCACGCTCCTGACCGACCCGAACTTCCTGCACCGGGGACAGCGGGCCTATCTCGGCAAGGGGCTGTTCTCGAAGCGGCTCACCGAGCCGTCCCTCCAGCCCGAGGACCTTCCCGCTCTCGACGGGGTGCTGCTGTCGCACCTGCACGGCGACCACTTCGACCGGATCGCACGCGACCGGCTGGACCGGGACCTGACGGTGCTCACGACGCCGGCCGCGAGCCGGAAGCTCTCCTCCTGGGGGTTCTCCGGCGCGCACGGCATGGACACGTGGGAGACCGCGGCGTTCGACGACGGGTCCGCCTCGCTCACCGTCACCTCGGTGCCGGGCCGGCACGCGCCGGGGGTGTTCCAGAGCGTCTTCCCGCCGGTGATGGGCAGCGTGCTCGAGCTCCAGGAGGGCGACGCGGCGCCGTTCCGCGTCTACGTCACCGGCGACACGCTCTGCTACCCGTGGCTGCGCGAGGTCACCGAGCGCTGCGGCCCGGTCGACGCGATGGTCATCCACCTCGGCGGCACCCGCGCCTTCGGCCTGCTGGTCACCATGGACGGCGACCAGGGCGTCGACCTCGTCGACCTCGTCCGGCCGGGCGTCACGGTCCCGATCCACTACGACGACTACACGGTCTTCCGGTCCCCGCTCGAGGACTTCCTCGACGCCTGCCGCGACCGCGACGCACCCACCCGCGTGCAGCCGGTCGCTCGCGGCCAGGTGGTGTCGCTCCAGAACCCGCGGGGTCAGTAGCGGAACTGCCCGACCAGCTCCTGCATCCGGTACGCCACCGCGGAGAGCCCGTCGGCCGCGGACCGGGTGGCGGCGGACGCCTCGGTGGTGTCCCCGGCCAGCCGGGCGACCTCGTCGACGGTCTCGGCGATCGTGGCGCTGCCCGTGGCCGCCTCGGAGACACCGCGACTCATCTCGGTGCTCGTCGCGGTCTGCTGCTCGATCGCGGCCGCGATGGCGACCTGGGAGTCGCTGACCTGGTCGATGACGCCGGAGATCCGGGCGATCGCCTCGACGGCGCGGACGGCGTCCTGCTGGATCGCCGAGACCCGGCGCGCGATGTCCTCGGTCGCCGAGCCGGTCTGGTCGGCGAGCTCCTTCACCTCACCCGCGACCACCGCGAAGCCCTTGCCGGCCTCACCGGCGCGTGCGGCCTCGATGGTGGCGTTCAGGGCCAGCAGGTTCGTCTGCTCCGCGATGCTGGAGATCAGCTTCACCACGTTGCTGATCTCGGCCGAGGACGCACCGAGCTGGGTGACCAGCTCGGTGGTGCCCTGGGCGAGCGACACGGCCTCGGTGGCGACCGTGGAGGCGCTGCCCGTGCTCTGGGCGATCTCCCGGATCGACGCCGACATCTCCTCGGTCCCGGCGGCGACCGCCTGGACGTGGGTCGACACCTGGCCGGCGGTCGCCGAGACCTGGCGGGCGGTGTCGGCGGATCCTCGGGCCGACTCGCTCATCCGCGCCGCGACCTCCGAGAGGTCGGTCGACGAGCCGGCGAGCTCGCCGGCGGCCCGGTCGATGTCACCGACGGCCGACCGGAGCCGCTCGGTGGCCCGCTCCAGGGCGGCCGCCATCTGGCCCAGCTCGTCGGCGCTGTCGACGTCCGCGTGCACGGTGAGGTCGCCCTTGGCGAGCGCGTCCAGCACGGCCCGGACCCGGTGGATGGGCCGGACCAGCGACCGGCTGAGCAGCAACCCGAGGACCACGACGACGACGACGCCCACGCCGGCGCCCACGAGCAGGCGGACGACGGCACCGCGCTCGGCTTGCACGCCGCGCTGCGCGTCGGCGGCGTACACGGCCACGGCGTCGCCGACCTCGGGCAGCGCCTTCTCGAGGGCGTGGAAGCGGTCGAGGAACGCCGGGTACTGGGCGCGCGCCGCCGCGGGGTTCCGCGCGGCCCGGTCCAACCACGCCGCCGCCCCGGCGAGGTACTCGTCGACCACCGGCGCGACCTTCGCGCGGGCCGCGTCGATCTCGGGCCCGAGCCCGGCCGAGCCGACGCTGTCGAAGCTCGCGCGCAGCAGGTCGGCGTGCTCCTGGTACGCGGCGGTGGCCGCCGCGACGGCCTCCGGGTCGTCCGGACTGCTGAGCACCTCCAGCACGTCCGCGCGGATCGCGTCGTGCATCATGTCCGCCTCGCCGACCGCGGCGGTCGCGGCATTGGCGCGCAGCAGCTGGTCGCCGCGGCCGGCACCGGAGTCGACCAGGTGGGCGGAGTACGCGCCGACGACGAGCACCACTGCGGCGCCCGCGCCGACGATGCTGAGGACGCGGGTGCGGATCGAGCGGTCGGCGAAGCGCAGCCGGCGGCGGGGCGTGGTGTCGGTCATCGGGTGGTCCTCCTATGTGGTCTGCCTCACACCCACACTGTCGGCGCGCCGAGGAGGCTCCTGAGGCGCTGCCGCCGCGGTCTAGAACTCTCCGCCAGAGGACGTCCGCGCCTCAGCGCCCCTCGGCCGCGGTCGCGAAGCGCTCCAGGACGGCGGTCCAGGCGTCCGGGGCCTCGAAGACCTTGCGCATCGTCTCGGCGTCGTCCGCGTACGCCGCGAGGTCGCGGTGCTCGAGCTCGACCCGGGTGCGGTCGGGGCCTTCGGCCTCGAAGCGCACCTCGATTGTGGTCACGAGCTCCTCGTGGTACGTCCAGTCGCTGCCGATCTGCCAGGTCACGACCAGCCGGTGCGGGCGGTCGTGGACGACGACGTACCCGGTCGAGGTCTCCGAGCCGTCCTCGTGCCGGGTGTACCAGCGACCGCCGGCGTGCGGCTCGATGACGATCTCGGCGATCGGCGCGGACCCGATGTGGTGCTCGGCGGGCCACCACGAGGTCATGTCGGCGGTGAAGATGTCGAAGGCCCGCTCCTGCGGGACCGCCACGGTCACGCCCCGGACGATCGGGGCCGGCTGCCCGGGCTGCTCAGTCATCGGTGTCTCCTCGGGTTCGTCGTTCGAACGCGCCGAGCGAGCGCTTCCAGAAGTCGTCCAGGTGCCGCCGGAGTACGGCGAGCCCGTCCGGGTCGACGCGGTACAGCCGGCGCGTCCCCTGCTGCTCGTCGAGCACCAGGCCGACCTCCTTGAGCACCTTGAGGTGCTGGGAGACGGCCGGACGGCTCACCGGCAGGTCCGCGGCCAGCTCGCCCACGGCGCGCGGGCCGTCGGAGAGCTGGTCGAGGATCGCCTGCCGGGTCGGGTCCCCGAGGGCGGTCAGCATCGCTTGTGCGTTCGTCATGGCTAACCGTAAGTAGAAACTAACGGTAAGTGGATGTCAACCGTCAGGCGTGGCCGGCCACCGGGTGCGGGACGTACCCCGCGGACAGCTCCTCGAGCTCGTCGGCCGATAGCTCCAGGTCGACCGCTGCCACGGCGTCCGCCAGGTGCTGCGGCTTGGTGGCGCCGACGATCGGCGCGGTGACCACCGGCTGGTGCAGCAGCCAGGCCAGCGCCACCTGGGCCCGCGACACCCCGCGCCGCGACGCCACCCGGGCCACGGCCTCGACGATGGCGCGGTCCTCCTCGCGGTACAGCGTCTTCCCGAACCGGTCCGTCTCCGACCGTTCGGTCTCCTCGTCCCAGTCGCGGGTCAGCCGGCCGCGCGCCAACGGGCTCCACGGGAGCACGCCGACCCCCTGGTCCGCGCAGAGCGGCAGCATCTCCCGCTCCTCCTCGCGGTAGACCAGGTTGTAGTGGTTCTGCATCGAGACGAACGGCGTCCAGCCGTTGGTCGCCGCGACATGCTGCGCCTTCGCGAACTGCCAGGCCCACATCGACGACGCGCCGAGGTAGCGCGCCTTGCCCGCGCGGACCACGTCGTGCAGCGCCTCCATCGTCTCCTCGATCGGCACCGCCGGATCCCAGCGATGGATCTGGTACAGGTCGACGTAGTCGGTCCCGAGCCGCCGCAGCGACTCGTCGATCTCGTGCAGGATCGCCTTGCGCGACAGGCCCGCGCCGTACGGCCCGGGGCGCATCCGGCCGTGCACCTTGGTGGCGATGACCACGTCCTCGCGCCGGGCGAAGTCGCGCAGCGCGCGCCCGGTGAACTCCTCGCTGCTGCCGCCGGAGTAGACGTTGGCGGTGTCGAACACCGTCACGCCGGCCTCCAGCGCGTCCTTGATGATCGTCCGGGCGGCCTCCTCGCCGAGCACCCACGGGTGCCCGCCGCGCGCCGGGTCGCCCCAGCTCATGCAACCGAGGACGATGGCGGAGACGTCCAGGCCGGTCCGGCCGAGCTTCGTGTAGCGCATGGGGCCCAGCCTTCCACCGCCCTGGTGAGCCGCGACGATGGCCCGGACGGGCCATCGCGCACCGGCGGATCGCCGGCCTACGTTCCGGCCATGACCAGCACCCGTCGCCCGG
This sequence comes from Nocardioides aquiterrae, assembly GCF_039526625.1. NCBI lineage: Bacteria > Bacillati > Actinomycetota > Actinomycetes > Propionibacteriales > Nocardioidaceae > Nocardioides > Nocardioides aquiterrae. The sequence continues at coordinate 7,325 of NZ_BAAAJE010000039.1, forward strand.
GGCGGCGCGCCATCCTGACGGGACTCGTCATGGCGGCGACGGCGGTCGTCGTGCTCGTGGTGGGCGTGGTCGTCTACAAGGCGTTCGAGGGCCCGCCCAGCGACGGCGCCGTCGTCTTCGAGATGCCGGGGAGCACCGACGCGGACCTGACCGCCGGCGACTGGGCGCTCTACAGCCCGCAGAACGACGACAACACCTACTTCGTTGCCTCGGAAGACGAGGTCTCGGTCGACGGTCCGGGCGTCGTCGCCGAGCGGAGCACCGTGAGCTTCTTCAGCGACACGACCAAGGTCGAGATCGACGGCGTCGAGTACGAGATCTTCATGTACCTGGACGTGCCGACCACCGGCCGGTACACGATCGACATCGTCGGCGACGGCGAGCCAGGCCCGGTCGCCGTGGCCCGGTACGACGACGACGAGCTGGTCGGCTGGGTGCTGGTCATCTCGGTCGTGGTCGCCGTGCCCCTGTTCCTGGCCGGGATCGTGACCCTGGTCGTGGGCCTGGTGCTGCGCGGCGTCGGCCGCCGCCGGGCCGCCGCGTAACGTCGGGGGCGTGGACCGCCGTACCCGCCACCGCCGCTACTTCTGGCTGATGGGTACCTGCCTGGTGCTCATCCTGCTCGCGTGGAACGTGGTGCGGCTCTGGTCGACGACCGCAGCGGTCGCCATGAGCGTGGTGGCGGCGCTCATCCCGCCGATCGCGGCGTTCGTGGGCAACCAGGGCGCGCTCGACGAGTCCGCGCCGCCCACCCTGGACGAGCGCGAGCGCTGAGCGGCCCGGTCACTTCGAGGGCTGCGGGACGTCGACGTTGCAGTCGACCTTCGGGTTCGCGCCGGCGTAGTTGAGCGGCCCGGCGAGGATCGTCAGTGCGGTGTCGCCCGTCGTCTTGCAGCTGACCTCGCGGTCGCTTCCGAAGTAGCCGCGCTGCCAGGCCGCGGCGACCCCGATGACCAGCCAGATCACGATGACGAGGCCGATGATGGTCTTCATGTCGCCGTCGTACCCGCTCAGGAGCGCGAGTACGCCGCCTGGTAGGCCAGCAGGGCCGCCCGGCCCTCCTCGAGCGCCTGCTCCAGCCGGGGCAGCAGCTCCACCGCGCCCTCGGTGGAGCCCGTGTCGGCGGCCAGCTCGATCTCCTGCGCCGTGCGGCCCGCCGCCGTCACGCCCAGGTTGAGGGCGCCGCCGGCGAGCTTGTGGGAGACCTGCTTGAGCGTCGACGCGTCACCGGCCGCCACGGCCTCCTTGATGGCCGCCAGCGTGCCCGGGGTGTTGGTCACGAAGTTCCCGATCGCCCGGTCCAGGTACGTGGTGTTGCCGGGATCGAGGTCACGCAGCTCGTCGAGCCGCCCGAGCTCCAACCCGGCGATGTCGTCTCGGTCTTCGGTCACGGGTCGCACGCTACCTCGATCGCCCGGGTCGCCCTCGCCGAGCCACTGATCGAGCATCGCGCTGAGCGCGGCGGGATCGACCGGCTTGGTGAGGAAGTCGTCCATCCCGGCGGCGAGGCACCGCTCCCGCTCGCCCTCGACCGCCGCCGCGGTCATCGCGACCACGGGCACGGTCAGGCCGCGCTCCCGGATCGCCCGCGTCGCGGCGTACCCGTCCATGCGCGGCATCTGCACGTCCATGAGCACGAGGTCGTACTCGCGGGTCGCCAGCAGGTCGAGAGCAGAGGCCCCGTCGTCGGCGGTCTCGGTCGCGCAGCCGAGCGCCTCGAGGAGCCCGACCGCGACGAGCTGGTTCACAGGGTTGTCCTCGACCACCAGCACCCGGTGTGACGCCTCGTCGCCGGTGGCGGCCGGCTGGTCCGGCAACGGGCGCGGCTCGACGCCGGCCAGGTGGCGCAACAGCGCCTGGCGCAGCTCCACGGCGAGCACCGGCTTGGTCAGGCAGGCGGCGATGCCTGCCTCCTCGAGCTGGCCCGCCGCGGGGGTGGTGGCCGACGTCAGCATCAGGCGCGTCAGCCCGGGGTCGAGGGTGCGCGCGAGGTCGAGGCCGTCGCGGCCCGGCATCGACAGGTCCAGCAGGACGGCGTCGTACGGGTCGCCCGCGGCGCGCGCCTCGGCGACCATCCGCTCGGCCTCGTCGGCGTCGGCCGCGGCCGCGGCGCGCACCCGCCACCAGTCCAGCTGCTCCTGGAGGATCAGCCTGTTGTGGTCGTTGTCGTCGACGACCAGCACGTGCCGGCCGGCCAACCAGCTGCGAGCCCAGTCGTCGTCGGCGTCCGCCGCCGGCCCCGCCGGGGCGTCGAAGATCGCGGTGAACCAGAAGATGCTGCCCCCGCCCGGGTTGGGCTCCAGCCCGATCTCGCCGCCCAGCGCGCCGACGATCTCCTTCGAGATGGCCAGGCCGAGCCCCGTACCGCCGTACCGCCGGGTGGTGGAGGCGTCGGCCTGCGTGAACGCCTCGAAGAGCGTGTCGACGTCCCCCTCGAGCACGCCGACGCCGGTGTCCACGACCGTCACCCGGAGCCGGGTGCGGCCGTCGTCCGCCGGCTCGGCCGTCGCGCGGATCAGCACCTCGCCCGAGGGCGTGAACTTCACGGCGTTCGAGCCGAGGTTGGTCAGCACCTGCGCCAGTCGCGTCGGGTCGCCGGCCAGCACCTCCGGCACCTCGGGGTGGCAGGAGACCATCAGCTCCAGGCCCTTGGCGCGCGCGGACTCGGCCAGCAGGCTCGCCACCTGGTCGAACACCGGCCGCACCTCGAAGTCCAGGCGCTCCAGCTCCAGCTTGCCGGCCTCGATCTTGGAGAAGTCGAGCACGTCGTTGATCACGCTGAGCAGCGCGCGGCTGGCCACCTGGACCCCGGACGCGAGCCGCAGCTGGTCGGCGTCGAGCTCGGTGCGCAGCAGCAGGTCGTTGAGGCCGATGACACCGTTGAGCGGGGTCCGGATCTCGTGGCTCATGGTCGCGAGGAACTCCGACTTCTGCCGCGACGCCGCCAGGGCGCCGTCCCGCGCGTCCGCGAGCTCGCGCTGGGCGCGCTCGCGCTCGGCGACCCGGCCGAGCTGCACCCCGACCTGCTGGACCATCGACTCGATCAGCTCGAACCGGTACAGCGGCGGCGCCGACGTGATCGTCACCACCGCAACGACCTCCTCGGCGTACGACACCGGGAACGCGACCGTCAGCCGGCGGTCGTCCCAGACCGGCCGCCGCTCGCGGAACGCCCAGTTCGCCAGCGCGAGCTCCATCGCCGACTCGTCGGCCGTCTGCTCGTCGGCGCGGCGGTCCGCCTCGGTGAGGTGGACCGGCTCGACCGCGGTGCGTCCGGCGTTCGGCATGAACGCCCGGCCCCGCTTCCAGCCGTCGTGCAGCAGCACCATCGAGCGCGCCTGTCCCAGCACCTCGCGGAGCGTGGCCGCCTCGTTCGCGGCGCTCGCCACCGCCTGGAGGAGCGTGTTCTGCCGGACCTGGTCCTCGAGGGCGAGCTCGGCCTGCTTGGTCTCGGTGATGTCCTGGTGCGTGCCGTACATCTGGGTGACCCGTCCGGACGCGTCGGTCGCCGCGACGCCGCGTCCGCGGGTCCAGAGCCAGGTGTCGTCGGTCCGCTGCACGCGCGCCACGAAGACGAAGCTGCCGCCGTCGCGGACCGCGCCCTGCACGGCCTCGTCGACCCGGGCCCGGTCGTCGGGGTGGACGATCTCCAGGAAGTCGGCGTAGGTCGCCGGGAAGGACGCGGGGTCCAGCTCGTACAGGGCGATCAGCTCGTCGGAGGCCCAGATCCGGTCCTTGTCGACGTCCCACTCCCAGCTGCCGATCCGGGCGATCCGCTGCGCCTCGGCCAGCCGCCGCTGGCTGATCGTCAGGTCGTCGACGGCGCGGTGCCGGTCGCTGGAGTCGGTCATCCGGTGCAGGACCCTGACGGCGCCGTCCTGGGTGCTCAGGAAGGCCTCGCTGAGCGTCACCCAGATCGCCGAGCCGTCGCGGCGGATGAACATGCTCTCGACCTCGCCGTCGTTCACCGTCCCGCCGCGGAGGATCTCGAGGTGTGCGGCGAACTGTTCCCGGCCGGGCTCGTCGAGGGTGTCGAAGACCGTGAGGTCCGCCATGTCCTCGTCGCCCGCGCCGAACAGCTCGCGCAGGGCGGGGTTCGCGTAGCGGATCCGGCCGTCGAGGTCGAACACCCAGATGGCGTCCGGCGACGTCTCGACGATGTCCCGGTACAGGGTCGCCAGTTCCATCGAACCTCCTACCCCCACGATAGGGGGCCGGAGTCAGCTCTCGGCGGCGATGCGGAAGTCGCCGTCGGTGCCGTCGAGCGTGAGCGTCACGTCGTCGCGGGTCTTCGAGCCGTCGCGGCGGAGGTACTCGACGGTGTAGCTGATCTGCTTGCTCTCCGGATCGGCCCGTGCCGTCAGCACGTCGGCGGCCTGGAACTGCCGCCAGAACCTCTGGTACTGCCCGAAGTTGCCGCTGGCTGCCTGGAAGTCCGGCGTGAGCATCTCCCACGCGGACTTGGGGTCCGACGTCACGGTCGCCAGGTAGGTCTCGACGAAGTTCTCCATCCCGTCGGCGGTCACGTCGGCCGGCGCCGGCGCCGACGACGTCGGGGTGGAGGGTGCCGAGGAGGTCTTCGGGGTGCGGGAGCCGCTCTGCCCCGGGGGCTGGTCGTCGCCGCCGCCGGTCGACCCGGCGATCCAGGCGACCACGGTCAGGACGACGATCGCGGCGACCGCGGCGAGGACGGCGACCGGCGCTCCGGGGGGCCGGCGGTGCGGCCGCGGCGGGGCCGGCTCCGGCGCCAGCTCGGTCGGCAGGGGAGGGGGCGGCGGGGGAGGAGGGGGCGGTGGCGGAGCCGGGGCCACCAGCGTCCGGGTGTGCTCGGCAGGCAGGCCGTCGAGGTAGTCCCGGACGCGGGCCATCGGCCAGCGGTGCGCGGGGTCGACGGTCATGGTCGACTCGAGCAGGGGGCCCAGCCAGCCCGCGTCGGCGAGGCGCGGCGGGTCCTCGTGCACGATCCGGTACAGCGCGCCGAGCACGTTGTCGCCGACGTCGTACGGCGGATGGCCGGCGAGCGTGAAGTAGAGCGTCGCGCCGAGCGACCACACGTCGCTGGCGGGGGTCGCCTGCTGGCCGGAGGCGACCTCGGGGGAGAGGTACGCCGGCGAGCCGGTCACCAGGCCGGTCTGGGTGAGCGAGGCGTCGGCCTCGGCGCGGGCGATGCCGAAGTCGGACAGCTTCACCTGGCCGTCGGGCGCGACCAGGATGTTCGACGGCTTCACGTCGCGGTGCACGATGCCGGCCGCGTGCGCGGCCGCGAGCGCGTCGGCGGCCTGTCGCAGGATCGGGGCCGCACGCTCGGGCGCCAGCCCGCCCTCGCGCTGGACGAGCGCGCTGAGGGTCGTGCCCGCGACGTACTCCATGACCAGCCACTGCGCGTCGCCGTCGGTGACGAGGTCGTAGACGGCCACCACGTGCGGGTGGTTCAAGCGGGCGGCCAGGCGTGCCTCGCGCTCGGCGCGCGCCAGGTCCGGCGTGCTGCCGCCCGGCGCCATCCCGATCCGCTTGAGCGCTACCTCGCGGCCGAGCACGTCGTCGCGGCCGAGCCAGACGGCCCCCATGCCGCCGCGCCCGATCTCGCGCCCGATCTCGTACCTGCCTGCGATCACTCCACGTCCCTTCCCACAATCCGGCGAGCCTAGTCAGTGACGCACATGGCAGGCTGGACCCGCACATCCGCACCGGAAAGGTTCACCGTGACCGTCGACCCGACTCTCCTCGACGACCTCGAGTGGCGCGGCCTGATCGCGCACTCGACGGACCTCGACGCCCTGCGCGAGGCCCTGTCCGAGGGAAGCGTCCGGTTCTATGTGGGCTTCGACCCGACCGCGCCCAGCCTCCACATGGGCCACCTGGTCCAGGTGCTCACCGCCAAGCGGCTCCAGCTCGCCGGCCACACGCCGTACGCCCTGGTCGGCGGCGCCACCGGCATGATCGGCGACCCCCGCGACTCCGGGGAGCGCACGCTCAACTCGCTCGACACCGTCAAGGAATGGGTGGAGCGGGTGCGCGGGCAGATCGAGCCGTTCCTGTCCTTCGAGGGCCAGAACGCCGCGACCATGGTCAACAACTACGACTGGACCGCGAGCCTGTCGACGATCGACTTCCTCCGAGACATCGGCAAGCACTTCCCGGTCAACCGGATGCTGGCGCGCGACGTGGTCAGCCGGCGCCTCGAGACCGGCATCAGCTACACCGAGTTCAGCTACGTCCTGCTCCAGTCGATGGACTTCCTCAACCTCTTCCGCGACCACGGCGTCACGCTGCAGTTCGGCGGCTCCGACCAGTGGGGCAACCTCACGGCCGGCGTGGAGCTGATCCGCCGGGCCGACGGCGGCAAGGCACACGCGTTCGCGACGCCGCTGCTGACCAAGGCCGACGGCACCAAGTACGGCAAGACCGAGGGCGGTGCCCTGTGGCTCGACCCGGAGATGATGTCGCCGTACGCCTTCTACCAGTTCTGGCTCAACACCGAGGACGAGAAGGTCGGCGAGCTGCTGCGGGTGTTCACGTTCCTCTCCCGCGAGGAGATCGAGGCGCTCGAGGCCGAGCACGCCGAGAAGCCCTTCCTCCGCGCCGGCCAGCGGGCGCTCGCCGAGCACGTCACCACGCTGGTGCACGGAGCCGAGGAGACCAAGCGGATCAAGGCCGCGTCCGCCGCCCTGTTCGGCACCGGCGACCTGCGCGGCGTCGGTGCGTCGACGCTGCACGCCGCTCTCGCCACCGCGCGGGAGCTGGTGACGGTCGGCGCGGACGACGTGCCGACGATCGTGGACCTGCTCGTGGAGACGGGGCTGGTGAAGAGCAAGGGCGAGGCCCGGCGCGCGGTGACCGAGGGCGGCGCCTACCTGAACAACCAGCGCGTCGAGGACCCCGAGTACGTGCCGACCGACGCCGACCTGATCGAGGACCGGCTGCTGGTGCTGCGCCGCGGCAAGAAGAGCTTCGCCGGCGTCGAGGTCCGGTGACCGCGGAGGCGCGCTGGCTCGCCGACCTGGAACAGCGCGCCCGCGACGCCCTCTCGCCCGCCGTCGTCGAGTACCTCCTGCAGGGCGCTCGCGACTCGATCACCGCCGGTGAGGCCGTCGACGCCTGGGGTGCGATCCGGTTCCGTCCGCGGGTGCTGCACGACGTCACGCACGTCGACCCCGGGGTCACGCTGCTCGGCCACCGCTCCGAGCTGCCGTTCGGCGTCGCGCCGACCACGCTCCAGCGAGCCGTCCACCCCGACGGTGAGCTGGCGATGGCCCACGCGACCGCCGACGCCGGGGGAGTGCTGGTCGTCTCGAGCAACGCCGGCACGTCCTTCGCCGACATCGGGGCGACCGGCGTGCACTGGTGGCTGCAGGCCTACCTGCCCGCCGACCGCACGCTGGCGGAGCCGATGCTCGAGCGCGCCGTCGCGGCCGGGGCGCGGGCCGTCGTGCTCACGGTCGACACCCCGGTCGTCGGCACCAAGTACGCCGGTCCGGACGTGCCCGTGGTGTGGGAGACGGTCGACCCGGACCTGCTGCGGGTGAACTTCGACGCGGGCTACGACGACCTGCCCGGCGCGGAGAAGGCGCTCGACCTCGGTCCCGACGACCTCGGCTGGCTCGCCGACCGGACCGGTCTCCCGGTCGTGGTCAAGGGGGTGCTCCGCGCCGAGGACGCCGTGCGCAGCGTGCAGGCCGGAGCGGCGGCGGTGTGGGTCTCCAACCACGGGGGCCGGCAGCTCGACCGGTCCGCGGCCACCGCCAGCTGCCTGCCGGACGTGGTCGCGGCGATCGGTGGGCGGGCCCAGGTGTACGTCGACGGCGGGATCCGGACCGGCCTCGACGTGCTGGCCGCCCTGGCCCTCGGCGCCGACGCGGTCTTCCTCGGCCGGCTGCCGCTCCTGGCACTGGTCGAGGGACGCGACGGCGTGGCCGCGCTGCACCGGGAGCTGCTCCGGCAGACCGTCGACGCGCTGCGGCTCGCCGGGTGCCGGGCGGCCGCGGACGCCGTGCACCTGCTCTGACCTGCGCAAACGCGGTTGTGGCCGGGGTCACGTTTGCCCGATTTGAACTCGGGCCGCAGACCCCCTAATGTTCTCCGGGTCGCCAGGGCGCGGCGGGAGGCAAGACCGTCTGGTCGGGCCTCCGGCCCCGAAGCGGCCATCCTCTTCACGAAGAAGCCTCGAAATCGAGGTCCATCGGCGTGCGCGGGATGTGCGGGAAACAAGCGGATTTGCACTTCCGAGTTTACACCCGCTAAGTTTTACCGAGTCGCCCCGGGAGGGCCGCAGAAATGCGAAACCCCGAGTGCGTCTGATTCTTGAGAACTCAACAGTGTGTCATAGTCGACGAATTAGTTTGTAATGCCCCGTTGACTGACACCTTGCCTTTGGGTGGGTTGATGTCTTCGGATTTCTTTGACAATGATTCTGACAACTTGTCAGTGTCTCCTGTCAGGCATCTCTTTTTCCGGCTGGCTCCTTTTGTGGGGGGTTGGTTGGGTGTTGTTTTCAACGGAGAGTTTGATCCTGGCTCAGGACGAACGCTGG
>NZ_BAAAJE010000040.1:0-578 GCF_039526625.1 Nocardioides aquiterrae
TCAGCCCTCGGTGGCCTGCCACCCATCACCCGGTTGGACAACCTGGGTGGGCATCACAGCTAGCGGTCCAGGGGCCGTAAGCGACCCGACGCCAGAAGAGGTTCGGTTGCGCCGGACCCCTCCTGCCCGTTGGCGCAGTCCGACCGAACGCCGGTAGAGCTCCGGACCGGTCGCAGCGCTCGCGGTGATCGCAGCGGCCACGTCGACCAACGTGTTTCAACGCCCTCGCGCCGTAAGTGATGAGCGCACCGTTCTGGAGCTGCACGGGTTATGCCCGCGCTGTTACTGACACAGGAACATGCGGACGCAGTCCCGGGGGTGATGCCGAGATTTCTCGGAATAGACGCCTCTGATGGACGAATGTCGCCCAACAACGGCGCTCCTTGAGGGCTACGCCGTGCCGGCGTCCGCTCGGAGCTTCTCCTGCTCGGCCTTGAGCAGCAGCGCGATGTCGATGAGCTGGTCCTCCTGGCCGCCGATCAGCTTGCGGCGGCCGGCCTCGAGCAGGATCTGGGCGCCGGAGACGCCGTACCGGTCGGCGGCGTTGCCGGCATGCTTCAGGAAGCTCGAGTAGACGC
>NZ_BAAAJE010000041.1:0-20696 GCF_039526625.1 Nocardioides aquiterrae
ACTCGCCGTGGGTCTTGCCGCGGCCGTCGTCGCGCATCCTGAGCGAGCACGCCTTCGCGGCAGCTTCTTCCTCTCTGGCGAGGAGGGCGGCTTCGCGGGCGTCGGCCTCCTCGGGGGCGATCACCTCGAACAACCGGCGCCCGAGCCGGTTCAACGCCGTCGCGTCGTGGTGCTTGGCCTGCTCGATCAGGAACGCCTCCGCCTCGGTGACCTTCTCGGCCGGGACCGTGTCGGGCAGGTCGTCGACCCACCGGATGATCACCCGCGCCTGCTCGGTGTGGATCTTGCCAACGGCCAGGGCGTCCCTGGTCGCGGCGTGGGCCTCCAGGTCCCGACCCAGCCGCACGGTGCCGTGCGCGGCCGCGCGGGTGGCCTTGGTCTCGTGGGCCAGCCACGCCGCCGCCGACGAGGCGCCCTTGTCCTGGCCGACGTGCAGCTCGTCGGCGTGGGCCGCGACCCGCGCCTTCAGCTCGGTCACCTTGGCCTCGGCGCGCTGCAGTGCGATCAGGGTCTGCGCGGTCTCGGCGGGGTCCATCGACCACACGGATGCGTCCGCGACCGCGTCGAGCTCGGCGTGCAGGTGCGCGGTCGCGACACTGACCCGGTGGTGGGGTGTCGCGATCGCTGTCATGGGTCTACTCAAGCACCGACCACCGACAGTGGGCCGGCGAGAATCCCCTTATTCCACAGGGGTTCTGGTCACGATGAGGTCACGATCTCGGTGCTGTTTCCACAGGTGGTTTCGAGGCTCGCTCCGCTCGCACCTCAACCACCGGACCCAGAGCGGAAGTGTGGTGGATCCGATCCACCTGATGCGTCGGATCGACCACACTCGCGCCGAGCCGTGAGCCGGGAAGCCGGCCGCAACCACCCGCACACCGTCCCCGTTCGCTGCCTGTCGGTCGCAACCCCGAGCCCGCCGCGGGGTGCTGACAGGTGTGGGCGCCGCGTTCGCCGTACCGGGTCTCGACAAGCTCGACCACCGGTGAGCCGGGCGCCGACCGCGACCACCCGCCCACCGCCCCGTTCGCTGCCTATCGGCCGCAACCACGAGCGGACCGTGAGGTGCCGACGGTCGACCGCTCCGCGTTCGCCGTACGGGGTCTCGACCAGCTCGACCAACGGCGAGCCGGGCGCCGGCCGCAACCACCCGCCCACTGTCTCCATCGCTGCGATGTCGGTCGCAACCCAAGGTCACCGGCACGGTCTGCGAGTCCCGACGAGCTCGGCCACGGACGCTCGTCGGAGAGCCGAACCGACACAGATGAGAGGTCTCTCACCACCGGCTCACGCCCACTTCACCGCGGACCGGCAGCGTCGTCCTCACCGCAACCGAACGGAGAGGACATCACGATGACGAAGCGCAAGAAGGTCACCGTCGGCGTGGCCGGACTGGCCGCCGCCGCGCTGGTCGGCTTCGGTGCCCCGGCGATCGCCGAGCACGGGAACGACGACCCGGCCACCCACGACGTCGCCGACGACCACGGCGGGCTCCGCCACGGCGCGGACGACCCGGCGGGCCACGACGCGACCGACGACCACGGCCGGCACCACGGCGGTCATCACGGACACCACCGGGGACAGCGCGCCGACGACCCGGCAACGGTCCCGACCGAGGACCCCACCGACGACCCGACCGCGGACCCGACCGAGGACCCCACCGAGGACCCGACCGAGGACCCCACCGAGGACGCCGGTGACGACCACGGCAGCGACGACCCGATCGGTCACGACGCCGGTGACGACCACGGTGGCGACGACCAGGGCGACGACGCCGGGGACGACCACGGCGACCACAGCGGCCCGGGCTCCGGCGACGACCAGGGTGACGACGCCGGGGACGACCACGGCGACCACAGCGGCCCCGGATCCGGCGACGACCAGGGCGACGACGACGGCGACCACAGCGGCCACGGTCACGGCGGCGACGACGGCGACGACGACTGACCCGGAGCCTCCCCGGCAATGGGCTACCGGTTGAACCGGTAGCCCATTCCGCGCACGGTGGCGATCGTCTCGGCGCCGAACTTCTTGCGCAGGTACCCCACGTACACGTCGACGACGTTCGAACCCGGGTCGAAGTCCATGCCCCACACCTGGTCGAGGAGCTGCTCGCGGGAGAGCACCTGGCCGGCGTTGACCATGAAGATCTCGGCGAGCGCGAACTCCCGCGCCGAGAGCTCCACCTGCCGCTCCCCGACCTGCGCGCGGCGGGTGCGGACCTCGAGCCGGACGCCGCCGGCCTCGATGACGTCCTCGCGGGCGGTCGTGACCTGATCGTGACGCAGCCGGAGCCGCACCCGGGCGAGCAGCTCGGCGAACCGGAACGGCTTGGGCATGTAGTCGTCCGCCCCGCCCTCCAGCGCGGACACCGTGTCGCCCACCGAGTCGCGCGCGGTCAGCACGATCACCGGCATCCGCGACCCCTGCGCGCGCAGCTGCTCGAGCACCGTGAACCCGTCCATCGTCGGCAGTCCGATGTCGAGCACCATCAGGTCGTGGTCGCCGCTCAGCGCGTGGTCGAGGCCCTCGGCGCCGTCGGCCACGGTGCGCGTCAGGTGCCCCGCGGAGCGCAGCCCCTTGGCGACGAAGGACGCGATCCGCTCCTCGTCCTCCACGATCAGGATCCGGGCCACTCGTCCTCCTGGGGCAGCGTGATCACGAAGCGGGCTCCCTGCGGCTCGACGTCCTCGACGCCGACGCTGCCGCCGTGGGCACGAGCGATGGCGCCGACGATCGAGAGGCCGAGTCCGAAGCCCTCGTCACCAGGAGGTACGACGCTGCGGCCGAATCGTTCAAAGATCCGCTCCCTGTCCTGCGGCGGCACGCCGGGACCGGTGTCGCGGACCCACAGGCGGGCCGTGCGTCCGTCATACGACGACCCGATCGCGATCTCGTCGCCGTCGCGGGTGTGCTTGACGGCGTTGTGGGCGAGCTGGAGCGCCGCCTGGGTGAGCCGCTGCTCGTCGGCCACGATCCGCGCCGACGCCGTGGCGTCGACCGACCAGGCCCGGTCGCCCAGGCCGCGAGCCTTGGTCGCCAGGTCGCAGGTCAGCCCGTCCAGGTCGACCTCGCGAGGCTGGAGGAAGTCGGGCCGATCGCTCGTGGCCAGCAGCATCAGGTCGCCGACCAACCGCGACATCCGGTCGGTCTCGTCGAGCAGCAGGTCCCGCGTCTCGGCGACCTCGGCGGGGTCGTCCGCGTCGAGGAGCTCCAGGTGCCCGCGCAGGACGGTCAGCGGCGTCTTGAGCTCGTGGCCGGCGTCGTCGAGGAACTCCCGCTGGCCCACGAACGCCGCCTCCAGCCGGTCGAGCATCCCGTTGAAGGTCCGGGTCAGCGCCGTGATGTCGTCGTTGCCCGCCACCGGCAGCCTCCGGGACAGGTCGGTCTCGGAGATGTCGTCCGCGGTCTCGCGCAGGGTCCGTAGCGGCGACAGCAGCCGGCCGGACACCCAGGCGGCCATCGCGGTGACCAGCAGCAGCGCGAGCGCGGCGACGATCGCGTAGGTGCGCATCGTCTCCTGCAGCCCGGCGCGCGCCGTGTCGAGGAAGGTCACCACGACCAGCGCGCCCACCCGGTCGCCCTTCCGGACGCTCTGCACGCCGATCTGCAGCTCGCCGAAGTCCGAGTGGACGCGGGTGGTGCCGTTGGTCGCGAGCAGCGGCCGGACGGCGTCGGCCAGCCAGGCGCTGTTGCTGATCGCGTCCCACTGGGGGGACTGGATGCGCGCGCCGTCGTTCCACCAGCCGATCAGCAGCTCGTCGTCCTCCGGCACCTTGTGCTCCAGGTAGGCGCGCACCATCGCCTCGGGGTCGGTGAACGTGCGGCCCTCCTGCAGCTTGGCGAGCTCGGCGAACTCCTGGTCCGCCTGCGCCTGCACCTGCTGGTCGAGCCGGTGCGACTCGATCGTGTAGACCACCACGCCCGCGACCACGAGGCCCGCGAGCACCAGCAGCGCGACGGTCGTGGTGATCCGGACCCGGACGGACGGGCTAGTCCTCACCACCACCGTGCCCGGATCCGGAGTGGTCGTGGCCACCGTCGTCGCCACCGTCGTGGTCGTCCCCGCCACCCGGGCCGCTGTGGTCGTCGCCGCTGTGGTCGTCCCCGTCGTGGTCGTCGCCGCCACCCGGGCCGCTGTGGTCGTCCCCGCCGTGGTCGTCGCCGAGGTCGTCGTACCCCGGCGTGACCACCTCGACCTGCTCGGGTTCGTCCGGCGAGGGCGTCGGCGAGGCCGAGTGCGTCGGCGTCGGGCTCGGGGACGGCTCACGGATGGTGATGGAGTGCCGCGGCGCCGGGTCGTCGGTGGCCGACGCCGCCAGCGAGCCCACGACGTACGCCCCCATCGGGAGGACGAGGGCGAGGCCCAGCAGGACCTTCCAGACGGCGCTCATGGTGACCACGATCCTGCCCGATGGTGGGGCCTCGGTGAGAGCTCGATGAGAGGGTTCTCATGCCTCCCAGCGCAGCACCGCCGCCACCGGCGCGCCGTCGAGCGCGGCCGCGGGGACGACGCTGACCTCCGCGCTGGTCAGCACGGCGGCCGCGACGAGCGCCTGGTCGGCGCGCAGCCGCTCCTCGGGCAGGGTGAGCCCCGGGTGGGCGGACACGTCGAGGTCGGCGTCCGCGGCGCGGCCCGGGTCGAGCAGCAGCGTGTCGACCTGGCCCTGGACGAAGGCGTCGGCGACGTCGTCGACGCCACTGACCGCGCCGTCACCGCGGCCGAGGCGCTCCCGCAGCTCGTGCACCCGCTCCAGCCGCTGCCGCACCACCTGCTCGAGCAGAGCCTCGCGCACCGCCTGCTGGAGCGCCCCATCGCCGCCGTCCTCGTTGCGGGTCCCGTGCTCCAGCTCGACGATCGCGGCCTGCGCCTCGTTGAGCCGTTCGCGCACGAGCGACTTCGACCGCGGGTCGCCGGCGAGGAGCACCAGCCGGGTGCCGGCCCGGACGTAGGACGAGATCCGGTCCGCGACCTCGGCGGCGTTCTTCGCCCAGACGTTCTCGGTGCGGTGCTGGTAGTTCAGGTTGCCCCAGTCGGTCGCGCCGACCTGGTGGATGTTCTCGGTGCTGCCCTCGATCGACTCCAGCTGCTCCGGCGAGGGCAGGTCCGACCGGTAGAGCCCGACATCGCCGCCCACGTGGTCGACGGTCGCGAGCACGAACGTCACCACCGCGTCGCGGTGCTCGATCCAGCGGGCCAGGTCGGGCAGTGGCGCCCAGGTGGCGACGGTGTCGTCGACCCGGAACGACGCGGTCTGGTCGTAGAGGACGCCGTCGCCGGTCGCGACGACCACGCGCGCCACGGGTGCCGGCTCGTGCACGACCTCGCCGAGCCGCTCGGCGACCGCGGTGACGACGGAGTCGTCCGCGCCCTGCTCGCGCAGGGAGTCGCAGGCAGCGCGCACCCGCAGCTCGTGCTCGTGCGCGCCGTTCTCGGTGTCGTGGGCGACGTCGACCAGCGCCGTCGCGAACGGACCGGTCGACTGGTACAGATCGGTGAGCGTCGAGGTGTCCATGCCGGCTCGGTTACCCGAACGTGTCGCGCGGAAACGGTTCTAGAGTGGCCTGCATGATCGTCCCCTTCAGTGTCTCGGACTTCCTCGACCGCGCGGTGCAGGTGTACGGCGACCGGGTCGGCGTCGTCGACGAGCCGGACCAGCCCGCGCCCTCGCTGGGCGAGCTCACCTACCAGCAGATGGCGACGCGGGCGCGGCGCCAGGCCGCGATGCTCGACAAGCTCGGCCTCGACGTCGGCGACCGCGTCGCGATCGTCAGCCACAACAGTGCCCGCCTGCTGACCGCCTTCTTCGGCGTCAGCGGCTGGGGGCGCGTGCTGGTGCCGGTGAACTTCCGGCTCCGGCCTGACGAGGTGAAGTACATCGTCGAGCACTCCGGCGCGCGGGTCCTGCTAGTGGACCCCGAGCTGGCGGAGAGCCTCAAGGACGTGGAGGCCGAGTTCAAGTTCGTCCTCGGTGAGGAGGCCTCCCTCGACGTGTCCGAGGATGTCGAGCCGCGGCCGTGGGAGCCGGACGAGAACGCCACCGCGTGCATCAACTACACCTCCGGCACGACCGCGCGCCCCAAGGGCGTGCAGATCACGCACCGCAACATCTGGGTGAACGCGGTGACGTTCGCGATGCACGCCGGCGCGACCGACCGCGACGTCTACCTGCACACGCTGCCGATGTTCCACGCCAACGGCTGGGGCTGGCCGTTCCTCGCGACCGGGCTCGGCATGAAGCAGATCGTGCTGCGCAAGGTCGACGGCGCCGAGATCCTGCGCCGCATCGACCAGCACGGCGTCACGGTGCTCTGCGCGGCGCCCGCGGTCGCCGCCGCGGTGCTGGACGCCGCGCAGACCTGGGAGGGGCCGATCCCCGGACGGGACCGGGTGCGGATCATCATGGCCGGCGCCCCGCCGCCGACGAAGACCGTCGCGCGGGTGCAGGAGGAGCTGGGCTGGGAGTTCATCCAGATCTACGGCCTCACCGAAACCTCGCCGCTGCTCACGATCAACCGGACCCGCCAGGAGTGGGACGACCTCGACCCGCTCGAGAAGGCGACGAAGCTGACCCGGGCCGGCGCGCCCGCGCTCGGCGTCCGGCTGGCGATCTCCGAGGAGGAGGCTGGGCCGGATTCTGGGGCAGCCGGGGAGGTGCTGGCCCGCTCGAACGTCGTGCTCGAGGGCTACTGGGAGCAGCCCGAGGAGAGCGCGAAGGCGCTGGCCGGTGGCTGGTTCCACACCGGCGACGGCGGCGTGATCGGTGAGGACGGGTACCTGACGATCTCGGACCGCAAGAAGGACGTGATCATCACCGGCGGCGAGAACGTCTCCTCGATCGAGGTCGAGGACGTGCTGTTCTCACACCCGGCCGTCGCGGAGGTCGCGGTGATCGGCGTGCCCAGCGAGAAGTGGGGCGAGACCATCAAGGCGCTCGTCGTGCTGGCCGAGGGGACGGAGGCCACCGAGGCCGAGCTGATCGCCTGGTGCAAGGAGCGCGCGGCCGGCTACAAGGCGCCGACCACCGTCGAGTTCCGCCAGGAGCTGGCCCGGACCGCCACCGGCAAGCTGCAGAAGTTCAAGCTGCGCGCGGAGTACTGGGAGGGCTACGACCGCCAGGTCCACTGACCGGGACCGTCGCACGGGTCGTGTGCCTGAGACCGCGCTATAGCGCGTTCTCAGGCACACGACTCGCCACCCGCCGGCGGCGGCCGCCCTACGCCTGATCCCGACGGGAGTCGATGACCACCTCGAACTCCAGCAGGTCCGCGCCGGTCGAGACCGGGTTCGCGCGCTCGCCGGCGTGCGCGGCGACCGCATCGCCGTCGCGCCAGGCGGCGAAGGACTCCTCGTCCTCCCAGTGGGTGACGACGAAGTAGCGGTCCTCGCCCTTGACCGGGCGGAGCAGCTGGAAGCCGAGGAAGCCCGGGGTGCCGTCGACGGTGTGCGCCCGGTTCGCGAAGCGCTTCTCCAGCTCCTCGTGGGCCTGCGGCGGGACCGAGATGGCGTTGATCTTCACGACGCTCATGTGAGCGACAGTAGCCTGACGCCCATGCCCGCGCTGAAGGACGTCGTCGACCTGCTGCACGGGTGGTACCCGCCCGCGACCGCGGACTCCTGGGACGCGGTCGGCCTGGTGCTCGGGCACCCGGGGACCCGCGTCGACAAGGTGATGTTCGCCGTCGACCCGGTGCTGCCGGTGGCGCGCGAGGCGGTCGACTGGGGCGCGGACCTGCTGGTCGTCCACCACCCGCTGTTCCTCAAGCCGGTGCACGGCTTCGCCGCGACCACGCCGAAGGGTCGGACGCTGGCGACCCTCGCCGGCGCGGACTGCGCCCTGCTGACCGCGCACACCAACGCCGACCAGGCCGTCTCCGGTGTCTCCGAGGCGCTGGCCCTGGCGCTCGGGCTCACCGGCCTCGAGCCGATCGTCCCCGCGCCCGCGGAGCCGCGGGACAAGCTCGTCGTGTTCGTGCCCACCGGCTCGGCCGACCTGATGCGGGAGACCCTCGCCCGGGCCGGCGCCGGGGAGATCGGCGACTACGACCACGCGTCGTTCTCGGCGCCCGGGCAGGGCCGGTTCCGTCCGCTGGCCGACGCGAACCCCACGATCGGCGCCATCGGAGACCTCGAGACCGTCGACGAGGAGCGCGTCGAGGTCGTGCTGCCCCGCGGCCTGCGCGGCCACGTGGTCCGCGCGATGCTCGCCGCCCACCCCTACGAGGAGCCGGCGTACGACGTGGTCGAGCTGGCCGATCCCGCGGTGACCACCACCGGCACCGGCCGGATCGGCACCCTGCCGGAGCTGACCCTGCGCGAGTTCGCCGCCCGGGTCGCCGAGCGGCTGCCGGAGACCGCCCAGGGGGTCCGGGTGGCCGGCAACCCCTCGCGGGTGGTGCGCCGGGTCGCCGTGTGCGGGGGAGCGGGCGACTTCCTGCTCGACACCATGGCGCGGTCGGACGTCGACGTGTACCTGACCAGCGACCTGCGGCACCACCCGGCGAGCGAGTTCGCCGAGTCGGACGGGCCGGCGCTGGTCGACGTCGCGCACTGGGCGGCGGAGTGGACCTGGCTGCCGGTGGTGGAGGCGCGGCTGCGTGCGGCGCTGGGCGATACGGTGGAGACCCGCGTGAGCACGCTCCGCACCGACCCCTGGACGTTCCGCGTCTGATCGACCCCAAGGAGAACCCGCTGAAAGCCGACCCCGCCGCCCAACGGAAGCTCCTGGACGTGCAGGAGCTGGACTCCCGCGCCGACCAGCTGCGGCACCAGCGGGCCCACCTGCCGGAGATCGCCGAGATCGCGACCCTGCAGGGCAAGCGCACCGACGTCGAGAACATGGCCCGCGACGTGCGGATCGTCGTCGACGACCTGACCACCGAGCAGCAGAAGGTGGACGCGGACGTCGAGGCCGTGCGCGCCCGGCGGGTCCGCGACCGCGACCGGATGGACCAGGGGCTGATCACCAACCCCAAGGACCTGGAGCGGATGCAGCACGAGCTGGAGTCGCTCGAGCGCCGGATCGCGAGCCTCGAGGACGACGAGCTCGAGGTGATGGAGAAGCTCGAGGAGGCCCAGGCGGAGCTGGCGAAGCTGGAGGCCATGGTCGCCGAGGTCGACGAGCAGACGGCCGCCCTGGCGGCGACCCGCGACGAGAAGCTGGCCGGCATCGAGGAGCGGCTCGCGCAGGTGGCCGCGGACCGCGGCCCGGCCGTCGAGGGGCTGCCCGCCGACCTGCTGGCGCTCTACGAGCGGCTGCGTGAGCAGAAGGGCGGCGTCGGCGCGGCCGAGCTGCGGGCCCGCCAGTGCGGCGGCTGCCGGCTTGGCCTGGACGCCTCCGAGATCGGCCGCATCCGGGGGCTGCCCGAGGACGAGGTGGTCCGCTGCGAGGAGTGCCAGCGGATCCTGGTGCGCACCCCCGAGTCCGGGCTGTGACCGGTCCCCGCTCGGTCGTCGTCGAGGCGGACGGCGGGTCGCGCGGCAACCCGGGGCCGGCGGCGTACGGCGCGGTGCTGCGCGACGCGGCGACCGGCGCGGTGATCGCCGAGGAGGGCACCACGATCGGCGTCGCGACCAACAACGTCGCGGAGTACTCCGGGCTGATCGCCGGGCTCCGCCTGGCGCGGGAGCACGCGCCGGACGCCGACGTCGAGGTCCGGATGGACTCCAAGCTGGTGGTCGAGCAGATGTCGGGGCGCTGGAAGATCAAGCACCCGGACATGCGTCCGCTCGCGGCCGAGGCGGCGCAGCTGGCGCCGTTCGGCACGACGTACACGTGGATCCCGCGCGAGCAGAACCGGGCCGCGGACCGGCTGGTGAACGAGGCGCTGGACGGCCTGCGCCGCGGGGTGACGGTGGCCGAGACCGCCCCGACCGAGAAGCCGGCCCCGCAGGGCTGGGCGCCGCCGGGTACGCCGACGACCGTGGTGCTGGTGCGCCACGGCGTCACCCCGCACACGGTCGAGAAGCGCTTCTCCGGCGGCCTGGCCAGCGCGAACCCGGGGCTGAGCGACGAGGGTCGCGACCAGATCCGGGCGATCGGCGACTGGCTGGGCCCGATCGCCGAGCGGATCGACGCCGTCGTGTCCTCCCCGGTGCGGCGGACCCTGGAGTCCGCGGAGATCCTCGGCGCCGTGCTCGGCCGCGAGATCCAGGTCGAGCCGGGCTTCGCCGAGATGGAGTTCGGCGCGTGGGACGGGCTGACCTTCGCCGAGGTCGGCGAGCGGCACCCCGAGGACCTGAAGGCGTGGCTGGGCTCCCTCGAGGTCGCCGCGGGCGGCGGCGAGTCCTTCCGTGCCGTCGAGAAGCGGGTGCTCGACGCGCTGGCGCGGGTGCTCGAGGAGCACGCCGGCAAGACCGTCGTGCTCGTCACCCACGTGACCCCGATCAAGACGGTCGTGGCGCACGCGCTCGACGCGCCCCTGGAGTCGGTGTTCCGGATGGAGCTCTCGCCGGCGTCGATCACCGTGGTGTCGTGGTACGACCAGAGCCCGTCGCTGCGGATGTACAACGCGCTGCCCCCCGGCAACGACGTGTTCTCGGCCGGCGCCGCACGGTGGTGACTACAGCTCGCTGACCACCACGTCGAGGTGGCCGCCGTCCTCCTCGACCTGCCAGCCGAGGTCGCGCAGCGCCTCGGCGAGCTTCGCCGGCGTCCTCGGGTCCGCGCCCGCCTCGAGCAGCGCCCGGACGATCCGGCCCTTGGTCGCCTTGTTGAAGTGGCTCACGACCTTCCGCTTCCCCTGGTGCTCGTGCAGGACCCGCACGGTCGCGGTCCGCACGCCGGCCGGCCGCCAGAACGACACGTAGGTGCCGCTGCGCAGGTCGACCAGCAGGCTGCCGCCGACGGCGTCGGTGACCACCGGGCCGAGGTGCTCCCGCCAGGTCGCCGCGACCGGCCCGAGGCCGGGCAGGGTCGTGTCGCCGGAGAGGCGGTACGCCGGGATCCGGTCGCTCGGCCGCACCAGGCCGAACAGGCTGGAGGTGATCGCCAGGCGCGCCGTGGCGCGCCGCTTCGCAGCCGGGGTCAGCGTCGCGACGCCGAGCGCGTCGTAGAGCACGCCGGTGTAGACCTGGTCGGCGCGGTGGGTCGGAGCGGTGCGCAGCCGGGCGTTCAGCTCGACCAGGTCGAGCTGCGTCGTACCGATCCCGAGGGTCCGAGCGGCGACGTCCGGATCGCCCTGGCACAGCGCGACGAGCGCGGCGAG
The DNA here is from genome assembly GCF_039526625.1 of Nocardioides aquiterrae. Taxonomy (NCBI): domain Bacteria; kingdom Bacillati; phylum Actinomycetota; class Actinomycetes; order Propionibacteriales; family Nocardioidaceae; genus Nocardioides; species Nocardioides aquiterrae. The sequence goes on from NZ_BAAAJE010000041.1 coordinate 11,209, forward strand.
CACCCGCTCGCGCGGCGCGGAGAGGGCCGGGAAGTCCAGGGCCGCGAGATCGAGCGGCTTGCCGCGACGCGCGGCCGTCTTGCCCTCGCTGGGCGGCAGCAGGATCAGCACGGTGAACTATGGTGCCGGTATGCCGAGCAGCCGCGTCGTCCGGGTCCGATCGGTCCGAGACGGGGTGGCCGCCGGGGCGCTGCGCGCCGGCATCACCAGGATCCAGGCCGAGCTCGACGTCGCGCCGTCGTTCCCTCCCGAGGTGGAGGAGGCCGCCGCCGCGGCCGCGCGCGACCCGCGGCTGCCGGAGCTGGACCGCACCGACCTGGAGCTGGTCACCATCGATCCCGAGGGCTCCCGCGACCTCGACCAGGCCCTGCACCTCGAGCGGGACGGCGACGGGTACGTCGTGCACTACGCGATCGCCGACGTCGCCGCGTTCGTGGCGCCGGGGGACCCGGTCGACGTGGAGGCGAACCGGCGCGGTGAGACCCTGTACGGCGCCGACTCGAAGGTGCCGCTGCATCCGACGGTGCTCAGCGAGGACGCCGCCTCGCTGCTGCCCGACCAGGTGCGGCCCGCGCTGCTCTGGACGGTCCGGCTCCGCGCGGACGGCGGTCGCACCGACGTCCACGTCGAGCGGGCGCTGGTGCGCTCCCGCCGGCAGCTCACCTACGTCGAGGCGCAGCGCGCGATCGACGACGGCTCGGCGTCCGAGAGCCTCGCGCTGCTCCGGGAGGTGGGGGAGGCGCGCATCCGCCGGGAGGCGGTGCGCGGCGGCGTCTCGCTGCCGCTGCCCGAGCAGGAGATCGACATCGTCGGCGACGAGTGGCGGCTGGAGTTCCGCGAGCAGCTCCCCGTCGAGCGGTGGAACGCGCAGCTGTCGCTGCTCACCGGCTTCGCGGCCGCCGACCTGATGCTCTACGCGCGGGTCGGGCTGCTGCGCACGCTGCCGGCGCCGGACCCGCGCGACGTCCAGCGGTTGCACCGCACGGCGCGGGCGCTCGGCATCGACTGGCCCGCCGAGCAGCTGTACCCCGACTTCGTCCGCTCGCTCGATCCCTCCCAGGCGTCCCACGCGGCCATGGTCAACGCGTGCACCCGGCTGCTCCGCGGCAGCGGCTACGTCGCGTTCGACGGCGAGACCCCGGCCGACCCGCAGCACGCGGCGCTCGCGTCCGAGTACGCCCACGTCACCGCGCCGCTGCGGCGCCTCGGGGACCGGTACGCCGGCGAGGTGTGCCTCGCCCTCTGCGCCGGCACCGAGGTGCCGGACTGGGTCCGGGCCGCGCTGCCCGGGCTGCCCAAGACCCTCCAGGCATCCGCCTCCCGGGCGAACACCTACGAGGGCGCCGTCCTCGACCTCGTGGAGGCCGGCGTGCTGCGGCACCGGGTCGGCCAGGAGTTCGCCGGCGTCGTCGTCGACGTGGACGAGAAGGACCCGCAGCGCGGCGTGGTCGTGATCCAGGAGCCCGCCGTCGAGGCCCGGGTCGTCTCGTCGTCGCCGCTCCCGCTCGGCACGGACGTCACGGTGCGGCTCACCGTCGCCGACGTGGAGACCCGGAAGGTCGAGTTCGAGCTCGCGTGAACCGCCGGGTCAGTGGTTCTGCTGCACCCAGGTGACCAGGAGGAAGATCGCCACCAGCACGACGACCAGGCCCACCACCGCCAGCAGCGGCCACCACTTCGGGCGCTCCGGGCCGTACAGCGGCTTGTTGGTCGTCGGGCGTTCCTGGTTCTCGGTCATGCGCCGCCAGTACCCGCTTCGGCGCCGGCAACGCGACCGCCGGGCACAAGGTCCCGCCGGCCCGCGGCCGGTGTCCCCTGGTGGGAGCGTGGGTGGCGGCGCACGGTGAAGACATGTTCGGGGACCGGGCGGATGCCGGACGCCGGCTGGCTGCGCACCTGCGGGAGTACCGCGGGGCGAAGGCGGTCGTGCTCGGCCTTCCGCGCGGCGGCGTACCCGTCGCCGCCGAGGTGGCCCGGGCGCTCGAGCTGCCGCTCGACGTGATCGTGGTGCGCAAGCTGGGTGTGCCCGCCCACCCCGAGCTCGCGATGGGCGCCCTCGGCGAGGGCGGCGTCGAGGTGGTGGACTGGGACCTGGTCCGCCGGGCGCGGGTGGGGCCGGAGGAGCTGGGCCGGGTCGAGGAGCGGGAGCGGGCCGTGGTGGCCGCCCGGGTGGCCGAGCTGCGGGGCGGCCGGCCGCCGCTGGACCTGGTCGGGCGGGTGGCGATCGTCGTCGACGACGGGATCGCGACCGGATCGACCGCGGCCGCCGCGTGCGGCGTCGCGCGCGCCCTGGGTGCGGCCCGGGTGGTGGTGGCGACGCCGGTCGCGCCGCCGGGCCTGACCGCCGCGGGTCTGGACGCCGACGAGCTGGTCTGCGTCGAGACGCCCTGGGACTTCCAGGCCGTCGGGGCCAGCTACGACGACTTCACCCCGACCACGGAGCACGAGGTGGTCGAGCTGCTCACGGCGGCCCGGACATGACCGTCGGCGTCGCCCGGCTCACCGCCGCCGCGGAGGACGAGGTCACGGCGCTGGCCCGCCCGCTGGCGACGACGGACGACCTGGACCCGGTGGTCGACCGGCTCGCGACGGCCCGCTTCGCCTGCCTGGGCGAGGCCTCGCACGGCACTCACGAGTTCTACGGGTGGCGGGCCGAGCTGACCCGCCGCCTCGTCGAGGAGCAGGGCTACGCGTGGATCGGGGTCGAGGGGGACTGGCCCGACTGCTGGCGGATCCACCGCTGGGTCACCGGGCAGGACGACCAGGACCGGGCCGCGGCCGGCGTGCTCGCGGAGTTCGACCGCTGGCCGGAGTGGATGTGGGCCAACCACGAGGTCGCGTCGTTCCTCGACTGGCTGCGGGGCTGGAACCTGGAGCGGGCCCCCGAGCGGCGGGTCGGGTTCTACGGCCTCGACGTGTACTCGCTGTGGGACTCGCTGCGCCGGATCCGCGGCTGGCTGCGGACCCATGCCCCGGACGCGCTCGCCGACGCGGAGCGGGCCTGGCAGTGCTTCCTGCCGTTCCACGAGGACCCGCACCGCTACGCGTGGGGGACCCGGCTGGTGCCCGCGTCCTGCGAGGACGACGTCGTCCGGCTGCTCGCGACCGTCCGGGCCCGGACCCACGGGCTGCGTGAGGAGTCGGCGTTCGACGCGCTGCAGAACGCCCTGGTCGCGGCGCAGGCGGAGCGGTACTACCGCACGATGGTGCGCGCCGACGGGGCGTCCTGGAACATCCGCGACCGGCACATGACCGACACCGCCGACCGGCTCGCGGCGCGCCACGGGCCCGGCTCCCGCGGCATCCTGTGGGCGCACAACACGCACGTGGGCGACGCCCGCGCCACAGACATGGCGCGGGCCGGCATGGTCAACGTCGGCCAGCTCCTCCGCGAGCGGTACGGCGACGACGCGGTCGGCCTCGTGGGCATGGCGGCCCACCGCGGGCACGTGCTCGCGGCCTCCGCGTGGGGTGCGCCGGAGCGGTCGTTCGCGCTCCCCGTCGCCCGCGCGGGCAGCCACGAGGACCTGCTGCACCGGGTGCTGCGGCGCCCGTCGGCGCTGGTGTTCGGGCCGGACCGGTCGGGTCCCTGGCTCGGCGTCCGTGCCGGCCACCGCGCTGTGGGCGTGGTCTACGACCCCGCCCGTGAGTCGGGCAACTACGTCCCGACCGTCATGGGCGCCCGCTACGACGCCCAGCTGTGGTTCGAGGAGACCGGTCCGGTGCGGCCGCTCCACCACGAGCCGCCGCCCTCCGGACCCGAGCTCGAAACCGAGCCGTCCGGCTTCTGAGAGGAGTCACGATGGAGACCTGGGGGACCGTGCTGATCGCGGTCGTCGTCCTGGTGCTGATCCTGCTGGCGCTGGCGGTGCGCGTCGTCCAGCAGTACGAGAAGGGCGTGCAGTTCCGCCTCGGCAAGCTGCACGGTGTGCGAGAGCCGGGCCTGCGCCTGATCATCCCGGTCGTCGACGTCCTCAAGAAGGTGTCGCTGCGGACCGTCACGATGCCGATCCAGTCGCAGGGCATCATCACCCGCGACAACGTCAGCATCGACGTCGCCGGCGTCGCCTACTTCCACGTCAACGACGCGGTGAAGTCCGTGATCGCGATCGAGAACGTCGCGACCGCGATCAACCAGATCGCGCAGACCACGCTGCGCAACGTGGTCGGCCAGCACACGCTCGACCAGACGCTGTCCGAGACCGACGCCATCAACGCCAACATCCGGGAGATCCTCGACCGGACCACGACCGAGTGGGGCGTGCTGGTGACGCTGGTGGAGCTCAAGGACATCACCCTCCCCGAGACCATGAAGCGGGCGATGGCTCGCCAGGCCGAGGCGGAGCGGGAGAAGCGGGCCAAGATCATCGCCGCGGAGGGCGAGGCGGCGGCCGCCGCCGCCCTGGGCCAGGCGTCGGACACGATGATGGCGCACCCGCTGGCGCTGCAGCTGCGCAACCTGCAGAGCCTGGTGGAGATCGGCGTCGACAAGAACACCACCGTGGTCTTCCCGGCGCCGCTGATGAGCACGATCGGCGACCTCGGCGCGTTCCTGCAGCGCGAGGCCAAGGCGGCCGACTACGACGGGTCGCGCGCCTGGTGACCTAGGCCCAGGGGTCGATGAGGATCTTCGCGTGCCGGTCGGCGGCACCGAGGGTCTCGAACGCGCCGGCGACCCCGTCGAGCCCCACGACGTCCGTGACGAGCGGGCGTGGGTCGACGGTGCCGTCCGCGACCAGGTGCAGCGTCTCGCGGAACTCGACCGGGTCGTAGCAGAAGGAGAAGCGCAGGTCGAGCTCCTTGTTGACCGCCATCGTCGGCCGGAACGTGTCGGGCTCCATGCACACGCCCACCACCACGACCCGGGAGAGGAACGGGGCGTGGGTGACGATGTCGTCGATGACGCCCGGTACGCCCACGCACTCGAAGACGACCGGGCCGCGCGGCGTCAGCCCGAGCCGCTGGGCGGCCCGGATCACCGACCACCAGGGGAGCCGGGGGACCCGGCGCAGCTGGTGCATCGCGTCCAGGCCCTCACCGAACAGCGTGGTCGCCGACGTGACGGCGCCCTTCTCCTCCGCCACCAGGTCCCACAGCTGACCCGGGTCGACGACCGTGTCGGCCCCGCAGGCCGTGGCCAGCTCGCGGCGGCCGGACGAGTAGTCGCTCGCGATCACGCGGCGTACCCCGGCGGCCTTGAGCATCAGGAGCACCGCCAGCCCGATCGGGCCACACCCCACCACCACGGCCACGTCGCGCTTGCTCACGTCGCCGCGGTTCACCGCGTGCCGGGCCACGGCCAGCGGCTCGGTCAGCGCCGCCAGGTCCGGGTCCAACCCCTCCGGCACCGGCATCGCGGCGTCCTCCGCGACCAGCACGTACTCCGCGTACGCCCCCGGCGCGTGCGGCGACAGCCCGGTCATCTGGATCGCGTCGCCGTCCTTCAGCAGCGGCAGGGCCACCAGCGGCTGGCCGATCTCCCACCGCTCGTGGCAGCCGGGGCCGTAGGCGTCGACCGTCCCGGTGAACTCGTGGCCGAGCACCACGGTGTGCTCGCGGCGCATGAAGTCGGGGTAGCCGACCTCGGCCGCCACGTCCGCGGTCGCGTCGGCGTGGTGGCGGGCGTGCAGGTCGGAGCCGCAGATCCCCGCCCGGGTGACCCGCAGCCGGACCTGGCCGCGCCCGGGCTGCGGCAGCGGCAGCTCCGCGACCTCGAGTGCTCCCTCGTGGACGGTGACGGCCCTCATGCCGTCACCGTAGGGGATGGATCAGTAGGACCACACCGCGGACTTGGCGTCCATCGTCAGGGGGCCGCTGGAACGGCCGCTGAAGGCGAGCGACACGGCGCTGTACTCCGAGCACGGGCGGTAGGACCAGACCTCGCTGCGGTAGCCGCCCGAGGTCGCGCCCGCCTCGCGGTGGTCCTTGGTGCCGAAGATGTGGTCGATCTTGGTCTTGGCCATGCCCTTCTTGGCCTTCTTGTACTCGGCCTTGGTCACGCACGCGGTCGCCGCGCTGGCGGTGCTCGTGGTGGCGCCGATCGTGGTGAGCGCGCCGGTCGCGACGAGGGCGAGGGCGGCCAGGGTCGGCCGGGTTCTGCGCATGGTGATGTCTCCCGAGATCGAGTTCGTGGCGCCCCGGTCCCGGAGCTGGCACGAAGGTAGGCAGGGCCGGACGGGCCGATCTGGCTTGTTGCAGCTGGGGCGGGTGTGATGCAACAGCCCGGCACCGGAGCGCAGGACCTCTCTCAGCCGGGGGACGCGGACGGGCTGGGTAGGCCGGGAGTTGACCCCCGGGGCAGGACGGTAGAGAACGTGACAGCGCTAGGCCTCGGACCTGCGGAAACTCGTTTGGTCGGCTCTGACGTTTATTGCTTGTAGTTCTGTTTCGGACTCCTGACGGACAGCGCGTGACCTTCGATTCGTCCGGCGCGTGCTGCGGATCGCCGTACACGATGGCCTGACGGCCCGATGATGTTCGCGTGACGACCTCTCCCATGCCAACCCCAGAAGAACCACCCACTCCAACCGCGACCACTCCTGAGTTCGGGGTCTATCTCGCGTCGATCGATGTCTGTGGCACGTCGGTGTCACCGCCTCGAGGAGGCGTCACCGCAGTCGTTGGAGGCAACAACGTGGGCAAATCCACGATGTTGCGTGAGTTGGTCAATGAGCTCGCTCGTCATCCCGGGTTGCCTTCGAGCGCCGGGATACGGCTGCTGCGCGGTCTGTCGCTTCAGACAGACGGTTCAGTCGAGGATCTCCGCGCTTGGCTGTACGAGAACGCGCACCTCGTGGTCGGCCCGCAAGAGGGATTCGTGCGGCTGGCCAGTAACCAACCGCTACCTCCGAACAGCCTGCCGCACTACTGGGGGCAAGGCGATCGAATGGGACCTCTTAGCGGCTTCATGGTGCACTACTCCACCCCGATGGCTCGTGGGGGCATGGTTGCGCCGGCACCGCAGCGGGACAACATCGGCTCGCCGCCCATCCACCCCATCCACGTGCTTCAAGACGATGCAGAACTCCTCAAGCGCGTGGACGAAGTGAGCAAGGAAGTCTTCAGGCAGTCCCTGACTCTCGATCGTCTCTCCGGGAACACCTTCCTTAGGGTCGGTGTGCCGGACAAGCCAGCCCCACCGATCGATGCGATTACGAAGCAATATCGAGACGCCCTAGCTGCGCTGCCTCTCCTCGCTGACCAAGGCGACGGGATGAAGAGCCTTATCGGCTTGTTGTTGCCTGTCATAGCCGCGACATATCCCATCGTCGTGATCGATGAACCGGAAGCGTTCCTCCATCCGCCACAGGCGCATCAACTTGGCAAGACGCTCGCGACGTTGGCCCGCGAGCGGCAGATCCAAGTCGTTCTAGCGACGCACGACCGCAATCTATTGGCGGGATTGCTCGCGGCAGACGCCCCAGTGTCGGTGATTCGGCTCGATCGAAGCGGCGATGCCACGACGGCGCATTCTCTGGCAGAGGACGAGGTTGCCGGTCTGTGGACGGATCCGGTGATGCGCTACTCGAACGTGTTGGACGGGTTGTTTCATCGCGTCGTCGTGATTGCCGAAGCTGATCCCGACTGTCGCTTCTACGCGGCGGCTCTCGATTCGCTCAACGCCAAGCAGACCCTTCCGATCCCACCCAGCGAGATCCTGTTCGTGCCTGCTGGTGGAAAGGACGGGATGGCGAAGATCGCTCGATCGCTGCGTGCAGTGAGTGTGCGCGTCGTGGCATGTCCCGATCTCGACATCCTGGACGACAAGACGAAGATCAGGCGCCTCGTAGAAGTGTTCGGAGGGGACTGGTCTGAGCTGGAGCGGAACTACGACGTAGCCGTCGAGCCGCTGAAGAGCAAGAAGGTGGAGGCAACCTGCGGCGAAGTGCTGAAGGCCGTTGAGGTCGCGTTGTCGGGACAGCATGACGAAGCATGGACCGAGGAAAAGAAGGTAGCTCTTCGGCCAGCCCTCAGAACGAGCCAGACCGAGTTCAAGAAATTGAAGCGATTCGGGATGGCAACCTTCGCGGGCCAGAGCGCGGCGGCAGCCGAGCAACTCGTCGCTCAACTCGACGCCCTCGGTATCTGTTGCGTGAGGGAAGGCGAGTTGGAACGCTTGGCTCCAGCGCTTGGAGTTACAAAGGGTCCGGCATGGGTTGGCGCGGCTCTCGCTGCGGGAGCACATGAGGACAGTCAGGCAATCGCTCAAGTACAACGGATGGTGGACGCCGCGCAGTGAGAGCGCGCCTCGCGGCGGGTGGGGAAAGAAGACCTCGGCCAGGTTCTGTCTCCGCAGATGTGGTTGGTCGAAAAGCGCTCGGCCTGTCGGCGGGCTCCGTCCAGGCACGTCTCGGGCACGCCTCCGCCGCAGAGACGCTGGACACCTACAGCCACCTCAGGCCGGACAGTGACGACCGGACCCGGGATGCCATCGAAAGCGTGCTCGGACCGCTGACGGACTCTCGACGGACTACTGTGCTCTCCTAAACACAACGGACCTGGTCAGAGGGCCTAGTGCGGATGGGCTGGCCTATAGGCCGGGTTCTGTACGCCGAAGCGTGGCGACCATCCATCTACGACGACCGTTGCCGGCCGCCTCCAGCGGTCTACCCGCGCACTCGGGCGGGCCGCCCTCGAACGTGCGCGCGTCCGGTGCGAGCACCGGACTTCTTGACCTTGCTCCAGGTGGGGTTTGCCGAGCCGCCCGGGTCGCCCCGGGCGCTGGTGGTCTCTTACACCGCCGTTTCACCCTTACCCCTCTCGCCGAGGCGGGAGGGGCGGTTTGTTCTCTGTGGCACTGTCCCGCGGGTTGCCCCGGGTGGGTGTTACCCACCACCTTGCCCTGTGGAGCCCGGACCTTCCTCGGCGCTCCCCGAGGGGAGCGACGCGGTCGCCCGGCCAGCCCATCCGCGGCTCAAGAGTACTGCCCGCGGTGCCGGCCGATCAGGTGCCGGCCGCCGTGGACGCGCGGACCGTGCGCCCGGCGGGCGACGTACCGCATCACGAGCACGACCGCCACGGTGGTGAGCAGGCTGGACAGCAGCACCTCGCCGCGGGAGAGCCCGTCGACGTTCGGCTGGAGGTCCTCCTCCGTGGCCCACCCGAAGATGCCCTCGCTGGTGAGCAGCCCGACGCCGAAGCAGACGACCGTGTCGGTCAGCACCGCCCACAGCCGGTGCACCCGGCCGCCACCGACGAGCAGCCCGGCGCCCACGGCGAAGCCGAGCGAGATCGCGGCGAGCAGGGCCAGTCCTTCCAGTCCCATGTCCCACTGCATGACAGAGCCTCCCTTGCGGGTCCTCTGCTTCCAGCGTCCGGGCGCGCCCGTATCCGCAGTAGGGACCTAGTGCCCGATCGGGTCGGGCAGCGGGGTCGTGCCGTTCTGGTCGACGCGGTATCGGCGTTGGTGGGGTCCGGTCCAGGTGTATGAAGCGCCCCAGGTTTGATGCCGCATCCTTTTGAGTTGGAAGGATGCATGTCATGCCGAA
>NZ_BAAAJE010000042.1:0-1147 GCF_039526625.1 Nocardioides aquiterrae
ACTCGCCGTGGGTCTTGCCGCGGCCGTCGTCGCGCATCCTGAGCGAGCACGCCTTCGCGGCCGCTTCTTCCTCTCTGGCGAGGAGGGCTGCTTCGCGGGCGTCGGCCTCCTCGGGGGCGATCACCTCGAACAACCGGCGCCCGAGCCGGTTCAGAGCCTTCGCGTCGTGATGCCGGGCCTGCTCGAGCAGGAACGCCTCCGCCTCGGTGACCTTCTCCGCCGGGACCGTGTCGGGCAGGTCCTCGACCCACCGGACGATCACCCGCGCCTGATCGGTGTGGATCCTGCCGGCGGCCAGCGCATCCCTGGTCGCGGGATGGGCCTCCAGGTCCCGGCCCAACCGCACCGCCCCATGAGCAGCACCCGGGGTCGTCTTCGTCTCGTGCGCCAGCCACGCCGCCGCCGACGACGCCCCCTTCTCCTGACCGACATGCAGCTCGTCGGCGTGCGCCGCGACTCGGGCCTTGAGCTCGGCGACCTGGGCTTCCAGTCGGCTGATCTCCACCAGCGTCGACGCCGTCTCCTGAGCGTCCATGGACCACACCGACGCATCGGTCACCGCGTCGGCCGCGGCCCGCATCTGCGCGGTCGCAGCCGACACCCGGTGCCGGGGTGTGGCCATCGCTGTCATGGGACTACTCAAGCACCCGCCACCGACAGTGGAAGTGCCCAGAAGCCCTTTATCCACAGGGTTCTGGGCATCTTCCCGAAAATCAGAAGGTAAAATCTCGGCTGGATTCGGGTGGTGGTTTCGAGGCTCGCTTCGCTCGCACCTCAACCACCGGGCCCGCGCGAACCGGCGAGCCGGGCGCCGGCCGCAACCACGCGCTCAGCGTCCCCATTCGCTGCCTATCGGTCGCATCCCGAAGCCGCGGCGAGGTGCTGTCAGTCGACAGCTCAGCGTTCGCCGTCCGGGGTCTCGACAAGCTCGACCAACGGTGAGCCGGGCGCCGGCCGCAACCACCCACCCGCCGTCTCCGTTCGCTGCCTATCGGTCGCATCCCGAAGCCGCGGCGAGGTGCTCCCAGTCGACGGCTCGCCGTTCGCCGTCCGGGGTCTCGACAAGCTCGACCAACGGTGACCCGGGCGCCGGCCGCAACCACCCACCCGCCGTCCCCGTTCGCTGCCATGTCGACCGCAACCACGG
>NZ_BAAAJE010000043.1:0-5362 GCF_039526625.1 Nocardioides aquiterrae
GCGTCTACTCGAGCTTCCTGAAGCATGCCGGCAACGCCGCCGACCGGTACGGCGTCTCCGGGGCCCAGATCCTGCTCGAGGCCGGCCGCCGCAAGCTGATCGGCGGGCAGGAGGACCAGCTCATCGACATCGCGCTGCTGCTCAAGGCCGAGCAGGAGAAGCTCCGAGCGGACGCCGGCACGGCGTAACCGGTCCGGGGTCCTCCAGCCGGTCAGGCCAGGGGGGCGCCTTCGCAGCAGGGGACGATGTGCCCGCACCGGTCGCAGCGCTGGTGCGAGGTCTCCCACCGCATGGGAGCGCCGCAGCTGTCGCACGGCGGGAGCCCGCCGCGGTTCGGGATGCACGACGCCGCGGTCGGGCCCGCGCCTCGGGCCGGGTCGAAGGTCGTCACATCACGACACGGTAGTGGTCACCGGGTCCGGTCCGACGTCGCTGACGACCGCGTGTCGCCGGTGACGGGAACGGTGAGCAGCGGCGGGGTCCGGGTCGTGGGGCTGCGCCGTTCGTGGGTGACGAGGGTGGCCGCCAGGGCGATGGCGAGGCCGATGACGGTCTCGACGGCGCGCTGAGCGAGGAGGGTGCCGATCGAGGCGGGCAGCATGAGGTCGCCGAGCACGAGGGCCATCGGGGTGAAGAAGACCAGGCCGAGGCTGTAGTTGCGCCCGGTGGTCAGCTCGGTGCACGCCTGGAGCGCGGCGATCACCAGGATCGCGGCATAACCCGCGGGGTGAGCGGCCAGGACGAGGGCTGCGACGCCGAGGCCGGTGGCCGTGCCGATCACCCGCTGGGCCGCGCGCGCCAGGCGGGCGTGCAGGTCGGGTGCGGACATCGGCACGGCTGCCGTGACGAAGGTCCAGTACGGGTGACCGATACCGCTGGTCGCCACGGCGACGCCCGCGGCGCCGATACCGAGCACATAGCGGGCGACGTGGCGGGCGACGTGGCGGCCCACCGGGTCGGGCGGGCGCAGGCCGCGTCCCGCCCGTCGGTGCAGCGTCGGTTCACCGCCGTCGCGGGCACTGCACTCCGGGAGGGCGAGCAGCAGGGCGAACGCGGCCGCGCCCGCTGCGGTGAGGGCGGCTGCGGGCACCGTGCTCAGCGGGATCGGGACCGTGGCCGAGGCGGTGAGGGCGAAGACCGGGTTGAGCGCTCCGGCCGGATGCCATCGCCCCCACTCGGACAGCAGCACCGCGACGCCGGCCCAGGCGGCCCCGATCGGGATGAGCAGCCAGAGCCGCAACGGGGTGGTCGCCACCAGGGCGCCGACGGCGACGCCGACCACCAGGACGGCGCTCACCTGGGCCTGCATGGTCAGGCGGGCCCGAGCCGGCTCGTGCCGGCCGTACAGCGCGGCGAAGGCCCCGATCGCCGCATACAGCAGCAGCTCGCCGCGACCGGACGCCCGACACGCCATCAGCGGCACGAGGATCGCCACGCTGGCGCGCAGCGCGGTCCAGTGCGCGCCGGCGTGGGGGCCCAGGTCGAAGACCGCCGCCCACCAGGACCGCGGCGGGGTGGCCTGGGTCATCGTCGCTCCGCGTTGGTCGGGTCAGTGCTACATGACTGAAGTACCTCTGCAGGTTACTACAGTCATGAACTAGTTTGGTTTCCGACCGTGGCGGATGGGACAGGAGGATCCGGATGGACCGGGACGCAGACGGCAGGCCCGCTGGTGGCGACGTGGTGGACCGGATGCAGCGCGACTGGGCCCGCCTGCGCCCGGACCTGGACTTCGCCAGCCTCGGGGTGATCCACCGGCTGCTGCGCGCGTCCCGCCTCATCCTCGACGCCAGCGACGCCTTCCTCGCCGGCTACGGGCTCACCCGCGGGGAGCTGGACGTGCTGTCCGCCGTGCGCCGTTCGGACGAACCCCCGAGTCCGACGTCGCTGGCCCAGACGCTGTTGGCCCCGCGCTCCGCGATCACCATGCGCCTGAACGCCCTTCAGGCTCGGGGCCTGCTGAGCCGGTCGACGAACCCGGCCGACGGCCGCTCGTCCCTGCTCGTCCTCACGGACGCAGGGGCCGCGCTCGTGGACGAGGTGGTTCCCGCCCAGCTCGCCTTCGAGGACGCCCTCCTCGCCGAAGCTCCCGCCGGGGCCATCGAGGGCCTGGCCGACCGCCTACGCGCACTGACGTCCGCCTGGGAGGAAGGACGCCGCGTGGGAAGGTCGGATTCGGGTACCGGGCTCCGTCGCCGACCCGAGGGAGAGCCATGAGCGAGAAGCCCCGCGGCGGAGAGCCAGAGGGAGAAGTCTCCGAGGTGGCGAACCTGCGCGGCCAGCCCACACCGATCCAGCCCGAGGACGCCGTCGCGGGGTACCCGGAGCCGGGCAAACCCGACGTGGGGGAGACCGGCCCGGACGCCATTCCCGTGGACAACATCCTCAGCGCCGAGGGAGGCCGGCTCGTCGAGCGTCCCCGGAGGCGCAAGTCGGCGTGGCGCCCCGAGCGGCTGCCTCCGTGGCTGACGAGGCAACGCCGCCGGGCGGTGGGGCTACTGCGCCGGTCGCGCCCGGACGGCGGAGGCCGGGGCGATCACAGGGCCTGAGGGGTCGGTGGGAGTCGTTGCACTCGTCGACGACGAGTCCTCGACGTACGTGTCGGTCCAGGGTTGGGTCCATGACTCCCCGCTTCTGCGCGGGTACGCCGGAGCCGAGGGTCGGGGAACTCCTCGTTGTTGTCGCGCTCATCCACTCGACGATCCGCACGTCAGCCGGGGGTTATCGCTGCAGGAGCGTCCGACCTTCACAGACCCGGCAGCTGGGCCGGTGCCGTCAGGCGGCGCGATGACTCATGTCGCTTGCACTCTCTCGCGTTGGGGTCCGCGGCGCCAGATGCACGTGGCCCGGAGTCCATTTCGGGTGAAGCCAGGAGGTCGTCAAGTTGTCCTTCCAGCGTGCCGGCCGCCCCTAACCTGTCCCTGTAGGCTCGCTGCACCGACAGCGAGCGCGAATTGCCGGGTGGCCCGGGGGACGGGGTGAGCACATGAGACCCACCCACTACCTGGAGTCTCTGGACTCAGTTCGCGCACCGGTTCGCGCAATCGGCGACCGCGTCCACGGGATCAGTCAAGAACAGGCTGAGCAAGCCGCAGCCGCGCGCTGCGAGGCGCTTGTGGCTCTGGCGTTTGGAAGAGACATTGTGGTCCCGCAGTCATTTGCGCTCGATTCGTTCGCCTGCCAGAACCTCGTACGCACCGTCGCCGCTGCAGAGTCGGCTGCGGGACTCGCGAACGACCTCATGCGTCCGCGCCCGGTGCGGCTACACCTCTTCAAGGCACAACGCTTTGTGGATGCGGCCGCATCTATGTTCAACAAGGTGAACGACGCGAGCTGGACGAGCAGTCTCTATCCAGATTTGTCGCGTACCGACGAGGCGCGTGGCCTCGAGGCACAATAGCGAGAGGCCTACCTGTTAATCCGCTCGAGTGGATTCCCGACTGGCGCTCGGAGCTGTTCGCCGCCACGTGGGATTACTTCCGCACAGCCCAAAGTGGAGATGAGCGCCGGGTCGTCCAGCCTCGCCCGTCGGCCGGCATATCGCTAGAGGACGGGGTACGGCAGTTCATCACCCGCGAATCCGTGCGCGGCGAATCCGGCAGCCCGGCCAGTCAGACGGCCGAACAGCTAGTTCGACTCCTCAATCTCAGCCCGGACCCTCATCCATTTCAGAGCCGGAGTCGCGTCCACAGCCGAGAGTCATGGACCGGCAGGGCAGGCGAGGAGTCGGCTCGCGACATCGTCGACGACGCTCGACTCATGAACCAGATACTCGAGGTCATTGACACGCTCTACAACAGGACCGTCATCGACTCGATTGGGCGGACATCCGCGACCTACAGCACGAGAGTGGGGCCGTGGGAGGAAGTTGAGCCCGAAGGTGAGGTCCAACTAGAGGCTCTCGAGGAACGTGAGGCGGAGGACCGATCAGGCGGTGCGTTCGAGATCGCCTTCGACAAGCCGAGCCTCGACAGCGCCATGGAGATCATTCCCTCGCTGCTAACCGAAGGGGCGTTCGCCGAGGTGCTCGCAGCGCGAGAAAGTAAGAGGTGGGTGGATTCGCTACGCCGCCTAAATGAGGCGGCCACAGGCAGCGATTCTGCTCGTAACCGCGCGGTGCACCACCACACGCGGTTGATGGCCAGGGCGCTAGACGGCATTGCGCGAGTCGAGAACAGTGAGTCGGGTGTCTGGATTGAGGCCAAGGGTCTGACGTGGGACGTCATAGCGACGGGATCCCCCGCGCTGCTAGCGGTCTTCAACCCGTGGCTAGGTCTGTCGGCGTCCGTCCCCACCGTGGGTGCACGCATCTGGAAAGCCGTACAGAGTCAACGGCAACTCGAGTTGAGACACGGTGCGCTCGGCAAACTGGTCGGATCCCGAAGGAATGGCCAATGAGAAAGATCGAGAGGGTCGAAGAACGAGTCGCGTATCGAAATGAGTTCGTGACCGTATTCGATGACAAGGTGCTCTTTCCTTCGGGTCGCAGTGGCACTTACCTTCGCATCGAGGCATCCGGTGGACATCCTGGGGTCGTGCTGGTACCGATTCATAATGATCGACTAGGCTTGGTGTTTAACTTTCGCTATCCCATCGCGCGCTTCCAGTGGGCATTTGCGCGCGGCTTCTCAATCGACGGGGATGTCGAAACCAGTGCTCACACGGAACTCTTCGAAGAGCTCGGCGCAACCGCGAGCTCATTCGAGCTGCTCGGTCATGTGACCCCGGACTCGGGCCTGCAGAGCAGTCGGGTTGCTGTCTTGTTGGCCCACGTCGCTGTGGTGTCTGCACCCACCGATCGGGACGAGGTGGCCGCGACGCAGTGGGTTACCCTGGACGAGATGCTCACTTTGGTTGACGAAGGCGAGATCGAAGACGCCTTCACGCTTTCGGCGCTCATGATCTACCTTCGACGTCGAGGTCAAGTTGCGAGTTGATCGACAGCAGCGCCCCGGACGTCGTCACGTGGGCGCGGTAGAAATGCGGCGGATGGCTGAGCCTCTTGGCGTTGACGGGTACGGTTCTAGTACCCGTGCTAACGCGGCGAAGTGCTGCGAGTCACGAACTGCGACAAGGCGCTGACGGGTTGCGGGTCTCTGCCGCCGGCGGTGCCACAGCCGTTGCGGCAGGCCACGGCGACAGTTCGCTCGACATTCCCTCGTCGACCGCTGCGGAGTTCTTGGAGATGAGCCGGTCTCGCCGGAAGACGACCGCAGCGTGCCTGAATTCGGGCAAAGCGGGGGTTGACATTGGATCGAACAGGTGTTCTAATCAGTGTAGATGCAGTAGTCCTTCGGTCCTCGGACCGTCGCCCGTCTTGTGACGCGCTGGCATCGACGTTGTGTGAAGTCCCGTGCGGTAT
>NZ_BAAAJE010000044.1:0-740 GCF_039526625.1 Nocardioides aquiterrae
GGCGTACCCGTCATCGAGGTGACCCACGGCGACGGCCTCGGCGGCTCGTCGTTCAACTACGGCTTCTCCACGACGTGGGAACAGGAGCTGATCCGGATCGCGGCCGAGACCGCGAAGCGCGCGAAGATCGCGTTCCTCATGCTCCCCGGCGTCGGCACCAAGGACGACATCCGCGCGGCGCAGGACAACGGCGGGCAGATCTGCCGGATCGCCACCCACTGCACCGAGGCGGACGTCTCGGTCCAGCACTTCGGGCTGGCCCGCGAGCTGGGCCTGGAGACGGTCGGCTTCCTGATGATGAGCCACACCCAGCCGCCGGAGGTGCTGGCCAAGCAGGCGCGGATCATGGTCGACGCCGGCTGCCAGTGCGTGTACGTCGTGGACTCGGCCGGGGCGCTGATCATGGAGCAGACCGCGGACCGGGTGTCCGCGATCGTCGCGGAGATCGGCGACCAGGCCGATGTCGGGTTCCACGGCCACGAGAACCTCGGCCTCGGCGTCGCGAACACGATCATCGCCGCCCGGGCGGGCGCGACCCAGATCGACGGCTCGGTGCGCCGCTTCGGCGCCGGCGCCGGCAACACCCCGCTCGAGGCGTTCGTCGGCGTCTGCGACAAGCTCGGTTGGGAGACCGGGATCGACTTCCTCCAGATCGTCGACGCGTCCGAGGACGTCATCAGGCCGGCGATGCCCGAGGAGTGCCAGCTCGACCGGATGACGCTGATGATGGGGTACGCCGG
>NZ_BAAAJE010000045.1:0-763 GCF_039526625.1 Nocardioides aquiterrae
CGACATCGCCTGGACCACCAACGCCCGCGGGCAGCGGGTGCTGGCCCCCGAGGGGCTCTACGGGCGCCGCAAGATGACCGCCTATGTGCGTCGCACCGCGGTCCCGGACGCCTCCTCGGGGGCGGTGGACCGGGCGATGCGCGCCCTGGGGCTGGAAGGCGTGCGGCGGGCCAAGAAGGTCCGCACCACCATCGCGGCCAAGGACGGGAAGCGGGCCGGTGACCTGCTGGACCGGGACTTCACCGCCCCGGCCCCGAACCGGGTCTGGGTCACCGACTTCACCTATGTGCGCACCTGGGCCGGGTTCGTCTACGTGGCGTTCATCCTCGACGTCTACGCCCAGCGCATCGTGGCCTGGCACGCCTCGACGTCGAAGGTCACCGACCTGGTGATGACGCCGCTGCGGATGGCGATCTGGCAACGCGACCACGAGGGCCACCCCGTGACCGCCTCGGAGCTGATCCACCACTCCGACGCCGGCAGTCAGTACACCTCGATCCGGTTCACCGAGCACCTCGAACTCGAGGGCATCCAGCCCTCGATCGGATCGGTCGGCGACGCCTACGACAACGCCCTGATGGAGACCATCAACGGGCTCTACAAGACCGAGTGCATCCGCACCACGGTCTTCCACGACGGGCCCTACAAGACCCTCGCCGACGTCGAGTACGCCACCGCCGGCTGGGTCGACTGGTACAACAACCGGCGCCTGCACGGCTCCCTTGGGATGATCAGCCCCGCGGAGTTCGAGGACGCCCACTAC
>NZ_BAAAJE010000046.1:0-3040 GCF_039526625.1 Nocardioides aquiterrae
CGATGAAGGACGTAGGAGCCTGCGATAAGCCCTGGGGAGTTGGCAACCGAGCTGTGATCCGGGGGTGTCCGAATGGGGGAACCCAGCTGGAGTCATGTCCAGTTACCCGCGCCTGAATGTATAGGGTGTGTGGAGGGAACGTGGGGAAGTGAAACATCTCAGTACCCACAGGAAGAGAAAACAATAGTGATTCCGAGAGTAGTGGCGAGCGAAATCGGATCAGGCTAAACCTCATGCGTGTGATACCCGGCAGGGGTTGCGTATGGGGGGTTGTGGGACCATTCTTCACTGTCTGCCGGCGGTGAGCAGAGTGAGAAATCGTGTGTGAAGTTGAAGTCCGTTGGAAAGCGGCGCCGTAGAGGGTGATAGCCCCGTAAGTGTAAGTGCGCGACTCTGGAGTGTGTTCCCAAGTAACACGGAACTCCTGAAATTCCGTGTGAATCTGGCGGGACCACCCGTTAAGCCTAAATACTCCTTGATGACCGATAGCGGACAAGTACCGTGAGGGAAAGGTGAAAAGTACCCCTGGCGGGGAGTGAAATAGTACCTGAAACCGTGTGCCTACAATCCGTCGGAGCCCGGCTGCCCCTTGTGGGTGTTGGGGTGACGGCGTGCCTTTTGAAGAATGAGCCTGCGAGTTTGCGTTGTGTTGCGAGGTTAACCCGTGTGGGGGAGCCGTAGCGAAAGCGAGTCCGAATAGGGCGGTTGAGTAGCACGATCAAGACCCGAAGCGGAGTGATCTATCCATGGGCAGGTTGAAGCGCGGGTAAGACCGCGTGGAGGACCGAACCCACTTAGGTTGAAAACTGAGGGGATGACCTGTGGATAGGGGTGAAAGGCCAATCAAACTCCGTGATAGCTGGTTCTCCCCGAAATGCATTTAGGTGCAGCGTTGTGTGTTTCTTGCCGGAGGTAGAGCACTGGATAGCCGATGGGCCCTACCAGGTTACTGACGTTAGCCAAACTCCGAATGCCGGTAAGTGAGAGCGCAGCAGTGAGACTGCGGGGGATAAGCTCCGTAGTCGAGAGGGAAACAGCCCAGACCATCAGCTAAGGCCCCTAAGCGGTGACTAAGTGGAAAAGGATGTGGAGTCGCAGTGACAACCAGGAGGTTGGCTTGGAAGCAGCCACCCTTGAAAGAGTGCGTAATAGCTCACTGGTCAAGTGATTCCGCGCCGACAATGTAGCGGGGCTCAAGTCATCCGCCGAAGCTATGGCATTCACGCCCACCTTGTGTGGAGAAGCCCCAACGGGTGTGTGGATGGGTAGGGGAGCGTCGTGTCGCGAGTGAAGTCCCGGAGTGATCCAGGGGTGGATGCGACACGAGTGAGAATGCAGGCATGAGTAGCGAATCACGTGTGAGAAACACGTGCGCCGAATGATCAAGGGTTCCAGGGTCAAGCTAATCTGCCCTGGGTAAGTCGGGACCTAAGGCGAGGCCGACAGGCGTAGTCGATGGACAACGGGTTGATATTCCCGTACCGGCAAAGTAGCGCCCATGACGAACCCGGTGATGCTAACCACCCAAAGCATGTGTGACCGATCCCTTCGGGGTGAGGCGTGCATGTGGAGCGTGGGACCCGATCTGGTAGTAGTCAAGCGATGGGGTGACGCAGGAAGGTAGCCCAACCGTGGCGATGGTTGTCCACGGGTAAGCAGGTAGGGGGCGGTCCAGGCAAATCCGGATCGCTGTGCTTCGAGCACGGCCCTGAGATGTGACGCCGAGCCCGTATGGGTGAAGTGGGTGATCCTATGCTGTCGAGAAAAACCTCTAGCGAGCTACGCGCCGCCCGTACCCCAAACCGACTCAGGTGATCAGGTAGAGAATACCAAGGCGATCGAGCGAACCATGGTTAAGGAACTCGGCAAAATGCCCCCGTAACTTCGGGAGAAGGGGGGCCGGATCCGTGAACCGCCTTGCGCGGGGAAGCGGTGATGGCCGCAGAGACCAGGCCCAAGCGACTGTTTACTAAAAACACAGGTCCGTGCGAAGTTGTAAGACGATGTATACGGACTGACTCCTGCCCGGTGCTGGAAGGTTAAGGGGACCTGTTAGGTGGTAACACCGAAGCGGAGAACTTAAGCCCCAGTAAACGGCGGTGGTAACTATAACCATCCTAAGGTAGCGAAATTCCTTGTCGGGTAAGTTCCGACCTGCACGAATGGAGTAACGACTTGGGCGCTGTCTCAACCGTGGACTCGGCGAAATTGCACTACGAGTAAAGATGCTCGTTACGCGCGGCAGGACGGAAAGACCCCGGGACCTTTACTATAGTTTGGTATTGGTGTTTGGTTCGGCTTGTGTAGGATAGGTGGGAGACTGTGAAGCAGCCACGCCAGTGGTTGTGGAGTCATCGTTGAAATACCACTCTGGTCGTACTAGATGTCTAACCTAGGTCCGTTATCCGGATCAGGGACAGTGCCTGATGGGTAGTTTAACTGGGGCGGTTGCCTCCTAAAATGTAACGGAGGCGCTCAAAGGTTCCCTCAGCCTGGTTGGCAATCAGGTGGCGAGTGTAAGTGCACAAGGGAGCTTGACTGTGAGACAGACATGTCGAGCAGGGACGAAAGTCGGAACTAGTGATCCGGCCACGGCATGTGGAAGCGTGGTCGCTCAACGGATAAAAGGTACCCCGGGGATAACAGGCTGATCTTCCCCAAGAGTCCATATCGACGGGATGGTTTGGCACCTCGATGTCGGCTCGTCGCATCCTGGGGCTGGAGTAGGTCCCAAGGGTTGGGCTGTTCGCCCATTAAAGCGGCACGCGAGCTGGGTTTAGAACGTCGTGAGACAGTTCGGTCCCTATCCGCCGCGCGCGCAGGAAACTTGAGAAAGGCTGTCCCTAGTACGAGAGGACCGGGATGGACGAACCTCTGGTGTGCCAGTTGTCCCGCCAGGGGCACGGCTGGTTAGCTACGTTCGGAAGTGATAACCGCTGAATGCATCTAAGCGGGAAGCACGTTTCAAGATGAGGTTTCCCACCCCCTCGAGGGGGTAAGGCCCCCAGCAGAACACTGGGTTGATAGGCCGGAGGTGTAC
>NZ_BAAAJE010000047.1:0-1205 GCF_039526625.1 Nocardioides aquiterrae
CTTGGGGTTGGTAGCGGCGGTTGTAGTCGAGGGTGAGGCTGCGGACGAGGTGGTCGCCGTCGAATACCGCGGCGAAGGCGCCGGTGCGGAACACCGTGACCTGGTGACCGGCGTGCTTTCTCCCGAGGCCGAGGAGACATCCGTCGAGGCCGATCGATCCGGTGGCGGTCACGGTGTGACGGGTCAGGGTGGTGATCGCGGGGGGTAGGTCGGGCACGGTGGCCAGCGGGCCGAGGTCGAAGCGCTGGTGCGGGGTGAGCTTGCCGAGCACTGCGTTGCGGCGGTTGTTGTAGCCGTGGCGGTACTGGTCGAGCAACGGCTGGAGTTCGGCGATGTCGCGTGCGGCGGGGCGGCGTCGAAGCCACTTCTGGGGCCGCTGGTGGGCTCGCTCGTTCTTCCCGCAGGTCTGGGGATGTGAGATCCGCGAGCTGATCGCCTGCACGCCCAGGTCGGCCAGGTTCCGCTCGAAGACGCTGGTCCAGCCGCGGCGCTTGCCGGAGAACGCTGATCCGTTGTCGGTGAGCAGCTGGACCGGCAGGCCGTAGCGCTCCACCGCCAGACAGAAGGTCGCCCAGATATCGCTGCCGTTCTCCGACACCGCGGCCTGCAGGGCCAGGTCGGTGCGGGAGCAGTCGTCGATCAACTGCAGCACCACGACCGTCTCGCCGGTGGCCAGGGTGTACTCGAACCCGTCGAACTGCCACAGCGCGTTGACCTCGCTGCGCTCGAAGCGCCGGATGCGACGCCGCGGCTTGCGTTGCGGCACCTTGACCAACTGGCCACGTTGATCGAAGACCTGGTTGACCGTGGACCGGGCCGGCAACCGGCGTTCGGCGGGCCACGTCGATGTCCCGGCCGCGAGCTGTTCCTCCAACCGCATCAACACCGCCTCCGCGCCGTAGTCCCAACCCCCGTCGGCCTCGCTCTTGCGGATCGCGACCAGCACGTCCTCGAGCTCGGCAGGCAGCTTCGTCGGTGAGCGTCGCGGACGACGCGACTGGGGATAGAACCCCTCGACGCCCAGCGCGTGGAACCTGTGCACGTACTTGTAGAACGTCTTGCGGCTCACTCCCAGCTCACGACAGATCGCGGACACGTTCTGCTTCGGACCCGGCGCGACGTACGCAGCAACCGCTGCCGCCACCGCAGCATCCACGGCAACCCCATCTCTGGCCATCCCTGATCGTGACGACCAACCTCAGGTG
>NZ_BAAAJE010000048.1:0-782 GCF_039526625.1 Nocardioides aquiterrae
AGGGCCAGCCGGGATGACCGACCGGTCCTCGGCCCGGCACACCCAGCACGCCAAGACTCCGGCGCCGGTGGTCCGCAAGATCGTGCACCTGCGCTGGAAGCAGCGACTGGGTCCGGTCCCGATCGCCGCGAAGCTGGCAATGCCCGCCTCGACCGTGCACGCGGTGCTGGTCCGGTGCCGGCTCAACCGGCTGACCCACGTCGACCGGGTCACCGGCGAGCCAGTCCGCCGCTACGAGCGCACCCGGCCCGGGGAGCTGATCCACGTCGACGTCAAGAAGCTCGGCAACGTCCCCGACGGCGGCGGATGGCGCTACCTGGGCAAGCAGCAGGGCGACCACAACCGGCAGGCCACCCGCGACCGGACCGGACTCAAAGCCCGTAAGTACCACCCCAAGGTCGGCACCTGTTTCGTACACACCGTCATCGACGACTACACCCGCATCGCCTACGCCGAATGCCACGACGACGAGGCCGCTGTCACCGCCGTCGCGGTCCTGCACCGCGCGGTGGCCTGGTTCGCCGACCGCGGCATCACGGTCGAACGCGTGCTGTCCGACAACGGCAGCGCCTACAAGTCCTTCCTGTGGCGCGACACCTGCGCCGAGCTCGGCATCACCGCCAAGCGGACCCGGCCCTACCGACCCCAGACCAACGGCAAGGTCGAACGCTTCCACCGCACCCTGACCGACGGCTGGGCCTACAAGAAGCTCTACCGCTCCGAGAACACCCGCCGAGCCGCACTGGCAGGATGGCTGCACCAGTACAACCACCACCGGCCCC
>NZ_BAAAJE010000049.1:0-549 GCF_039526625.1 Nocardioides aquiterrae
GTTGTGGTGCCAGTGGCACAGGGAGACGCCGTCGGCGAGGTCGGTGTTGCCGCCGTCGGTCCAGCGTTGCTTGTGGTGGGCGTGCAGGCCGCTGGTGCGGTCGCAGCCCTCGGCGCGGCAGCCCCGGTCGCGGACCAGCATGGCGATGCGTTGGGCCTCGGTGAAGTACCGCCGCTTCCGGCCGACGTCGAGGGGTTGGGAGTCCCCGCCCAGGACGACGGGGATGATCCCGGCCTCGCACGCCAGCCGCCGGGCCTCTCCCGGTGAGATCTTCTCCCCGGTGTCGAGCACGCAGGCCTTCTCGAGCCGGCCGAGGAGGACGTCGAGGTCCATCAGCACCACCACGGTCGCCGACACCCCACCGGTGTGTGGGACCCGGTCGACGGGGTAGCGCTCGATGAACTCGCAGAACGCCTGCCCCATCGCCTCGGGCGTGGGCCGGCGCTCGGCGGCGGCGCCGGCGCCCTTGGTGGCGGTCTGGTGCTTGGCCGCCATGATCGCCGCGATGATCTTGCGCAGGGCAGCACCGTGGAAGGTGGGGATGGTGAA
>NZ_BAAAJE010000051.1:0-706 GCF_039526625.1 Nocardioides aquiterrae
GCGGCCTGTCCGACCTCGTCGAGGGAGTAGGTCTGGGACAGGGTGGGGTGGATCTTGCCCTTGGCGATGAGGCGGTTGGCCTCCCAGGACTCGCGGTAGTTGGCGAAGTGGCTGGAGATGATCCGCTTGAGGTTCATCCACAGGTATCGGTTGTCGTACTCGTGCATGTAGCCGCTGGTCGAGGCGCAGGTGGTGATCGTGCCGCCCTTGCGGGTCACGTAGACGCTGGCGCCGAAGGTCTCGCGGCCGGGGTGCTCGAAGACGATGTCGATGTCCTCGCCGCCGGTCAGCTCACGGATCTTGGCGCCGAACCGCTTCCACTCCTTGGGGTCCTGGGTGCGTTCGTCCTTCCAGAACCGGTAGTCCTCCTCGCTGCGGTTGATCACCAGCTCCGCGCCCATGGACCGGCAGATCTCGGCCTTGTCCTCGCTGGAGACCACGCACACGGGGGTGGCGCCGCCGTTGAGCGCGTACTGGGTGGCGAACCCGCCCAGGCCGCCCGAGGCGCCCCAGATCAGCACGTTGTCGCCCTGCTTCATGTCGCCGCCGTTCTTGGAGACCAGCTGGCGGTAGGCGGTGCAGTTGACCAGGCCGGGGGAGGCGGCCTCCTCCCAGGTCAGGTGCTTGGGCTTGGGCATCAGCTGGTTGGCCTTGACCAGCGCGATGTGCGCCAGGCCGCCGAAGTTGGTCTCGAAGCCCCAGATCC